>CALQBJ020000007.1 GCA_943328785.2 Bifidobacterium breve
GCGCTCGGCGCGCTCACCGGGCTGTGGCTCCTGCACGAGCAGTTGACGCTCGTGCACTGGCTCGGGATCGGCGCCGTAATGATTGCGTCGGCCGGCACGCTCGGCAACGAGTCGGGCGTGGCCGACGTCGGCGACGAGCCGCCTACTTCCGCGTAACGGTCACCGACGCCGCGGCCGACTTCGCCGGATCGGCGCTGGACCTACGGTCCCGAACGTCGAAGTGCTCGACTCGGACGGACGCTTGGCCCTGCTGATCAACCCGACAGCGGCGCGTGCCTCGAGGCTGAAGCAGATGGTCGCCCGCCAGCGCGACCCGGTGGCACACTCCGCGCGCGCGTGCTGGCGCGGGTGCGGTCGCTCAGGGCGGGTAAGGCAGGACAGGTCGGGCAGGTATTACAGAACTCTTACAGTCGCCGCGCGGCACCGCCTCTAAGCTGAATCGACCTGTTTTACTCACGTCGACCCGCATTCTTAGAGGAAACCTTCGTGTCCAATCCCTATCTCGAGAAAGCCAAGCAGCAGTACAAGCAGGGTGTCAGCCCGGTCACCACCGGCGTCCTGATTGTCTTCCACGTGATGTCGCTGTTCGCCGTCTTCACGTTCAGCTGGCGGAACCTCATCGTCGCGCTCGTCCTGCACTGGATGGCTGTAGGCCTGGGCATCAGCATGGGGTACCACCGCCTGCACACGCACCGCGGGTTCAAGACCTACCTGTGGTTCGACTACTTCCTCGCGATCTGCGGCACGCTGACGCTCGAAGGCGGCCCGATCTTCTGGGTGGCGACGCACCGCCTCCACCATCAGTTCTCCGACCAGCCTGAAGATCCGCATTCGCCGCGCGTCAGCGGGTTCTGGGCGCATGCCGGCTGGATCATCTTCGGTGAGGCCCAGCACGACGACACCGCGCGCCTGGCGCGCTACGCGCCCGACCTGAGCAAGGACCGCTTCTACCGCTGGCTCTCGGGCTACCACTGGGTGCCGCTCACCACGCTCGGCCTCGGGCTGCTCGCCTGGGGCGGCTGGGGGCTGGTGATCTGGGCCATCTTCCTGCGCGTCACCGTCGGCCTGCACGCCACGTGGCTCATCAACTCGGCGACCCACATCTTCGGTGGCCGCCGCTTCGAGACCGACGACGACTCGCGCAACGTCTGGTGGGTGGCGCTGCTCACCTTCGGCGAGGGCTGGCACAACAACCACCATGCGCATCCGGTGTCGGCGAAGCACGGCCTCGCGTGGTACGAGTTCGACTGGACCTGGGTGTCGCTGAAGCTGCTGAACGCGGTTGGCCTCGTGTGGGACCTGAAGGTCGCCAACGTCAAGTCGTTGGAAGAAGCCGCCGCCTAGTCGTATCCTGACCCCATGCGGTCAGGGGCTCTCCGGAAGTCGATCGTCTTCATCGTCCTGGGCATCCTGGGCGTTGGCGGCGCGATCGCCCTCAACATCGGATGGGTCATCTTCTCGTGGAGAGAGGCCGGGCTACTGATAGCCGGCCTCATTCTCTTTCCCCTCATCATCACTGGCGTCGTGCTGAACACCATCTTCCTGGTGCGCGAAATCCGCCGGAACGAACAGCACGAAAACTTCATCAACGCCGTCACGCACGAGCTGAAGACGCCGATTGCGTCGGTGAAGCTGCACCTGCAGACGCTGCAGCAACGGCCGGTGGACGAGCCGAAGCGGCAGGAGTTCTACCAGGTGATGGTGGACGACTGCGACCGCCTGCTCAGCACCGTCGAACAGGTGCTGCGCGCCGGCCGCCTGCGTAACGGCCAGACGAAAGGCGGCTTCCGTCCCATCGATCTGGGGCGCGTCATGGACGAATGTCTGGCGCTGGCCCAGACCCGCTACCGGCTCACGCCAGGCGAGCTCACCTACAATGCGACGTTCCCGGCCGAACGGCCGCCGCGCGTACTCGGTGACGAGGACGACCTCAAGGCGGTGGTGCTGAACCTCATCGACAACGCCATCAAGTACTCGGGCAACAGCGTGACGGTGGCCGTGGAACTGACGCAGTCCGGCACGCGTGCTGCCACCATCCGCGTGAGCGACCGCGGCCTCGGCATCCCTGTCGCCGAGCTGAGCCAGATCTTCAAGCGGTTCTACCGCATCCCCGGCGCGATGACCTCGCGCATCAAGGGCGCAGGCCTCGGCCTGTTCATCGTGCGCGCGGTGGTGGCGCGGCACGGCGGCACGGTGTTCGCTGAAAGCGACGGCGAGGGACTGGGCACGACCTTCACCGTGCAGTTGCCGCTCACAACGGTCACGTCATGAGCCGCATCCTCGTCGTCGAAGACGAACGGCACCTGGCCGACGGCCTGCGGTTCAACCTGGAGGCCGACGACCACGAGGTCGACCTTGCCGACACCGGCGAGGATGCCCTGCGCCTGCTCACCGAACAGCCGCGCCGTTACGACCTGGTGGTGCTCGACGTCATGCTGCCCGGCATCAACGGCTTCGAGGTGACGGCCGAGTTGCGCCGGCAGCAGCTCTACGTGCCGGTCCTCATCCTCACGGCGCGCGGCCGGTCGGACGATGTGCTGAGCGGCTTCGGAGCGGGGGCCGACGACTACCTCACCAAGCCGTTCGAGCTGCCGATTTTCCTCTCGCGTGTACGCGGCCTGCTGCGCCGCCACGAGTGGTTCCGGCTCGACGTGCAGAACCAGCCCGGTCCGGCGACGCCGCCGCTCAGCGCATTCGCGTTCGGCGACAAGGTGATCGACTTCGAACAGCTCGAGGTGCGCGTGGGCGAGCGGCGGATGCCGCTGACGCTGATGGAAGCGGCCCTGCTCCGCTACTTCGTCGAGAACGAGGGCAAGCCGGTGGCGCGCAAGACGATCCTCGATCGCGTCTGGAACGTG
Organism: Bifidobacterium breve; assembly: GCA_943328785.2. Classification (GTDB taxonomy): domain Bacteria; phylum Acidobacteriota; class Vicinamibacteria; order Vicinamibacterales; family CAVVIG01; genus CAVVIG01. Next base: position 2,859 of record CALQBJ020000007.1, read on the forward strand.
CACGAAGACACCGACACCCGCGCCATCGACAACTTCGTGGTGCGCATCCGCCGCTACATCGAGGACGAGCCCGCCCGTCCGCGGCACCTGCAGACCGTTCGCGGCGTCGGCTACCGCTTCGTCGCCAACCCGGAACTGGTACCAGGGGCTCCGCTACAGGTGTAGGCGGGCGGTGCGCCGGTCGGTCGCCATCCCCGGTATAGTCGGATACACAATGCGTCGGACCGTGTTCATCAAGCTCGTCCTCGGGCTGGTTGCCCTTGGCATTTTCGGCGTGCTGTTCGTCCGCTCCGCGCGGAGCACCGGCTCCACCCCCTACACGATGGCGCGAGCCGGTCTGGCCGGGTGGACCGTCGCGCTGGCGCCAGATGCCGACACGTCAGGCGTGATGCTGGCGCTCTTCCCGCCGAACGGCATGGGCCGCCCGCTCTTCAGCCAGCTCTTCTCGCGGTCGGGCCTGTCGCTCAGCGGTCCGAATCCGGTGGCGATGCCGCTGGTGCTGAAAGGCGAATACGACCGGGCGTTGTCGACGACGGTGACTCCTGACGCGCTGCTCGCCCTGGCGCGCGAGAGCGGGCTCGAGTCGATCCAGCCGAAACCGGTCTGCATGGCGACACGGCGGGTGAGCGAGCCCGGACTGACGCGCGAGCTCTTCTTCGTGCGCTTCGAGCACGCGCCGTTCGCGCCGTTCCGTCAGCAGGTCGCGGCACGCGCCGCGGGTCGCGCGTTCGAGGCCAGCAGCCTCTCGCCGGTCCTCATCATCGCGGCCACCGACGGCGCCTTCTCCACCTGGCTACCGCTCGAAGGCGACGGCACGAGCGACTGCCTGGCACCCCTCACGCTGGAGTGACTCGTCCAGAGCGCTCGAGACTTACGGCGGGAACCCGAACGCCAGCTTGACCGCGGCGTACTCGGGGTGCACGTCGCCCGAGGCACTCCGGATCACCAGCGCCGGCTCCACCCACGTCCGGCCGCGCATCTCCTCGGGGAGATCGCCCGACCGCATCATCGCGAACAACTCCACCAGCGGCGCATCGCCTTCACGAAACACCACCGGCCTGCGCCGGACGATCACCGCCGCCGCGTCGGCGGCGGCTCGCTGCAGGCGGTCGAGTTGCTTCGAGGGGAACACGCAGGCGAATAGTCCGCCAGGGGCGAGGTGCGCCGTCGCCACCCTGGTGTAATCCGCGATGTCGCCCCGCACTTCGAAGCGGCACTGGATCTTCTGTGGATGATCCCCTTCGTTGCCGGTGCCGAGCGGAAAGTAGGGGGGGCTGCCGAGCACCAGGTCGAACTGCTCGTCGGCGCCGAGCGCCTCGGGATCGCGGAAGTCGCCGAGCCTGATGTCGTAGCGCGCCGTCAGGCCGTTGTAGGCCGCCGACTTGCGCGCCAGGCGCACGCTCTCCTCTTGCGCCTCGATGGTGACGAACCGGGCGCCGGGCAGGCGCCACGCCGCCACCATGCCGACCGATCCGATCCCCGAGCCGAGGTCGAGCACACGGGACGCCGTCGGCGCCCAACTGCTGCCATACCACGCCGTCAGCACATCGTCGGTCGAGAAGCGATGCCCGGCGCGCAGTTGGAAGAGACGGAAGTGACCGCTGATGGCATCGAGCGACTCGCCGGGCGGGACGTCGGGCGCCGGTTCGCCGCCGGGCGGCATCGGTCCGGGCTTGGCCCATCCGCGGAAGTGGGAGCTGTGCAGGTGCATCGGGCGGTCGGCCATCGTGCGTCCATCACATCACGAGGCGGCGGGTTGGTGCCAGTCGGTATTGCGATAAGGCCCCTTTAAGGTTCGCCGGCCACACTCCTCACCAGGTTCTACAGGACAAGGAGATGTGCCATGCACGGTTCCGCGAATCGATCAGTCGTCATCGTCTCGGGGTTACTCACGCTGCTGCTGCTGTGTGGAGCGACGCTGGCCCTCGCCCTTCATAACGGGTGGTTGCGCACCGGTGCGGACGCGCCGGTCGCCGACACCCTCTCGGCGCAGGCACCGCCCGCGGCCGATGGCGCCCAGGATGAGGTCGCGGCGTATCGCACGAAGCTCGAGGACGCCTATCGCGCACTCGATAACGCCTACGTCCAGGTCCAGACCCTCCAGTCGGCGCAGTCGGCCGACGCGCCGCTCGCACGCCGCGGCGACCGCGTTGAACGTCGCGAGCATGACGATGATGACGGCCCTCGCGAGCGCACGGTTGGGCGGCAGCGTTCGGAGCGCCACTGACCACGCCGTGCCCGGCACCGCCACACTGCTGCAGGGGAGACGCACGTCATGACACCCACACCGCACACCAGCTCACCGAACGGTCAGCCGGCCGCCAACCACACAGCGCCTGCCGCCGGTGCCAGCCAGTGGTGGAAGGCGTGGCTGCTGCTCACGAGTCTCGGCGTCACCGCCCTCGGATGGGTGGCGTTTCCGGAGGCTGAGCACACGGCCGCCAGCGCCGTCGCCTCGACCCTGCCGCCCGCACCGGCCGCGCCGGGCAGTGTCGTACGCGTCCCGGTTGCAGGCGGCATCGCACGTCGCCCAACCAACGCCACTGCCCTGCGCGCCATTCCGCAGCAGCCCGTGTTCCGGACGCCGGTGACGCGCACGCGGCGCTCGTGAGAGCCATGCTGCTCGAACATCACTGTCGCGCGATGAACACGAGCGTCGACCTCTGGGTGTGGTCCGCCTCGCCACAGCAGGAGGCGCACGTGCGTCAGTCACTCCTGTGGGCCGAGGGCGTCTTCGCGCGCGTCGAGCGCGAGCTGAGCCGCTTCCGCCCTGCCTCCGGGCTCAGCGCGGTGAACCGTGCGGCCGGCAGCGGACGCCACGCGGTGTCGCCGCTGCTGTGCACGGTGCTCGGTGCCGCGCTGGATGCCGCGGCTGACAGCGGTGGCATCTACGACCCCACACTCCTGAAGACGATGGAGCGCATCGGATACGACCGGTCGTTCGAGACGCTCGCGCAGCAGCGCGACCCCGCGGTTGACGAGGCGCGTCCCACGCTGGGAGCGTGGCGGCGCGTCGAGCTCGACTGCCACGCCGGCCTCGTCTCGCTCCCGGCAGACCTGGCGGTCGACCTCGGGGGTATCGCGAAAGGCTGGACCGTCGACCGTGTGGCGACGGCGCTCGCACCGCTGGGTCCGGTCCTCGTCGATGCCGGCGGCGACCTGCGCGCCATCGGCACCGTTGGGGATGAGCCCTGGCCCATCGCTGTCCAGGATCCGTTCGAGCCGGACCAGGACCGGTCGCTCGTTCGCCTCGCAAGCGGTGCACTGGCCACCAGCAGCGTGGGCGGACGCCGCTGGAACCGCGGCACTCGCGTGTTCCACCACGTGGTCGACCCACGCACCGGCACCTCGGCCGACAGCGACCTCCATTCGGTGACGGTGCACGCCGCGCACGCCGTAGCGGCCGACGTCGCGGCCAAGGTGGTGCTGGTGCTCGGCAGCGAGGCGGGCGCCGCGTACCTCACCGAGCGACACCTGTCCGGCTTGCTGACCGACACGCACGGCCGCGAGATCGTCGTTGGCCACTTCGCGCACGAAAGGACACCACGTCATGCATCAACCCACTGAGCGTATCGAGAGCGCGGTCGCACCGGGCAGCCTGTTCCTGAGCGCGGTGGCGGGCGCCGCGCTGGCAGCCGGCGGCTTTGCGATCGGGGTCGGCGCCACCGGGGTCGCGGGCGAATCGACGTCGTTCTGGTATCTGAGCCGGGCGTCCGGATTCGTCGCCTACCTGTTGCTCTGGGGTTCGGTGATGTGGGGCCTGTTGCTCAGCACGGGAACCGGCCGCGCGTGGGCACGCCCGCCACAACTGCTCGGCGCACACGAGTACCTCAGCAGCCTGAGCGTCGGATTCGCCTGCTTCCATAGTCTGGTTCTGCTGGGCGACCGTTACGTGGCGTTCTCCCTCGGGGCCATCATCGTGCCGTTCGCCGGGCAGCACCAGCCGCTCCTGGTGGCCTGCGGGCAGGTGGCGCTCTGGCTCTCGCTGCTGCTGATTGGCAGTTTCCAGGTGCGGCGCCGGCTCGGCGGCCAGTTGTGGCGTCGGCTGCACTACGCCAGTTTCGTGGCGTTCTGGCTGGCGTTCGTCCACGGCGTGCTCGTCGGCAGCGAGACCGCAATGGTCTGGGCCACCGCCCTCTACCTCGGCACGGCGGGCACGGTGCTCTTCCTGACGATGCACCGGGTGCTGTCGACACCGCGACTGCAGACGATGATGGCCGGCTCGTGAGCCCCCGCCGACGTCAACGGGAGGCGTTAAGGAACCTGTAAGATTCACTGCCTACACTGGCTTTCGAGACTTAACACTTGGAGGCCGAGATGAACACCACACACCACGGACACGACCTGCGAAGCCTGACGAACCGGATCATTGCAGTCATCGACGATGCCGAGAATGCCCACGCCGCCGTCGAGACGCTCGAACGTGTCGGCATCCCGGAATCGGAAGTGGCCGACCTCTCCGGACCGGAGGCGCTGCACCAGGTGGACGCCGAGGGTGCGCACAGCGGCGGCTTGACGCATGCGCTGCGTGCCATGCAGAGCCTGCACATCGAAGGCAACCACCTTCGCCGCTATGAGTCCGAACTCGCCAGCGGACACCACGTCGTGGACGTGCACGTCCATGTCGGCGGCGACTGGGCCTCAATCGTGCAGGTGCTTCGCAACCATGGCGCCCATTTCATCAATGCCTACGGACAGTGGACCATCGAGCGTGTGGCCGCCTGATCAGGGAGTTTCATGCGTGTGCTGATTGTCGAGGATGACCCGCTGCTTGGTGACGCCCTCAAGGCCGGACTCAAGCAGCGCGGCTTCGAGCCGGAGTGGGTACAGGATGGCCGCGAGGCACAGACCGCGATGGGCGTCGAGCCGTTCGCGGCGATCGTCCTCGACCTCGGCCTTCCCGGTATCGGTGGCCTCGACCTGCTTCGACGAGAGCGGGCCAGGGGCAACACGGTGCCGGTGCTGATCCTCACGGCGCGCGATGCCGTGCACGACCGCATCGCGGGCCTGGACAGCGGCGCCGACGACTACGTGGTCAAGCCGACCGACCTCGATGAACTGGCAGCCCGGCTGCGTGCGCTCGTCAGGCGCTCCCGCGGTGTGCCTGACCCGCTGCTGCGGGTTGGCGACCTGACGCTGGACGCGGCCTCGCGAGGCGTCGCGCGGGACGGCCGCTCGGTCGACCTGCAGCCGAAGGAGTTCACGTTGCTCCAGGAGTTGATGCTCAACGCCGGTCGTGTGCTCTCGCGGGAGCAACTGGAGGAGCGCCTGTATCGCTGGGGCGAAGAGGTCGAGAGCAATGCCGTGGAAGTGCACGTGCATCACCTGCGGCGAAAGCTCGGCGCCGACGTCGTGAAGACGATTCGAGGCGTCGGCTATGTGCTGCCGAGAGGCGAACATGGCTAGACCCCGCCAGCGCTCCGTTCGCCGACAGTTGCTGGTCCTGCTGCTGACCGCCGTGTCTGTCGCGTGGATCGTCGCGGCAACGGTCAGCTTTCTCGACGCCAGGCACGAGGTGGCGGAAGTACTCGACGCGCATCTGGCGCAGACCGCGTCACTCATCAGCATCCAGAAAGCCGACGACGAGGACGCCGCCGTCGACACCGAACACGCACCGGTGCTGCACCGCTACGGCCGGCGGGTGATGTTCCAGCTGTGGAGGGAGGGGACGACGCTCGGGTTGCACTCGCAGAACGCACCGGACACGCCGCTCTCGACGGTGCGGGACGGCTTCAGCGACACGACCATCGGCGGCAGTGACTGGCGCGTCTTCAGTACGTGGGACGCGCGCAATGGCGTGCTCGTGCAGGTGGCCGAGCAGCACTTCGAACGCGACGAGCTCGCGACCTCAGTCGCCCGGAACTTCCTCGTGCCTCTCGCGATCACCCTGCCCATCCTCGGCCTGCTCCTCTGGGGGGCCGTGGGCCGCGCGACGCAGTCGCTGACGCACCTCAATCGGCAGGTGGCGCGGCGCGAAGCGGACAACCTGACACCGCTCGACGCCGCGGACGCCCCGTCTGAGGTCGGCGCGCTCGTGTCGAACCTCAACGTGCTCTTCGAACGGGTCCACGGGTTGATTGAACAGGAGCGCCGTTTCACGGCCGACGCCGCCCACGAGTTGCGGACCCCGCTCGCCGGCATTCGCGCGCAGGCACAGGTGGCCAGGGGCGCGACCGACGAGGCCGAGCGGTCCAGGGCGCTGGACGGCGTCATGGCCGGCTGCGACCGCGCGAACCATGCCGTGGAGCAGATGCTGACGCTGGCACGGCTGGCGCCGGACGCCGTCTCGTTCCGGCCGACGCAGGTCAACGTCGGCGCCGTGTTGAAAAGCGTACTCGGCGATCTCGCGCACACCGCGCTGGCGAAGTCGATCGATCTCGAGCTGACCGGCAGCCAGGGCGCAACCGTCTCCGGCGACGTCGGGCTCCTCGGTATGCTTTTCCGCAACCTCATCGACAACGCCGTCCGCTACAGCCCTGGCGGGACCACAGTGTCTGTCGACGTGGACGTCGACGCCACCGCAGTGCGCGTCCATGTGCGGGATGCCGGCCCAGGCATTGCCGCCGACGAGCGCGCGAACATCGGCCGTCGCTTCTACCGGCCCCCTGGCATGAAGGCACCCGGCAGCGGGCTGGGCTTGTCCATCGTCCAGCGCATCGTCGACCTGCACCGGGGGACGCTGGCGCTGCAGGCGCCAGTCTCGGGGGTCGGCCTCGAGGTTATCGTCACCCTCGGGCTCTGGCAGCGACCGTTGTCGTCCGGCTGACCGAGCGTCATCCGCGCGCCGCTACGTTTCCGCCAGCAGCGTCCGCTTCGCGGCAGCCATGGCCCGCTGCGCGTCCTGGCTCGGCACCGGATAGTGCAGATCGAGTCCCTTCAGCGTCTCGACCAGGATTTCGGCGACGGTCCGCCGCATGAAGTCCTTGTCATCGGCAGGCACGGCATACCACGGCGCCCATGGACGCGACGTCTCGTTCAACGCGTCCCCGTACGCCGCCAGATACTTGCCGAACCGCCTGCGCTCGTTCACGTCGCCCGCCTGGAACTTCCAGTTGGCTTCGGGATCGGCAATCCGCGCCAGCAGCCGCTTCTTCTGTTCGGCCTTCGACACATTGAGGAAGAACTTGACGACCGTCGTGCCGTTGCGCGCGAGGTGTCTCTCGAAATCGCGGATCGACTCGTACCGTTCGCTCCAGAGGGCCTTCATCGACGGACGCTCCGGCAGACGCTGGCCATCGAGGAGCTCCGGATGCACCTTCACCACGAGCACTTCCTCGTAGTGACTGCGATTGAAGATGCCGATGCGGCCGCGCTCGGGCACATGCTGATAGGCGCGCCATATGAAGTCGTGATCCAGTTCGTCGTCGCTGGGCTTCTTGAAGGCGTGCACCTCGCACCCAGCCGGGTTGATGCCCGACATCACGGCCTTGATCGTCCCGTCCTTGCCTGCGGCGTCGAGCGCCTGGAACACGACGAGGAGCGACCGGCGGTCGTTGGCGAGCAGGCGCGACTGCAGCTTCCGCATCGCACCGATCGACACGGCCAGCGCCTGTTCATTCGCGCCCTTGTCGCCCCGGCCACGCGGCGGCGTCGTCGGCGCCGTGGCGGCGCGGAATCCACCGGTGAACGGCACAAGATAGGGGCTGCGGGCGTGGACAAATCGGCTCGACATGAGCCGGACGTTATCACGTGGCGAAAGTAGGAGACTCCGTCGTCAGCGGCGGCCGCGGCGCAGGCGACCATCGTCGACGACAGGGTGTACGTCGTCGATTGCGGCAACCTGGTCCTGCTGGTGTGGCCGATACGACGAAGAGCGATCGCCTGATCGAGTTGGCGCGCGGCGCCGACGTCCTGGTGCACGAGGCGATGTGGTTGCCGGGCATCGACCGGATCGTTGCGCGTGAGCCGAACGCGACGCCCTGCGGGAGCCGTTGCTCGACAGTCACACGGTGGCCGACGACTGTGGTCGCGTCGCTGCGGCTGCCGTCAGCGTTCTTGCTCGTCGGACACGTCGAACGTGTAGAGCGTCGACCGGCGATCCTCCGGCAGGAAGTAGACGCGAAGGCCGCCCGCTGTTGACGGGCCAGGCTCGACCCAGAACGGATTCTGCGTCATCGGCCGGCCCGTGTCGGTCCAGAGTTCGATCGGCAGCTGATGGATGGCGCGGCCCGTTCCCAGGCTGACGAGCTCCATCCCACCCAGCGCGAGCGGCGCCGGCGACCCGCCCACGCGGTAGCTGCTCACCCCGCCGCACAGCATCTCGCCGCCGCCGAGCGCCTTGCAGTCCTGATAGTCGACGTAGAACGACACATTGCGCCGAATGGCCGGTGCGTCAGCGACGCGTCCGCGCACGTCGAGCGGCCAGCGCAGGAACCGGCGCGAACCCCAGGTGACCCCGTGCAGCGCGCGGTCCTCGGCGTCGTGAACGATGGCGCCGACGTGGTCTGGGTAGCGGAACAGCTCCGTCGCCGTCATCGCGACAGGGTCGACCCGGTAGACGATGGAGCGACTGTCGGGCCGGTATTCGGCCACCGGCACCCAGATGAACTGCCCGTCGAAGTCGATGCCGCCAGGGTGATACATCGCGCCTTCACCAAGCGTCAGGTCCGCCAGCAGCCGTCCGTCGGCGTCGAACTTGAACAGATGGCCCCGCCCCTCGCCCGTGCTGCGATCGACACCGGCTACTGGCTGCGACACGCGTATCGGCGGCGTGATGACTTCCACCGACGACAGGAAGAACGCGTCGCCGATCTTCACAAGACCCTGCGGATGAAAGGTGTCGAAGGCGAGCATGCGTGCACCGGCCGGCTGCCACGCCGCCGCGCGCGTGAGCTGTTTGAACCGCTCGCTCACGAGCCGGCCAGTGGACGCGGACGGCGCCAGGCTCATCAACCCGAGCGCGCAGGCGGAGCCGACGACAGCGCCGATGGCTTTCATGCTCGCCTCAGCGCCCCGCCGAAGGCGTCGTCGTCACCGTCAGTTCGTGCGCGAGTGCCTCGTACTGATCCGTGGCAATGAGATCGACGCCGGCGCTGATGGCCGCGCGCCAGCGTTCGCGCACCGCGCTGGTCGAACCGAAGTTGTAGCCCGCGGACCATCCCCGATCGTCGGCGGGCGCGAAACCGTCGAGTGTATAGAAGCGCAGCCACAGGCCGAGTTCGTGCGCGCGCGCCACGACCGCGCGCAGCCGATTGATGTCGGCGGCATCCCACGTTCCGGCGCGTCCCTGCCCGCCCCGTTCCACCACCGCCCACGGAAAGTTCGCCCAGCGGCGGTAGTTGGTGGCGCCGGCCGGCATCAGCGTTGTCGGCGTCGCGGCGATCGCCGCATCGGACTGCGCGCCGGGCGTGCGCGAGGTGGTCAGCGACACGTTCGGCACGGTGCCGAAGATCAGCATCGGCGCACCCACCGGCAGCGACTCGTAGAAGTCGCGTTCCTGGCTCTCACCCGCTTCGGTCAGCACCAGCAACGGCCCCATCGTCAGCGCTCGCACGCGGTCATCAGCACCTCGCGTCGTCGTGGTCAGCCAGCGCTCGTATCGCGCCAGCAGCGACAGGACGTAGCGGTGATGCTCGGGCTCGTTGGTCTTGAAGTCGAAGTGCAGCACGATGAGGGGCCACGTGTCGGTGGCACCGGCGGCGAGCGCCTCGTCCAGCCTGGGTGCGACCACCTTGAAGAAGTGATCCTCGAGCGTCGGCTCTCCGCCTGCCAGCGTCGTGCTGTGTGCGACGACGGAGGTGCCGCCACCCAGTCCATCGGGCTTCCACACCAGATCCTGCTCGATGCCGATCGGCCGCTGGTTCGTGCCAAGGGCCCGCGCCAGGCGATCGGTCCACTTCCCGTCCTCCGGGTAGCAGTTGTGGGCGTCGACGATCGGGCCGCGGAGCGGAGTCGGCGTCGATGCGCCGAGAGACACGGCGGCGAGCGCCACCGCCACGAGCGTCAGCCGTCCGGTCATTTCCACCCCCACGCGTCGAGCATGATGTGAAACAGGTCGGTATTGGCGAGGTAGCCATGCACGCGGGAGGCGCCGGGGCCGCTGGCCGCGACCATCACTTCCTCGCCGGTATGTGTGTCGTCGATGCGCACGTTAGGCAGGCGCAGTGAGGGGTTGGCACGCGGCGAGGCCGGGTCGAGGCCAGCCAGCACGCTGTCGCCGTTCCTGCCGTCGTGAATGCGCAGGTCGAAAGAGTGATCGGCCGTGAACAGCATCAGCGTGTCGGAGGAGGCATGTTGCGCCACGCGCTCGATGACACGATCGAACTCCACCAGGTGCCGCAGGCCCTGCTCGGGCCGGTCCGTGTGCGCATCAGATTCGACCATCAGGAAGTAGCCGTTCGGCTGCCGCGACAGGATGGCGATCGCGGTATCGACGGCACGCTGCAGGTCGAACTCACTGCCATCGGCGAAGACGAACGCACGTCGTGCGTCGGCGGGGACCGCATCGAGCGTGCGGTAGAGCGGGCGTGCGGCGCGGGCCGCCAGTGCGTCAAGGTCGGTGCCCGCCGCCGCGGCGGCCGCGCGCTCGCTCGCGGCGGAGCCGATCAGCACGTCGAGACCGTCGCCGCTGCGGGTCTCGAACGCCTGCACGACGATCTGCGCGAAGCGTGACCGGTCGTTGGCGTGCGCGTAGAGGGCCGCGGGCGTGGCGCCGGCAATCGAGTCGTTGGAGATGATGCCGGTCGCGAGGCCATGCTCCTCGGCGTAGTCGAGGAGTGTCTTGAGCGGCGTGCCGTCCTTCGTTCCGCGCACGGCGTCCGGCCCCTGTGCGATGACGCCGTTGTGGGTCTTGATGCCGGTGACGATCGCCGTCATGCCGGCGGCCGAGTCGGTCACCCACTCCGACGCGGTGCTGGTGTCGGACAGGCCGATGAACGGCAACCGCTGCACGAAGAGCCGCTGCGGCGCGCCGTAGCCCATGCGGCTCGCCGCGTTGATGGTCGGGATGCCCGCCGCGTCTGCGAGGAACAGCACCACGTTCTTGGCGCGCGATTCTTCAGCCGCCACCGGCAGGAACCACGCGCATACGGACAACACCACGAGCAGCGAGCGTTTCATGTTCACGGCGTCACGCTAGCAGCGCGATATTGCGTTCCTGTGACGGACACGACGTTGTACGGCGTTCGCATCGACTTCGCACGAACGTGACGCGACGTTGACCGGTTCGTCGGACCCGGCCCCTACGCTGATGTCTCACGCGGACCGAGCCGTCCGCGCGTTCCCTGGAGATCAACGTTGCTGATGAAGACCCTGTCCCGCCTTCTGTTCACGCTTTCCTGCGTGGGGCTCCTTGCCACCGCTGCCTTCGCGCAGACCGATTCCGGCGCCCTCCGCGTGCTCGTCACTGACGCCACACAGGGCATCGTCCCTGGCGCGACCATCGACGTGATCAACGCGGCGACGAACGACCGCCGCACCGGCGTCACCGACACCAGCGGCTACGCGTTCTTCGTGCCTGTGTCGCGCGGCACGTATACCGTGACCGTTGCGCTATCCGGCTTCAGGACCATGGAAGTCGGCGACGTGACGATCGCCGTCAACGAGCGTCGCTTCCTGACCGTGCCACTGGAGGTCGCCTCGGTGGCCGAGACCGTACGTGTCGTCTCGACGCCAGCCGTCATCCAGACCGAGGACGGCTCCATCGGGCAGGTAATACAGGGAGCGGTGGCGGTCGAACTGCCGCTCGCCGGCCGTCGCTATACGGAGCTTGCGCTGCTCGTGCCCGGCACGGCGCCCACCTCGCAGACGCTCGAGACGCGCGGCCCCGGCTGGTTCGTCAGTAACGGCAATTACCAGACGCAGAATAACTTCGTGCTCGACGGGTTCGACAACAACCAGGGCACGACAAACGCCCAGGCGCTGTCGACGCAGGTCGTGCAGCCGTCACCCGATGCGATCGGCGAGTTCAAGGTGCAGACCAACAGCTTCTCGGCGGAGTTCGGCCGTTCGGCTGGTGCGGTCATCAACGTCTCGCTCAAGTCGGGCAGTAATCGCCTCGCCGGTTCGGCGTTCTACTACAACCGCGACAAGGCGCTGGCGAACAAGTCGTGGCTCGCCGAGCAGAACAACCTGCCGAAGGAGAACCTCCAGTGGCACCAGGGCGGCGGCACGCTGGGCGGACCGCTCCGGCGCGACAAGATCTTCCTGTTCGGGTCGTACGAAGGGTTCAAGCGGACCTTCTCTAACAGCTTCGTCACCAACGTGCCGACGGCTGACCAGAGGAACGGTATCTTTGCCAGCACCATCATCGACCCGCTGACAGGCCTGGCCTTCCCCGACAACACGATTCCCCGCGCCCGGTGGGACGCGCTCGGCAGCAAGCTGCTCGGTCTCTATCCCAACGCCAACCAGCCCGGTCGCGCCGGCTCGGGTGGCCGCATCATCGAGAACTACGCGGTGCAGCGCGCCGGCAATGAACTGACCAACAAGACCGACCTGCGCACCGACTACTTACTGTCGCCAGCGGACCGCCTGATGGTGCGCTACAGCTTCCTGCAGCAGGCCATCAACCGCGACGCGATCTTCCCGGGCCTGGCCGACGGCGTCGGCAATCAGGGCGAGCAGTACAACCGCAACAACAGCGTCGGCGTCACGTGGACGCGGGTGATCGGCGGCCGCATGGTGAACGAAGCGCGTGTCGGCTACAACCGCACGAACGCGCGGTTCGCGCACGCCACGGCAGGAGAGCAGACGGCGTCCGCCTTCGGCTTCGTCGGCATGCCGGAGTTCGTGAACACCACCGGTGGTCTGCCGCTCATCGATCTCACCAACTACAACGACCTTGGCACGCGCAACTTCCGTCCGCAGTTCCAGAAGCCGGTGCAGTGGCAGTTCGTCGACACGCTGACGAGAACCTTCGGCACGCACTCGGTGCGCGCCGGCGCCGAACTCCGCCGCAAGCACAACCAGTTGGTCGACATCCAGCGGCGCACGCCGGCCTACGGGTTCAGCGGCGCGGTGACGAACAACGACGTGGCCGACCTGTTGCTCGGTCAGGCTCGCTCACTGTCGGCGACGACAGCTCCGGTCGTCGAGTGGGCGCAGCAGGCGTACTCGGGCTTCATCCAGGACGACTGGAAGGTATCGCCGGCCCTCACGCTGAACCTGGGCCTCCGCTACGAATACGGCACGCCCTACTACGGCGCCGGCGAGAACAAGAACGTGAACTTCGACTTCACGACGGGCCAGCTGCTCTTCACGACCGAGAACGACAAGTACCTGATCAATCCCGACCGCAACAACTTCGGTCCGCGGCTCGGCTTTGCCTGGCAGGCGCGGCCGGAGCAGGTCGTGGTCCGTGGCGGCTTCGGTGTCTTCTACTCGATCGAAGATATGCGCGGCAGCGAAGGCGTGATTGCGCTCAACCCGCCGTCGCTCGTCCAGGCCTCGGTTAACGGCACCGGCAGCCGCGGCGCAGCGGTGCTGCTCTCGGATCCGTTCCCGAGCAGCCTGCTCACGTCCTATAACCCGACGACCGTATCGGTGAAAGCGCAGCAGCGCACGCAGCAGGCGGCCACGGTCTATCAGTGGAATCTGGCGTCGCAGTTCATGCTGCCGGGCAAGACGACCTTCGAGCTGGCGTATGTCGGCAACGCCGGACGCAACCTCCTGTCGAACCTGGCGGTGAACGCCCCGGTCTTCGGGCTCGACGGCTCGGTGGCCGCGAATCGGCCCTATCCGGGCTGGCTCCAGATTGGCTACAACATCACCGAGAGCCAGTCGATGTATCACGGCCTCCAGGCGAAGCTCGAGCGCCGGCTCTCGAACGGCTTCTACGCGCTGGCGTCCTACACGTTGGCGAAGGCCGAAGATGAAACCGGTGCGTGGGACACCGGCAACGGTGTGCAGGCGTACATCAGCCCAGACCTGTCGAACGTCCGCGAGGCGCTCGCGGGCGAGCGCGGTCCGAACGGGCAGTTCCCGCGCCATCGCTTCACCACGTCGCAGGTGTGGGAGCTGCCGATCGGCCGCGGTCACGCCATCGGCAGCGACATGCCGGCGGCGCTCGATGCGCTGGTCGGCGGCTGGCAACTGTCGACGATCTGGACGGCACGAACTGGGTTGCCGGTGAACGTCTCGCTCGCCACGAGCGGCACCGACCCGAACACCGGGCTGGCGTACAGCTTCCTGAACCGCAATGGCGGCGTCCTGCGGCCGAACCTGGTGGGCGATCCCAACCAGAACTCCGATGCCTCAACCGACCGCGTGCGCTACCTGACGGCTGCCGCCTACGCGCTGCAGCCGATCAACACCGCCGGCAATGCGCCGCGTAACTCGGCGTGGGGGCCCGGCCTGTTCACCGTGGACATGAGCCTGGTGAAGCGCTTCCACCTCGGCGGCACCCGCGCGGCCGATGCGCGACTGGAAGCCTTCAACCTCACCAACCGCACGAACTTCCAGAACCCGAACGGCACGTGGGGTTCGTCGACGTTCGGTTCGATCAGCAACGCCAACGACAAGCGCGTCGTGCAACTGGCGGTGCGGTTCACCTTCTAGCGCCGTTTCGGTTTCGGTGTAGTACGTAGTGTCCGGCTTTAGCCGGACTTTCTGGGGTCCGCCTCAAGGCGGACACTACACCGACCTCGAAACCGCTCGAGCCACGGGCGGCCAGCACATCGGCCGCCCGTTTTCTTTGTGAGCGTCTGACGGCGATTGCTCAACGGAGGTAGACGGCCGCGGCGGATGAGAACCCTGCGGTGATCGCGATCTGGTCGCGCACCACCTCGACGCGCAGGCGTCGCCCCTCGAGCAGTTGCGTCACCAGCAGGGCCACCTGCCGCGTGCCCGCTGGTCCGCCGGGCTCTCCCGCTTCGAGCAACCGATAGACAACCTGCCCTGTGCCGGGAGTGATCGCGGCGAAGTCGGGCGCATCGGGAGGCACGCCGTAGAGACCGGTGATGCCGAAGCCGCCGATCGAGACCCGCTGGCGATCCGGAAAGCGCACATCGCGCGCGAAGGCAAGCTGGCGGCTGCCGACGTTCACGTCGTTGCTGCTGCTCGACGCCACCGGCAGATCCTCCGCGAACCAGTTGCCCGAGAGCGTGCCGTCGAGGTCGAAGCTGAGACGGCCATCGAGGTTGCCTCCCTCACGTTGCACCTTCGCATAGAACTGCGAACGCAGCGGATCGCTGAAGTACTTCAGCGGTGACTGGGCGTGCACGGTGTCCATGCCGTAGCGCGCGGGCGTGATGAAGCCGACGTCGAACCCCATGTCGCGCACCGCGAAGTCGAGCGCCGCGCCGCCGGAGGTGCCGAGCACGGCCCCCGCGTCCACTCGCGAGCCGGTGGCAAGGCCGCTCGCCAGCACGATGTGGTCGAAGTAGTAGGTGAATTGGCTGTTGATGCGCACCCACACCTTCACTTCGCCGTTCAATCCTGGATACGTGTTCTCGACCGTGCCTGCGGCTGGAGCCAGCACAGGAATCGGCGTGAAGGTGCCTGAGCCGAGGTGGTGATAGAGATACGCGTGGTCGGTGGGAAACGTGTGCGCCCACGGGCCCATGTTGCCGATCGGCACGATGTACTGGAGTGCTGACGGCTCGATTGGTGCGACGGTGAAGGTAGGCGGACCTGCCGGCTCGGAGGGCGAGGTGGGCGACGAGGACGACCCGTCGCCGCACCCGCCGCAGAACAGGCTGACAAGCGCGAGAACAACCGCCGTGGTCTGCCGCATGGTCTCTCGAGCCGTATCGGGAGGAGATCGGTGCGGCGACAGGGGCCGTGTCCACGCGTGATGCCGTCGGGCTGGCACCAACGTGCTGGCGCACGGCGCGGTGAGGGGCGAACCGCCGCGGTCCTTAGTGCGGGAACTCCGCGGGAACGGCCAGGAGATCTGGCTCACCCAGCCCCGTCCGGATCGCGACGATGCGACGGCGCTCTTCGCCGGAGACCGCGCCGAGGATCCAGACGCCACCGGACGCCACCGCCACCGCTTCGCTGTGCTCGACGATTGCGGTGAGGCGCGTGCGGCGCGCGGCCGGGTCCATCGCCGCAAGCTGACGGCGCAGCACCTCGCGAGCCGCCGCCATGAGCGACTCGGACGGCGGGATGAAGAGGAACTCGGTCATCAGCGTCAGGCTGCGCGCCTCGGCGCGCGGGTCGGACGCCATCAGCACCCGCAGCTCGTGACGCTCGCGCACGTCGAGGTGGTCCACCCACGCCACATCGATGGCCGGCAGCCAGTCGAGCAGTCCGCTGTTCCCGGCGCGGAAGCCGGCGGCGTGGAGCGTGCCGAGCGAGCCGGCATCATGCACCCCGAGCGCGTCGGCCAGTTCGCGCGTCTCCCTGGCTAGCGCGCCTTCGGTCGAGGCCTGCTCGCGGGCCTGCCTCGCGTGCTCGGTCAGTTCGGCGTCCCGGCGCCGGAAGTAGTCGTCCTCGGCGAGTCGCGCGCGGTCGTTGGCGTTCGTGTTCGTCATGTCCGTGTCTCCTTCTGGTGTGATGGCAGGAGCGTAGACCGTGACGGCGACATAGACAAATAGGTAGTTTCGTCGATGTCTATAGTCGATCTAAATCAGACGGAACACCGCGCGCCGTTCACTTGGCCGCGGCGATGCTCTTTACGGTGATGACGCCGGTGGCGTCGTTGCGCGTCCCCACGACCGTGACCTTCTGCCCGGCGAACGGCGTCGCCGCCTTCTGATCGTCGAGGCGATGCGACGTCGTGCCGTCGTACAACAGCAGCGTAGCCTGGTGGTAGTCGACGCAGGCCTTCGCGCACTCGGCGGCCGTGTCGCCCATGTGCATACCGCTGTGATTGCCGTCGGCACACTCGCTGTCGGTGATGACGCCCGAGAACGTGCGCACGGGCGGCGTGGTCTGCAGCAGCGCCAGCACGAGCGCGAAGATCGTTGTCAGCATGTTCACTCCTTGGGGCGGCCGCATGATGTGCGCCGACGAGCTGCCGGCATCGTACTGCAGGTGCCGATGGGTCGCCAGTAGCCTCCCGGCTTCAGAGGTCGTGCGCGACGGTGGGGGGGAAAGCCGCACGCAGGGCGTTCAGCACCGCCAGGACGTCGATGACCTCCTGGCTGATGGCGCCGCCCACTGGACTCAAGTGGCCGGTGGCGGCGAAGGCCATGCCAATGACGCTCAGCGCCATCCCGCCCACGGCGCTCTGGAGTGCGATGGAGCGCATCCGGCCGCTGATGTGCATGAACTCGTCGACCTTCTCGAGCGAGTTGTCCATCACCACCACGCCCGCCGCTTCGGCGGTCACATCGCTGTTCTGTCCGATCGCCATGCCGACCGTGGCCGCCATCATCGCCGGGGCGTCATTGATGCCATCCCCGACGTACAACGTCCTGGCCAGCGCGGTCTCCGCGCGGACGATGGCGAGCTTTTCTTCGGGACTCTGCTGCGCGTGAATGACGGTGATCCCCACCTGCTCCGCGAGATAGCGCACCTCCGACTCGCGGTCGCCGGACACGATCATCACCTTCTGGATCTGGTGCCGTGGGCCCAGGTGCTTCACGAACGACAGACTCTCCGCACGAGGCGCGTCCCGAAAGCGCAGGGCCGCCGCGTAGCGCTGGTCGATGGCCACCACGCACTCGAGGCCACCGGCGAGTGGCGGGAGTTGGTCGGCGCCAGGCATCTGTTGCGCGAGCAGATTACCCCGACTGGTGACCTGCACCTGACGACCATCCACCGTCCCACGCAGTCCCTGGCCCGGCGCTTCGCTCACCTCGGTCACTTCCAACAACGGCAGCCCGGTCTTCGTCGCGGCCGCCAGAATGGCGCGCGCGAGCGGATGCTTCGAATAGCGCTCCAGGCTGGCGACGAGGCTCAGCACGTCCGGCGGTGAGAAGCCCGGGGCGATCAATTGCTCGGTCAGGGCGGGTTCGCCGTAGGTGAGCGTCCCGGTCTTGTCGAAGATCGCCGTGCGGCACTCGGCGATCAGCTCGAGCACGACAGGACTCTTCACGATGATCGCCCGCCTCGCGCACAGGGAAATGGAGCCGATGATCGCGATCGGGATGGCGAGGAGGAGCGGGCACGGCGTCGCGATGACCATGACCGCGAGGAAGCGAATCGGATCGCCCGTCATCACCCAGGCTGCAACGGCAACCGCCAACGCAATGGGCGTGTAGATGGCACCCAGGCGATCGCCAAGCCGGCGCAGCGTCGGCCGACTGGACTCGGACTCGCGCATCACGTTCATGATCTTCGCGTAGCGCGAATCGGCGGCCAGTTGTGTGGTGCGAATCGTCAAGGCGGACTCGCCGTTGATGGATCCCGAGATGACCGTCGAGCCACGGGTCTTGGTGATCTGGAACGGCTCGCCCGTCAGGTAGGACTCGTCCATCATGCCGTGGCCATCGACCACAACCCCGTCCACCGGGCAGATGTCGTGCGGGTAGACCACCAGCGTGTCTCCGACAGCCACCTCCTGCAGACCAACGTCCACAATCTCCGCATGCCGTTTCAGGTGGGCCACCGACGGCATCCGCTTGGCCAGCGCCGCCAGCACCGAGGACGCGCTGCGCAACGCGTAGCTCTCGAGCGCTTCACCTCCCGCGAGCATCAACACGATGATGGAGCCCGCCAGATACTCACCCAGCAGCACCGACGTGATGATCGAAATGCCGCCGAGCAGGTCGGAACCGAATTCCCGCTTCAGCAGGTTGCGCAACAGGTCGATGAGGAGCGGCACACCGCCGATGGCAAGCGTGATCAGCAGCGGAATCCGGGAGACGGCCGGAGCGGCACTGGCACCGAAGCGCAGCGCGAGGTGCGCCAGGATCGCCGCAACACAGAGCGCCGCGATGACTGTGGTCTTGTGCTGCCACAGCAGCACGATTCTCCGCATGACATCAGCGTAGCGCCGGCGCGAGCGCCGCGCCATGGCGTATTGCACAGCGGCGCCTCGCACTCCTGCCCGAACCGATCCGCAGGCTGTTCCGTGGTGACCAGGGAGTCCGCCGAGCGTCCGCATCACCACGACCACCATCGGCGGCACTGCCCTGCACATCCTGCAGGGCGACCTGCCGATTCACCTGCGCGTGGTCAGCCGATCCCTTCTTGCCGGGGCCGGCGCCAGGCGAGCCGCGCGCACGTCTCCGCCAGTCCCCACGCGAGCAGCGCACCGCCGAACACCACGCCCCAGAGCTCGCCGGGAATGGCGGCTCGTCCCAGTAGCTCGGACGTCCACGGCAGCGACGCCGCTGCGACCTGGATGCCGACGCCGAGGATGACCGCCGCATGGAGGTAGGCGTTGGGCAGCGGGCGCATCCACGTGTGACGCGACGGATAGGTCAGGAGCAACTGGCCGACGGCCATGAAGTGGAATGCGGCCGCTCGCGTGACATCCAGTGAGTATCCGAACAGCGGCAGGACGCCGAGCACGGCGAGCGCGAGCACGGCCTTCATGCCGCCCGCCGCCACAACGTATCGGACCGACGGCCGGTCCAGCAGTGGCGCATTGGCCGGGCGAGGCGGCTGCTGCATGACCTCCGGTGTGCGGTCGAACGCGAGCGCCAGCGCGGGCACGCCGTCGGTCATCAGATTGATCCACAGGATTTGTGCGGCGGTGAGCGGCAGCATCAGCGCCCCGGTGGTGTCACGAAGATCGAGGGTAAAGGCGAGAATGGCACCCGCCGCCACGAGCAGTACTTCCGAGAGATTCGTCGAGAACAGGAAGCGGAGGAACTTCTGGATGTTCTCGTAGATGCCGCGGCCGATCTACATCTCGGAGCGGGTGGACAGCGAAGCCGAGTACGTCGGCCTGAAGCGGCCGTTCCGCACGCTGGTGAGGTGGCTCTACCCCAGGGCGGACCACATCGTGGCCGTCTCGGAGGGCGTGCGTCAGAGCCTCGGGCGGATGGGCGTTCCGCTCGCACGCATCAGCACCATCCACAACCCGGCTGACCTGGCCGAGATCAAGGCCGACGCGCGCCTCGCGGCACACGAGTCGCCGAGCCGGCGGCCGTTCCGGATCGTCATGGCCGGAAGGCTGACGCGCCAGAAGGACTATCCGACGATGCTGGAGGCGCTCGCCCTGCTGCGGAAGCAGCGCACGCTCGACGTGCGGCTCGTGATCCTCGGCGACGGCCCCGACCGTCCCGCCCTGGAAGCGAAGGCGCATCAGCTCGGCGTGGCCGACGGCATCGAGTGGTCGGGCTGGTGAAGAACATCCACGCCGTCATGGCTCGGTGCGACGTCTTTGCGCTCACGTCGATCTACGAGGGCTTCGCGAATGTGCTGGTCGAGGCGATGGCGTGTGGACTCCCCGTCATCAGCACCGACTGCCCCTCAGGACCGGCGGAGCTCCTGGAGGGTGGCACGCACGGTTTCCTGGTTCCTGTCGGGGACGCCGCGGCCCTTGCAGACGCCGTCCACGCCCTCAGCGAAGACCCCGCGGTCTACGCCGACTACCAGCGGCGCGCGCTCGCCCGCGCCGAGCGCTTCGACGTCTCGATCGCAGGCCAGCACTACCTGACGGTGCTGACCGGTCACGCCTAGCGACGGCCGGCGATCAAGACGTCGACTGCGGTGATGGCGCGTGTTCGACCTCGCCCTGGTGCGCGCCCTGCTCGCGGCGTCATGGCGCAGTCGCCGCTTGCCTGGATGTGCGTCGTCGTCTACCTTCTGATGGCCACCTGCATGGTCCTGAACCTGTTCATTGCGGTGGTGGTGAGCGCCATCCATCCGCGTCCCAACTACATCCATGACCATCACGCACGACGACAACGGCACAAAAGGGCGCTTCTTCATCGGCGAGCCGCAGGCACCTGACGGACTCATGACCTACGTGTGGGCCGGTCCGTCCTCCTTCATCATCGATCACACGGAAGTGGGTGAGCGCCTGGCCGGACAGGGCGCGGGCAAGCAACTGGTGATGGCCGCTGTGGCCTTTGCCCGCACGCGTCATGTGGCGATCCTGCCGCTGTGCCCCTTTGCCAGGAGCGTGTTCGATCGCGTGCCTGAGATCGCCGACGTGCTGGCGACGTAGTCGCGTGCCTGGCGCCAGTTGAGGGGCTGATGAAGCCACGCATTACTCTGGGCCGGCACTCGATGACGCTCTTCGCGCCAGGCGGCGTGGCCACGTGGCGCTGCCGGTGATGTCCGGCGGAGACACATCCTGAAACTGCTACAGGTTCGCGCAGAATTGCCGTTGCCCTCTGCCCCGCGCATCGGGTGAGGTCCGAGACACGGCCCACGACGCGCACCGAGAGGCCCACATGAGCGGACTGTCCACGGCTGACGCCACCGAACGACTCGCCCGCGTCGGGCCGAATGCGTTGCCCGAGCACGCTCCCGATCCCCTCTGGCGCCGGTTCGTGCGCCAGTTCCAGAGCCCGCTGGTCTACATCCTGCTGTTCGCGCTGGCCTTCGATCTCGTCCTCTGGCTCTCCGAAGGCGCGCACACCTGGCCCATCGAAGCGAGCGCCATCGGCCTGATCCTGCTGTGCAACGCCCTCCTCGGCCTCTACCAGGAACAGCGGTCCGAAGCCGCCTTGATGGCGTTGATGGCGCTCGCTGGCGCCCAGGCGTGGGTCCTTCGCGATGGCCGTCTCGTGCGTCTCCCCACACAGTCGCTGGTTCCCGGCGACGAGGTTCGTCTCGAGGCCGGTGACCGCGTTCCGGCAGACGGCACCCTGAAGGACGCGCGCGGCGCCATGCTGGACGAATCGATCCTCACCGGCGAATCCATGGCCGTCGACAAGGGCGACGGCGACGAGGCGTTCAGCGGCACTCTGCTCGTCCGCGGCAAAGCCCATCTCGAGCTGACGAGGACCGGTGCAGCCAGTGCCATGGGCCGCCTGGCCTCCATGCTCAGCGACATCACGGCGGCGAAGACACCACTCGAACGTCGCGTCGATCAGCTCGCCCGCCAGATCGCGCGATGGGTGCTGGTCCTGGCGGCGGCGCTTGGCCTGCTGGGTGTCCTTGCGGAAGGGGTCGACCGAGCGCCGGAGATGATCATCTTCGCGGTGGCGCTGGCGGTCGCGGCGGTGCCCGAAGGGCTACCGGCGGTGCTGACCGTCGCCCTTGCCCTCGGCGTCGAGCGCATGGCCAGGCATCGCGCGGTGGTCCGGCGACTCTCCGCGGTGGAGGCGCTTGGATCGGTCACGGTCATTGCGACCGACAAGACGGGGACCCTGACCGAGAGCCGCATGGATGTCCGGATGATCGACGCGTCCGATCTGCCGCGCACCCTCACGGCTATTGTGCTGGCCAACGATGCCGATCTGACGACCGGTGCGGGCGACCCACTGGAGTTGGGCCTGCTGCGCCATGCTGCGGCGAACCGCGTGGACATCGCGCAGGTGCGGCAGGCGCACCCAACCATCTCTGAACGGCCGTTCGACAGCGCCTGGAAGTTCGCGAGGGTCACCGTGCAGGAGCACGGCCAGCTGGTGAGCTATCTGAAGGGGGCACCCGAGCTCCTGTTCGGCCGCTGCACCTTGTCAGCGGAGGACCGCGATGCCTGGGGGGCGAAGGCCGAGGCGTACGCCGCAGAGGGATTCCGGGTCCTGGCGGTCGCCTGGGCCGAGGGTGATACCGAAGAGCAGCTCACGCTGCTCGGTCTCGTTCTGTTCTGGGATCCGCCGCGGCCAGAAGTGCCCGACGCCGTCCGCAAGGCGCAAGCCGCCGGGATCCGCGTCATCATGATTACGGGCGATCATCCGGCGACGGCCCTGGCGGTCGCACATCTGATCGGCATCCCCGGCGAGCGTGTGCTGACGGGTGAGAATCTGGACGAGTACGAGGGCGAGACGCTGAGCGAGGCGCTCGGCGACGTGAACGTCTTCGCACGCGTGCGGCCGGAGCAGAAACTGCAACTCGTGGAACTGCTCCAGGCGCAGGGACAGATCGTCGCGATGACCGGGGACGGCGTCAATGATGCGCCCGCGCTCAAGCGCTCGGACGTCGGAGTGGCGATGGGCCGGCGTGGCTCTGACGTCAGCCGGGAGGTCGCGGATCTCGTCCTGCTCGATGACAACTTCGCCACGATCGTCGACGCCGTCGCGGAAGGCCGGCTGTTCCCCATCAATCGTGTGAGCAGGTGCGCGAGGTTCGACCGCGTGAGGAAGCTGAGCGTCGCGTCCGGCCGCTCGCGGCCGAGCACGGTCGCCAGCTCGAACGCCGCCAGCGGCAGGAACGCGAGCCGGCCAATCCCCTGCATCAGTCGGCCCGTGCGCAGGCGGTGCACGATGATGTCGGCGGGCAGTTGGTACGCGGTCGTGCTGCGCTGGAGCGTCACGATGACGACGGTGTGCCCCTCGGCACGATAGTGCCTCGCGAGGGTGCAGACCACCCGCTCTGCCCCGCCGCCTTCGAGGCTGTTGATGACAAACGCGATCTTCAATGCAGCTCGACCCAGCAGCCCAGGTGCCGCAGATCCGTGTTGCCCGGCTCGGCCTGCGATGGACGAAAGCCGCTCGCCGACGTCAGGCGCAGCGTCGAGACTGTGCGGCCATCAGGGCTGGTCAGTGGCAGTTCACGTTGCTCGCCTGCCGCCAGCGCCAATTCCTGCCGCGCGCCGTCTACCTCGATCGTCACCGTGTTCGCGACCGCGGCGTTGCGAACAAACAGCGTCAGCTCGGGTCTGCCTCGGGCGATGACGAGCTGCGCACGACGTCCACCAGCGACCCAGAAGCCGGTTGGTTCCGGATAGGCGTTGTCGTCGAGGAAGAACGCATCGGCTGCCGGATAGCGCGCGGCTCGACTCGCCAACCCACTCTCGAATCTGCCAGCAGACGACGCGCCGCGGTCCGAGGCGATCGGCTGCAGCTGAGCCGAGACGACTGCGCGCAAGGCCGCGGCGTCGGCCTCAATCACCAGCGTGCGGGCGCCGACCAGCAGCACCAGCGTCCGGGCCGCGGCGCCGTCTGCGTCACCGCCGGCCGCAGCCGGTAACGTCAGGAACGGCAGGCTCGTGTCGCCGACTCGCAACGTCAGCGTGCCTGCGGCGCCGTGTCTGGCGTCGACCAGGACTCGGTAGCGTCCCGGCGGAACCGCGAGCGCATTGAGCACATGGCTCTGGCGCGATCGCGGGCGTTGCTCATCGGACCGGACCGTCAGGCGGGCGCGCAAGGCGTCGGCCGAGATGAGCCGGCGCTGGTCGAAGTCCCAGGACCAGCGGTCGTTTCGGGACAACTGACGAAGCAACCCGGTTTCGGATCGCGCGGCACTGATGCCGCCCCTGCCGTCGATACGCCAGGCCATGGCGAGCCCGATCATCGGCATCCCCGCGATCAGCACGATGACCATCGCGGCCCGCGCGGACAGCGGCCGCAACAGTGTCAGCGCTCCCCAGAACGCCGCAGCTACGGCCAGCCAGATCGACGCCTTCGCCAGCGCGATGATCGGTGTATCCGTGAATAAGCTTGGCGCCGCGCGAGCCAGCAGGAGATCGTCATGCGCCCATTCCAGCCACAGCGCAATCCCGTCGCGAAAGTTGATGAGCAGCCGGCCATCATCCGGTATCCAGAGCAGGGCCGCAATGAACAGGCTCACGCCAAGTCCGGCCGAGTACAGCATGCGCGTGGCGGCGGAGCCCTCGGTCCACAGCCGCGCGGCGCCGAGTCCGATCACGAGCGACAGCGGCGCCAGCAGACGGGCGGGGACGCTTGCCCCTCCCCACCACATCTGATACATCGCGACGCTGATCGCGTAGGGAACGATGAGCGCGAGCAGTTCGAGGCTCCAGCGCCGCAGGCGGAGCGCCGAGAAGATGCATCCTGCCAGCACGAGCCCGTACACCGGCGCATTCGGGATCAGGCCGAACTGCTGATCGAACAGCACGCCGGGCAGGCCGCGCAGCATGTTGGCCGCGCTCGACTGCGTCATCGCTCCATAGGGCGCCGCGGGATTCGGCGTGCCGTACACGGTGTAGAAGAACGCGAGCCAGCCGGCCGCACTGATGACTGGCAGCGTCGCGAACAGCACAACCTGACGGGGGCGACGCACGCGCGCCAGGAGCAGGATGGCGGACACCGCGGCGAGTGACGCCAGCCGGGTCTGGAGCCACGGCAGCAGGGCGAGCGCGGCACCGGCCGCCAGCCACGCGACCGCACCTGGTGGTTGTGCCCGCGGGTCAGCACGACGCCGCTCGTCGAGATAGAGCGGTATCAGCCCGATGAGCAGGCACGTGGCCGCGAGTCCGTCCGGGAAGACCTCGGTCGCCAGAAAGAAGAAGGGCGCGGTCAGCGCGCAGCGGGCCCAGGCGAACCAGGCGGCCGCCGCGTCGCCGGTCAGCCGAAGCGCCAGCCACCAGACGAGCCCCGTGCCGAGCGCGGCCACGAGCCCCAGGAACGCAACCACGCCAGGATATCCGAAGAGCCACATCGCAGGGGCGATGACCACCGGCAGGCCCGGTGCGTGGATGGAGTAGATCTGGCCGTTGACGCCGCGCCGCAGGTAGTCGGGCTGCGCGGCCTGCAGCGAGTATTCCAGGTAGTCGCCGCGCCGGTGGTTGTTCTCGATCTGGATGTCGCCGTCCGTGATGAGGCTCTGGGCGAGGACCAGATAGTGGGGCGAGTCACCGTCAGGGAGCAACGGCGCCAGCCGTACGGCGCTCGCACCGTAGAGCAGCAGCGCAATCGCCGCAGCGACGACCGGCGCGCGTGACGCGTCGGTGAACCAGCGGCCCTGCACACGCGGCCAGCGCGCCTGAACGACCGCCGCAACCACGCAGATCCAGATGAGGCCCGTCAGCGGTCCGGTCCAGAGATACGCAGATGGCGGCAATCGCACCGGCAGCCACGGCAGCAGCAGGATGGCGGAGCCGAACAGTGGAGACAACTGCGAGCCGGTCAGTCGTGCGGCGCGGACGAGGGCGAAGCAGGCGAAGACGATGAGCGGCAGCCACCACCAGGGTGGCAGAAGGCCGATGCGAGCCGTCGTGTCGGCGCCAGCGACGAATCCAATGGTGCCGAGTGAACACCACGCCGAGACCCCGGCGCACACCGAGGCGAGTGCGACTCTCATCCAGCCTGAATGGTAGTCGAATCCCGATGCGCCAGCAGGGGGCGCGATGGCACAATGCCGGACGTCGGGATGCCAGTTCGCCAGCTCGTCAACTGGCGACATTGCCTTGGGGGGCCTGTGTCTGTCCGTTCCTTCGCGTGCGTCCTCGCGTGCATCGTCACCACATGGGCCGTTGTGGGTGCCCAGGAACCGCCGCGTCCTACGCTGCGCGTGCCACCACTGGGCGCGGGTCCGTATGTGATGGACACCGCCGAACAACACAACCTCAGGGTGACCGTGATGGCGCGCGGCCTGGTGCACCCGTGGGCGATCGCCTTCCTGCCCGACGGCCGCATGCTCGTCACCGAGCGGCCCGGGCGGCTGCGCATCATCAGCGACGGCAGGCTGGAGCCGGCGCCGGTGTCCGGTGTGCCGACGGTCCGCGCCGCCGGCCTTGGCGGCCTCGAGGATATTGCGCTCGACCCGCGCTTTCCCGAGAACCACTTCGTGTACCTCACCTACGTCAAGCCGGTGGACAGCCAGCGAGGCACACCCGCGCTGGCACGGGGACGGTTCGAGAACGGCGCGCTCGTCGACGTGAAGGACCTCCTCGTCACCGATCCGGGTCCGGTCGGCTCGTCAGCGGTGAACAGCCGCATCACGTTCGGGCGTGACGGGCTGCTCTACATGTCGGCTGGTGGCAACATCGGCACACTGGCGCAGGAGCCGGGCAGCCTGCGCGGCAAGATCCTGCGCCTCAACGCTGATGGGTCGGTGCCGAACGACAACCCCTTCGTCGGACGCGCCGGCTACCGTCCGGAGATCGTCACGATGGGGCACCGCAACTCGCTGGCGCTGATCGTCCATCCGACAACCGGCGAGATCTGGAACAGCGAGAACGGCCCCAACGGCGGCGACGAGATCAACATCATTCGCGCCGGCCGTAACTACGGATGGCCGCTGGTGAGCTTTGGCCGCGACTACCCTGGGCCCCGCATCTCGGAGTATCCGACGCGCGAAGGTCTCGAGTCGCCGCTCGTCACCTGGATTCCCTCGATCGCCGCGTCGGG
Source organism: Bifidobacterium breve (assembly GCA_943328785.2). GTDB lineage: Bacteria > Acidobacteriota > Vicinamibacteria > Vicinamibacterales > CAVVIG01 > CAVVIG01. The sequence continues at coordinate 29,843 of CALQBJ020000007.1, forward strand.
CATGGCGGTGTACACCGGCGACCGCTTCCCGGCGTGGAAGGGCCATGTCTTCGTCGGAGCGATGCGTCTGGGAGAGATCGAAGGGACCGGTCACCTGCAGCGCATTGTGTTCAACGCGAAGATGGAGGAAATCCGCCGCGAGTCGATGCTGACCGAACTGCGGCAGCGGATTCGGGAGGTGCGGCAGGGACCTGACGGCCTGCTCTATTTGCTGACTGACGAGGAAGACGGCGCACTGCTGCGCCTCGAACCGGCGCCGTAGGGCGAGCCACCGCCGCGGCGCAATCCTCGTCACTCCTGCCTTCCGTATCGTAGCGTTCGTCGACCTACCTGTTCGCGTTGCGGATGATGGTGGCGACCTGCACGAGGCCATCGCTCAGGCTCTTCATCACGTCAGCCGCATGCGTCGCCGGCAGGCTGCCGCTCAGCCCGCCCTTGTGCGCGAGTAGCACCTGCGCGAGGAGCCGGGTCCGCTGGTACGAGAGCGTCGCCTCGGTCGTCGAGTAGATCGACCAGTCGTACCGCGATATGCACATTCCGCTCGGCAGCGTGGACGTCATGACCGTGACGTGGACGTAGGTGTCCTCATCCGAGTTGCGGGCGACCTTCAGCCCGGCGTCTGTGAACGGCTTCGACGCAGCCGATTCCAGCGCGTTGACGGTGAGGCCGCATCCAAGCGCCTGCGTCCCGAGCTCCTCTACGACGAGGCCCAGGCGCGTGAGGCCGGCAAACTCGGAACCGGCTCGCGGCATCGCCGCGGGTGGCGCGCCTGGCGCCGCGGAAACTTCGCCTGGCCCGCCGGCGCCTGACGCCGCATCGGTCGCTCTGGGCGCTGTCTGTTGGTCCGCCGTCGTATACACGCGGCGGACCGAGTCGCCCTGACCGCGCTCGAGAAACTGTGCGTCGACGACAAGGCGCGCGGGACTGTCCAGGCGACGGTACGTGTAGCGGATCTGACGAAGGTCGGCGACCGAGTAGAGGACCACGAGCGTGCCGCCCTCGCGCCGTGCAACCGTCAACACCGGCACGGAGCCTATCTGCAGAGTCTCGGCGCGACCATCTGGGTGGAAGCTCCGCGAGCGGCCGCTCTCGTCGGTGATGGTGACGACGTCAGCGGCGTCCACGGCAGTCAGCTGCGAGGGAGGCGTGCGGATTTCGCCAGTGAGCAGGTCCCGACGCTGCGCCGAGTCGTAGCTCTCGCCCTGAGGGCGAAGGGCCGGCGGCAGATTGCCGCCGCCTCGGCCTCCGCGAGGCCCGCTGTCGCCGCCGGGTGATGGGAGGAAGTCGGCGCCGAACCCGACCTCGCGCGGAAACGCGCTCGCCTCACGGTCGATGGACCAGGTACCGCTCAGCGAGCCACCTGTCTGCGCGCGCACGGGCGTGCCAGACAGCAGTACCGCGGCAACGGCACTCGCCAGTGCCAGCCGAGCCAACCCGCTCTGCAACCCTTGCCTTCTCGCTATGGATGCGCACGCTGACGCCGTGCGCACTACGACGAGGACTCGCCAGGATTCTGCGCGGTTCATGAACCTATCCTATGCGCGAAGCGCGGCGTGCGCTTCCCCTGTTCGAGAGTCACGACGATCGTGGTGTGGGGTTCGAGTTCCCGGACGCGCTGCCATCCGGAAGTGGCTTTGCTCGCGCGGGCATGCCTGGTGTCGCGGTAGACGTCAGCTGCGACGTACGCGAAGCTGCCGCCGTGCATCCCTCGCGGCGGCTGCATCTCCGCCGCGTTCCGCGAATGCGAGTGCCGACTCGAAGTCGCGTCGAGCCTGATCAGGATTGCCCCGACGCAGCTCGATGATGCCGAGCTGCGCGTGTGCGCGACCGCTAATCCAGTCTCGAGGCTCCGCGGCGAGCGCCCGCCGCAGATCGACCTCCGCTTCGGCGAGTTGATGGCGGCGGACGCGAGCCGCACCGCGATGCGCGAACCACATGGCGGTCTCGCCGAGAACAGCGGGCGTTGCTGTCCGACACCCGTCCGCGAGTCGTTCCGACAGCACGCGGTCGGCCTCAATCGGGTCGTCGGCCTCCAACGCCGTCGCTCCATGATTCAGCCAGAGCAATCGATTGCCAGGATGTGCCAGTTTCAACTCGGTGAGGCGCCTCGTCGCATCCGTGTGCCGCCCTTCGCGGTTGTCGATGACCATCAACAGCAGCAAGGCGTCCGTCCGCGTTTCCGCCCCCGGAGCGGCCGCCTCTCTCATCAGTGCCAGACCCCGCTCGCGATTGCCGGACAACCCCTTGAGTCGGGCGAGCGAACGAACGGGCCAGGACATGGTGGAGATCGTGTATTCGGACATGCCGAGGACCAGAGCGGGTTCTGGTTTGCCCGGAGCCAGGCCACGCGCGCGCGCCATCGCGTTCACCGCGCGCCGCGCATCGCCAAAGGCTCCAAGCGTGCGCCCCTCGACTGTCGCCGAATAGAGGGACGACACAATGGCGTTCGCTCCCGCCTGGTAAGCGGCGTCCGCCTGATTCCTTGTCGCCGCCGGTAGGTTCGACAACGTGGTCGCCACCTCCAGTTCCTGATGAAAGCGCGCGGCAAGTGCAGGTGGGACGGTCGGTCGCACGACGTCGTCTTTCGAAATCTCGCCCGTGAAGGCTTCGAACGTGGCCACGCCCTGCGCGAAGAGGATTTCGATCCAGGCCAGCGATGCCATGGCCCGGTGTGGGGCAGGATCGAGAGGGTCCATCGCCATCGCGTCTGCCAGCGCCGCATAGCAGCGATCGAACTGCAAGTCGTAAGCGAGCGCGTACGCCTGCTGCGTGCGCTCGCGTGAGGCCGGCGAGCCAAACGCTGACGTGGCACTGAAGACCGCTACCGTCAACAGCACGACTCCGCAGCTCCGCACATCGCACCTGCCGCAAGGTCTACGAGATACCGCGATAGCGTTTCCTAACGGAGCCCGACTAGCGTCCTGTACCGGAGCGTATCGGGCATCTCGATCCGCAGTTCATAGACTCCCGGGGCAAGCCCCTTTGTCTGGAGGTTGTAGATCCAGTTCGTGCCCTGGGTGCGGAACACGCCGCCGATGTCGGCCACGGTCGCCGGTGTGGCGATCCCGTCGTCCAGGCCGCCGGAGGGCCTGACGTCGAGCAGGACCGGCGCGGCGACGTCCTTGTTCGTGAGCGCGTAGGCCCCGCACGTCAGGGCGAGCTTGAGGGGCAGGGTGCGACCTGCCTCGAAGAAGACCGAGGGAGACGATGGAAGTGGTGCCTGGATCAGCGTCAACGGCCCGAGTGGACTCTCCAGACCCTGCACGCCCACCGTCACCAGGACCGGCGCCCAGGTTGTTCCGTCGAGTGTGCCGTCGCTGACCGTCAACGACACCTGGCTGGGGCCAATCGGGAATGGAACGTCGACCGCGGAGCCGGTGCGCGATCCGAACGGACCAGTCCACAGATACGCCAGCGTCTGGTGCTCTGCATCGCTCGAATGGCTGCCATCAAATGTGACGGGGGTTCCCGCTGGCACGCTGCAGGCCGCGACGCCATTCGTGGGGCCGACGATGACCGCGGTGGGGGCCGTGTTCAGGATCTCTGGGAGCACGCCCCACGCCCAGGTCTCGTCGAGGAAGGTCGTTTCGTAGCCTCCGAACAGCAGCAAGCCGCCGTATCCAGACACGTCTGAAAACGCGAAACCATAGTCCACCCGGGGAGCGGTCCACGGCTTGGTCGGATCCTGCGGGGGGCCCGGGAGCTGAGACCAATCGGTCCCGTTCCATTTCCAGAGCGCCGTCGGTTCGTACATGCCGCAGGCTGGACCGCAGCCGGCTGCCACGAGGTAGTTCCCCAGGCCGTAGTAGGCCAGCTGGTAGCCCCGATCATTCGCCGGCGGATGGTGGGCAGGCGCCAGCTCGGTCCAACTGGCGATGGCGCGGTCCCACCCCCAGGTATCGGTCAGGGTCTGCTCGCTGGTGCGGCACTGGTTGAACCCGCCGTGCAGCACGATTCGTCCGCTGGACCGGTCGTACGCCATCGCGCCGTACACACGCGCGGGTGGCGACACCGACGCCGCCGAAGCGCCCGAGGCGCCAGGACGCAGTGGCTGCACTGGCGGATGGCTGCCTGCCACCCAGGTCCACTGAGTACCGCCGGCGAGCACCCAGGTGTCGTCCATGCATGGGTTGTCGACGCCGGCCCCGGCGTCGCCTCCGAACAACAGCACCTCGCGGCTGACCTCGTCGAAGGCCAGCGAGAACCCAGGCTCGGCACGCAGTGCCGATGGTCCCGCCAGCGGAGTCCAGCGCTCGCCATCCCAGAACCAGGTCTGCGGCCCAGGCTGGTAGATGTCGCTCGAGTAACCAACCAGGACGCTTCGGTGGTTCGCGCTGTCATAGACCATCCGCGCCCATCTCATCGGCGGTGGCGAGGACGCGGTGGCTCGTTGCACCCATCCGCGGATGCTGAAGACCCAGGTGTCGCTGCGGTCGCCGCTGGCGTCGGTCCCGCCGAAGAGCACCATCTCGCCAGTCGCGGGAGAGGGGGCCATGGTGGCATCGACGCGTGCCGATGGCTGCTCGGTTCCGACGCCGCGCAGGTCCCACCACTGCGGTTCAGTCGTCTGATGGGCCAGGGCTGGCCCGCTCGTGACGGCAACCGCCAGCAGGGCGATCGCGATATGTGTTCGCATGATGCTCTCCACGCGAGAAAGGAGCGAGGCGGGGCAGGGCGCCCCGCAGACTGTTGAGGACGCGCTGTGGGTGACTGCAAATGCCAAGCCCGAAGACCGCCGTGAACCACGACGCGCTCGGTCAGCCGGAGGACGCTTAGCCTCTAGTACTTAGCGACCAGTGGATGGCCGGTGGCGCGTGCGTGCTGTGGCTTCGAGGGTCGCGTCGATGCGAAACGCCGACATTCCGGCGAAGCCGGGTGCCGGTTCTGCAAGTTCGTCAGCCGGTACGGACAGCGCGACCGTGTGCGCGGGCTCATTGCTGTTTCCGCAACGTGACAGGTGCCGTCCTGGCCCATGGAACCGGCACGCCAGCGTTAGGCGTGATCGTGTGGCCCATACCAACCGTCCCGGTAATTGTGTCGCCGCTCAGCTCACCGGAGAAGGAATAGGAGTACGACGTCGTGCAGGGATTGACGCCGCACGGACCGCTGTTCGTCCAGCTCACGTTGATGGTGCCAGCCGGCGAGGAGAAGTCGTGCACGTCTGCGGTCGTGTTCAAGTAGTTGGCCCCTGCACACGGCCCGGAGATGTAGGTGCCGGTCACAGCGACGTTCTGGACGCAGGGCGGGAGATTGTTCGGCGTGTTCGGGTCCACCGTTACCGCCGACATGGTGAAGGGCCCTATGTAGTTGGTCCAGTCGGTGCTGTTGCCGATGGCCCGCGTCGCCACGATCACCCCTCGAACAGCGGCTTCGCGCGCCACAGCGCCGCTGTCGGCACCATGAAGATCGCCGCGACCAGCACGCCGCCGAGCCACCCTCGCCCCCTGGGGTCGAGGACGTTCCACACCAGCATGCCGATGGCGATCTGCGCCGTGTAGAGTGCCGCCCACGGCCACATCCAACGATGCATCCGCCAGAAGCCCCAGGCGCCGAGCGCGTAGATGATCCAGTGCAGCGGCTCGGTCGCCTTGGCCCACCAGCCTGACAGCGCAACGCCGAACCACACCTCGCGATCGTCAGCGACCGGCTTGAGGAACATGTCGAACGGCAGGTAGACGCACGCCATGTACAGGCAGAACAGCCACATGACGTTCATCCACCAGGGGCGAGCGCGAAACAGTGAACCCAACGCGATTCCTCTTCGAGATCGGTGTAGTGTCCGCCGTTAGGCGGACCCCAGAAAGTCCGGCTAAAGCCGGACACTACGTAGTCCACCGACACCGAAACGGCGCTAGCGCGAGGCGACCCGGAAGACTCCCCATCCGGCCGATCGCGGCTCATCGGAACCCGGAAGCTTCACGGCTCTCGACGCCCACGCCCGATTCAGCGGCTCTTCGCCGACCACACGCGTGAGGGTCACCGGATAGACCGTCTGGCCCACCCGGACGCGGGCGTCCGGGTGCGCCGCCGCCGCCGTGGACCAGCGCTTGCCGTCGCAGTTGCCGCAGCTCAGATGCAGCGTGCCGTCGCTGTCGGACCAGCAGTTGAGATTCAGCGCATGCGGCAGGAGGCCCGTATCGACCTGGACCTGGCAGAGCGGCACCTGGTTGGCGAACGACCAGTCGGTGACCTTCTCCGTCGCCTGGATGCCGCGCAGGTACACCCCTGGTGTCTGGTCGCATGGACAGGACCAGGCCCAATAGGAGACCGCCATCACGGGAATGACCACCACCAGCGAGAGAATCAGCTTCTTCATCCGTCTCTTTGCTCCACGTGTAGACAGCGTGCCGAGTTCAGAATTCGACGCGCATGCCGAGTTGTCCGAGGCGCGCACCGAGCGTCCTGTTGCGCACCCGGAAGTTTGGGCTGCCGAGTATGGCCTGCGTCCGTGCGTCCGCGTAGGTGTTTCCGGTATTCAGCAGGTTGAACAGCTCGACAAAGAGCTGCACGTGGGTTCCGGCCCGCGTCACACCCTTCGCCGCGCGGAAGTCCCACGTGGCCCACGCTGGCTGATGATAGGGAAACCGCGGCAGCAGACGGCCGTCGGCGACCGGTCGGTCGGGCTGCAGTCCGTCGTTCACGACACCGTCGCCGTTGACATCGGTGGCGCTGTAGACCGGGAACGCGAGCCCCGATCCAGCCGACCATGTCGAGGCAAACGTGATGTCCCCCGGCAGCGTCGCCACCAGGTACGACTTGAACTGATGACGCTGATCCAGCTCGTTGATGCCGTAATCGGCCTCGAGGTCGAACGGATCGGACGGGCCGAAGACCGCTTCGGTGTCGCGCTCGGTCGAGCCGTTGCCCATGCTCTTCGCGAGGGTGTAGTTCGCGTAGAACTGCCACCGGTTCTTCAGCGGTCTGGTGAGTGACAGCGTCAGCGCCTGATAGCGTCCGTGCCCGAAACTGGCGAGGGCGTTCGCCTGCGCAATCGTGGCGTCGGGCCGGCCTGCGGCCAGAAGGCCCACGCCCCGGCCGAACTGATCGACACGCGACGGCGCCGCCAGGTTGCGATCCCACGCCGACGCGCGGAACCCGCCGATCCGCAGGTTCCGGGAGTCGCTCTGCATGTAGCCGGCTTCGAACGACAGGCCGGCCATCTGCCTGGTGAGCGAGCCGCTGAACTGCATCACCCGCGGATTCTGGAACGCCGGATCGACATACGAGATCGCGGGCGGTCCAAGAAGCGCCGCAAGGTTCGAGCCCGGCGCAATGGCCGATGGGAGTACCGCCGGAAATGTCACGCCCACGCGGGACACCGGAACGAAGAGCGTGGTGTTGCTGACACCGGCGCCGCGCATCGGGAAGTAGATCAGCGGCGTGCGTCCGTAATACAGGCCTGCGGAGGCCTTGATGAGCGTGCGTCCGTCAGGCCACTGATAGGCCAGCTCACTACGTGGCCCCCAGTTGTTCCGATCGTTCGGAATACCCTGCGGCACTGGCGCGTAGGTCAGCTGAACCTGGTTGCCAGAGCGGGTCGGTTGGCCAACCGGCACCTGCACGCCGGCAATGCCCGCCTGCGGCTGCGGGTTGATCTGCAGGTCGTAGCGGAGGCCAACGGCAATCGTCAGCCTCGATGTCGGCGTGATGCGGTCCTGCACGTAGGCGGCCGCCTCGTGCTGCCAGAAGCTGTCGAGGAGTGCGGCCCCTTGCGCGGTGTAGCCGTTCAAACCGAAGTTCTGGACATAGAGGAGCGGCTGGCGCGCGACGAACGACTCGAGCGTCGGAAAGACGTAGCCGCCGTTCAGTCCCAGCGCAAACGCGTTGTTGCGCATGTTGAACGCGTTGTAGTCGGCGCCGAAGCGGATGTCGTGCCTGCCGCGTGTGTGCACCGCACTCTCCGACACCTGGTAGCGGTACATGTCCTGGGTGCCCGGGAGGAACAGTGCGCTGCCGAACGTGCCGGTGTCCGAGATCTGCACCTGTGGTCCGCTCGATTGCGCGTCTCGCGGCCGCGTCTCACGCGAGGTCTGCACCTTGGTTTCGAGTTGCAGCCCCTCGCCCAGTGGGCCGCTCAGGCTCGCGACGACCGAGGTTCCCTGGTTGCGGTAGGTCTCGAGGTTGGTGGTGGCCTGGCTGAGCAGCAGCCCACCGCCGGCCGTGTTGTCGCCGTAGGCGCGCGAGAACGTCCCACGGACGGTCAGCCGCTGACGCGGCGTGATCGCGTGATCGAGTTTCGCGAGCAGTGCCGTCACGTTGTCGTGCCGGGGATACTGGCCTTCGAGCCCCCCGAGATCGGCAATCCCGAGTTCCGGCACCGCGACACCGCGAACACTCCGCGCAAACTTCACCGTCAGCGGCGTCGTCTGGCGCTGCAGGTCCACGGCACCGAAGTAGAACGTCCGGTTCGTCACGAGCGGACCGCCCAGGCTTCCCCCGGCAAGGTGCCGAACGAGACCGGCCGGCGCATTCCCGAATGCGTCGGTCGAGGCGAGGGTGTGATGACGCAGCGAGTAGCTGGCCGAGCCGTGCCGCGCGTTGGAGCCCGATTTCGTCACCACGTTCACCAGCCCGCCGTTGGACCTGCCGGACTGGACACCCAGCCCCGCGGCGGTGACCTCGAACGCCGACACCGCCTCGAGAGGGATCGTGAAGTTCTGCCGTTCGATCGATCCGAAGAACTCGCCGAAGAAATTGTTTGTGAAATCGGCCCCGTCGACATTCAGCGCGAGGTAGTCGCCAGGCTGGCCGGCCACACGAAAGGTGCCTCGAGTGCCGGTGATCGCTTCTGCGGTGGGAGACAGCAGCGCGAAGCCGCGGTAGTCGTGGCCGTTCAGGGGAAGACTCGAAATGGCGCTGGTGTCGAAGGCGGCGCCCAGCGCGGGCGCGGCATCTCCTGCCGCGGTGATGGCCAGTGTCTCGGTGAGCCCGGCGAGGCTCATCACGAGGTTCACGGCCAGCGCCTGGCCGACGCCCAACCGCAGTGGCTCACTCGACGCGCCCGCAAAGCCGGACCGCTCCGCCTGTACGACGTAGACGCCCGGCGACAGGAGCGGTGCCGAGAACCGGCCCGCGTCGTCGGTGACCCTCACCCGCTCGACACCAGTGGTGCTCTCGCGCAGGGTGACGGTGACGCCCGCGAGCGCCGCCCCCGTCTGGTCGCGAATCGTGCCGGCCACGTCGCCGCGGTCGAGCGACTGCGCGTCTACCAGCGGGACAGCGGCCACGAGCACGGCGAGCGCCACCCGCACGAGGAGTGCGGCCCATCGGAGTCTGTATTCCGTCATCGTGCGGTCCAGTAGAAGACCTCCCAGGTGTGGAGTGGCTCGTTGGTCCCCGGGATGATGTCTCCCGCGAAGTCGTATCGCATCGGCATCTTGTACTTGGCGCCGTATTTCTCCAGGTACGGGATGCGCGCCTCACCCACGACTTCCTTGGCGGCGACCGCGTAGGTGCGATCGCCGAGCCTGATCCAGCCGTTCGGATTGGACCTGACCCGGCTGGCCCAATATCCACCGTCTGGACGGGTGGCGGTGATGATCCCGCCGGCTTCGCCCACATTCCAGACGTGGATGACGAAGGGAGGGAATCCCTCCAGTTTCAGCAGCGCGACCTTCTCGCCATTGACGGTGCTCCAGTCAACTGGCGGTGGCGTCAACTGCCCGCCGATGCGCACGCCTGGGAAGCGCGTGTATGGAGCCGTGAACACGTAGTAGGTGAATCCGAGCACCAGGGCCAGGCCCAGCGCCATCGCCGCACGTCTTGTCTGTGTCATCGAGCGTCCCTCCGCAGGTCACGAAGCGTCACCGGGGTCATGCAACACGATACGAACGAAACACGGGGTGCGCGGCGCCATTCAACGAGCGCCGGCGCCAGCGCTTGCCCGCACCGGGGCGATGGCGCGATCGACGATGGACGCGACGGTTGATAGCGCGAGGAGCACGGCACACGGACGCACAAGCAGTTGCGCCAGGACGCTCAATCCCGGCAGGTGCAGCGCGGCGATGGCCATCATCACGAGCGGCGCGAAGTAGAAGACGCCGTTCCAGCGTCCGAGCGAACTCATACGCAGTTGCCGCTGGCGATGCAGGAAATACGAGTCGAACACGTACTGGCTGAAGGCGACCGGGACCAGCACCGGCAAGAGTACCGGCAGCACGCCGGCCGTTGCCGCGCCGGCGAGTCCGGCCGTCACGAAGAGGCAGTCGGTTGAGTGGTCGAACAGCATGCC
>CALQBJ020000008.1 GCA_943328785.2 Bifidobacterium breve
GACTTGGCGGGCGGTTCGGCTGCCATGACACGTTCGATGACTACGGCGTCTTCCCGCGTCGGGGTCACCAGGCTCTGCTTGCGCGCCAGCGCTTCGATGCGCGCCGGAGCGCGCAGGGTCTCGATGTCGAGCCGAAGGTGTCGGCCGGCGTCCTCTTCGACCGAGCGCTCCCGCTGCACTTCCTCGAGCCGGTAGCCATGGCGCACGATCTCAAAGTGCTGCCAAGTCCAGAACATGACGGCGACCAGCGGCAGCGCCCAGAGTGCGGCGGACTTCCACATCTCGGCCTGTCGCTCGGCGTCGACCTCACGAACGATCGGGTTGTTGCGAACGTCCTTGCGAACGGCGTATTCGAAGGCTTCGGCCATCACGCCACTCCTTCAAGCACGCGGAGCTTGGCACTCCGCGCGCGAGGGTTCTGATGCAGTTCGTCGTCGCCGGCCATCACCGGCCTCTTCGTCACGACCAGTCCGAGACCACCCTGATGCAGACCGCGGAACGTGTGCTTGACGATGCGGTCTTCGAGCGAGTGGAAGCTGATGAGCACCAGCCGCGCGTCTTGGTGCAGGTGGCGGGCCAGCGTCGCGAGGAACTCGTCGAGCCCCTCGAGTTCACGATTCACCCAGATACGCAGCGCCTGGAACGTGCGGGTTGCCGGATCGATACGCTGATAGCCGCGCACCGGCACGGCGCGCCTGACGAGCGATGCGAGCCGGCCCGTGGTCGTGACCGGTTCGACGTAACGGGCATCGACGATCGACCGCGCGATACGCCGCGAGAAGCGCTCCTCGCCGTACTGGTAGATGGCGTCGGCGATGTCGCTCTCGGATGCGGTCGCCAGCAGATCGGCGGCGGTGTCGCCAGACGAGCGGTCCATCCGCATGTCGAGCGGTTCGTCGCGCTGGAAGCTGAAGCCGCGTCCGTTGAGATCGAGCTGCATCGACGACACGCCGAGATCGGCAAGGGCGCCGTCGATCGACACGATGCCGCGCTGTTCGAGTTCCTGCGCGACGCTCCGGTAGTCGGCGTGAATCAATTCGACGCGGTCGCCCCAGGGCGCCAGCGTCTCACGCGCAATGGCGAGGGCATCGGCGTCGCGATCGAAACCGATGATGCGCGACGCGCCGGCTTCGAGCAGCGCACGCGAGTGTCCGCCGAGGCCGACCGTGCAGTCGACGTACAGCCCGCCGCGTTCCGGCCGCAGGTACTGCAGTACTTCCGCCGTGAGGACGGGAACGTGGAGGCTCAAATGCCGAACTCCGACAGCGCACGCGCATCGTCATCCGTGAACGGCTCGCGCTGCAGTTTCGAGAGGAAGCGGTCGTGGTTCCAGACGTCGAGATAGCTGAACTGCCCGAGCACGTCGACGTCGCCGATCATCGTGGCGGCATCGCGCAGGCGCACCGGAATGAGCACGCGCCCCTGTGTGTCGAGTTCACTGATGGAACCGAAATAGTTCACGCGGTCGAGGAAGCGGAGCTTGGACGGATTGGTGGAAGGAACTTCGCTGAGTTTCTGTTCGAGTTCAAGCCAGACAGGCATCGGATAGATCCGTACGTACTCCCCCGTCAGGCTCGTGAGGAACAACTCGCGGCCGTACTTGCTCTCCAGCAACGACTTGAAGGTCGTGGGAACCTTGAGCCGTCCCTTTTCATCAATACGTGCCGGGGAGTTCCCTCTAAACACGCTCCACCGCTCCACTTCTGGCCACTATTTTCCACGTCGATGGTAAGAGACGGCAGGGGGCCTGTCAACCGCAAAAGGCAATCCGCCAGTAACTTACGCCGTATCTTCATCGCGATTTCAGTCTCGGGCGTACGCCCATAGCGCCACTAATTTGGGGCGATGCCAGAACGACGGTAAGGAAGGGTTCATGTTCCGGCAGCCGCCAAGGTCGCGAATCCTGCACCAGGAGTCCGGTCACGGCCTCGGAATGCGGTACGATTCTGGGTTTGCCGCATGGCTGAACTCGCCGAACGCACATCCGTCATCGTCCCCGCCTTCAACGAGGCGCACTCCGTCGCCACCCTGGTCGAGTCGCTCCAGCGGCAGGCCCGGTGGCTTGAGATCATCGTGGTTGACGATGGGTCGACGGATGGAACGGGCGACGCGGCGGCCGGCGCGGGAGCCAGGGTCCTGCGCCACCCGTACAACAAGGGTAATGGCGCAGCCGTGAAGACGGGGCTGCGCAGTGCGGCGGGCGCCTACATCCTCATCGTCGACGCCGACGGCCAGCACCAACCGCACGACACCGTGCGCCTGGTCAGCCAGCTCGATCGCTACGAGCTGGTGGTCGGCGCCCGATCGGCCGACTCACAGGCATCATGGTCGCGGCGCATCGGCAACCACTGGTTGAACCGCACGGCGAGCTACCTGACGGGACACCCCATTCCGGACCTGACGTCCGGCTTCCGCGCGGCGCACCGCGAGTGCATGCTCGAGTTCATTCACCTGTTCCCGAATGGATTTTCCACGCCAACAACGTCTACCATGTCCTTTATCCGCGCGGGTTACAGCGTGCGGTTCGAGCCGATCGTGGCCGCGCAGCGGCTCGGCACCTCGAAGATTCGCCTCGGCTCAGACGGTGCCCGTTTCGTGCTGATCCTGCTGAAGGTCACGACGATCTTCAGTCCGCTCCGCCTCTTCGTACCTGTCAGCGGCGCGCTGTTCGCGCTCGGCGCCGCCTATGCGGCGTGGACGATCGCCACGCAGTCGCACGTCACCAATTCATCCGTGCTGTTGATTCTCTCGAGCATCGTGATTCTCCTGATTGGCCTTGTGTCGGAACAGATCGCTTCCCTGCGGTCGGAAGGGCGGCGTTCGTGAGCCTCTCCGCGCTGGTCATCGTCCCGACCTACAACGAGCGGACGAACATCCCTGTGCTGGTCGCCGGGCTCATGCAGCACGAGCACGTGCGCGTCCTGGTCGTGGACGACAACTCGCCGGACGGCACCGGCGCGCTCGCCGAGGAACTCGGACGCACGTACAACGGCCGCGTCTCGGTGCTCCACCGCACGACGAACCGCGGCTTCGGACGCTCGTACATCGACGGCATGAAGCAGGCGCTCGGCGAAGACGTGGACGTCATCTGCCAGATGGACGCCGACCTGTCGCACGACCCGGCGCAACTGCCCGACCTGATCGCCGCCATCGGCGCCGCCGACATGGTGATCGGCTCGCGCTACGTGCGCGGTGGCACCATCGTGAACTGGCCGTTCAAGCGCCACGTCCTGAGCCGCTTCGCCAATACCTACATCCGCACGGTCACCCGGGTCAGCGCGCACGACTGCACCTCGGGCTATCGCTGCTGGAAGAAATCGGCCCTCGCCTCGCTGCCGCTCGACGCCTTCTTCTCGGACGGCTACTCGTTCCTGGTGGAGATGCTCTTCGTCGCGCATCGGCGCGGCTGCCGCATCGCGGAAGTGCCCATCACGTTCGTCGAGCGCCGCGAGGGCGAGTCGAAGGTGTCGCGCGCCGTACTGCTCGAATCAGCGGTGACGCCGTGGCGGCTCATCTCCAATCCCGAATCGAGCCGCAAGGCTCCGCGGCGCACGTCGTGACTACCGGCTACCGCCACTTCTACCGCGGGCGCCGGGTCATGGTGACCGGCGGCCTGGGCTTCATCGGCAGCAACCTCGCACGCCAACTGGTCGAGCTCGGCGCCGACGTGCTGCTGGTCGACTCACTGCTGCCCGACTACGGCGGCAACCGATTCAACATCGCGCCGTTCGAACAGCAAGTCCGGGTCGACACGACGGATGTCAGGAACCGCGAGGCGATGAACACGCTGGTGCAGCACCAGGACGTCATCTTCAATCTCGCCGGCCAGGTCAGCCATATCGACAGCATGCGCGATCCGTATGCCGACCTCGACATCAACTGCCTCAGCCACCTCACGCTGCTCGAGGCCTGCCGCCACCACAATCCGTCGGTGAAGGTGGTCTACGCCGGCACGCGACAAATCTACGGCCGGCCCGATTCGCTGCCAGTAAACGAGTCGCACCTGGTGCGGCCTACCGACGTGAACGGCATCAACAAGGCCGCCGGCGAGCAGTACCACCTGGTCTACAACAACGTCTTCGGCATCCGCGCCTGCTCGCTGCGACTGACCAACGTCTTCGGGCCGCGACAGCTCATCAGGCACAACCGGCAAGGCTTCATCGGCTGGTTCATCCGGCTGGCGCTCGAAGGGCGCACCATCCAGATCTACGGCGACGGCGCCCAGCTCCGCGACTTCGTCCATGTCGATGATGCGGCGGACGCGTTCCTGCGGGCAGGAGCCGACGACCGCTGCAACGGTGAGGTGTACAACGTCGGCGGCACCGCACCCATCAGCCATCGCGACCTGACGTCGATGCTGCTCGACGCCGCCGGCTCTGGCCGCGTCGAGTACATCGAGTGGCCGCAGGAGAAGAAGGCGATCGACATCGGCAGCTTCTTCGCCGATTCGTCGAAGTTCACCAGCGCCACCGGGTGGTCGCCGCGTATCGCGCTGCGGGACGGGCTGGCCGCCACCCTCGGCTTCTATCGCGAGCACTTCGCCCACTACGTCGACGCCGCGACGGCGCAGGAGCAGGCATGAGCCGTTTCCGCATTCCCTTCGGGTCGCCCGCGCCGCGCGAGGACGCCGCGGTCATCCGCGCGGCCATCGAGCGAGTCGTCAGCAGCGGCTGGTATGTGCTCGGTCCGGAAGTCGCAGCGTTCGAAGCCGAGTTCGCGGCAGCCGCAGGCGCGGCGCACGCGGTCGGCGTCGGTACGGGCACGGACGCCATCGCGCTGATCCTCAAGGGTCTCGGCATCGGCCCCGGCGACGAGGTCATCACCACGCCGCTGTCGGCCGCCTACACGGCACTCGCCGTCATGATGGTCGGCGCGCGCCCGGTGTTCGCGGACATCGATCCGGAGCGGCACACGCTCGACGCGGCAGCCGTGGCCCGTGCCATCACGCCGCGCACGCGCGCGCTGCTGCCGGTGCATCTCTACGGGCAGGCGGCCGACATGGACGCGTTGATGCCGCTGGCGGCGGCGCACAACCTGTCCGTCGTAGAAGACGCCTGCCAGGCTCATCTGGCAACCGCGTCCGGACGGCCGGTCGGCACCATCGGCATCGCTGGCGCCTTCAGCTTCTATCCGACCAAGAACCTCGGCGCCCTCGGCGACGGCGGCGCCATTGTCACCGACGACGAGGCGTTCGCGGCAAAGCTGCGGCGCCTGCGCAACGGCGGCCAGACCAACCGCTACCATCATCTCGAACCGGGCATGAACTCACGGCTCGACGAGATGCAGGCGGCGATCCTCAGGGCGCGCCTGCCGTACCTGCAGGCGTGGACGCACGCTCGGCGCTCGCGTGCGGCGCAGTACCGCGCCGGACTCGCCGGTGCGGCGGTCCATGTTCCGCCCGAGTTCGACGCCGGCCACGTCTATCACCTGTTCGTCGTCCGCACCCGCAGCCGCGCGGCGCTGCAGGAGCATCTGGCGAACAGCGGCATCGAGACGCTCGTGCACTATCCCGTGCCGATTCCGCGACAACCGGCGCTCGCCACCCAGCAACCAGCAGACTGCCCGGAAGGCAATCGCGCCTGCGACGAAGTCGTGTCGCTGCCGATGCACCCCGGGCTCTCCGCGGACGACGTTCAGGACGTGTGCGCCGCGGTGTGTGCATTTCACGAGGAGTACCGCATGCGAGCTCTCATTACCGGCGGTGCCGGCTTCATCGGCTCCCACCTGTCCGAGGCACTGCTCGAGGCCGGACACCAGGTCCACGTGCTCGACAACCTGTCCACAGGGTCGATCGACAACATCACGCACCTGAAGGGGCGCACCGGGTTCAGCTACGACATCGATTCGGTCGACAACGAACCGTTGCTGGCGGAACTGATCGATCACGCAGACGTGGTCTTCCACTTCGCGGCGGCGGTTGGCGTCAAGCTCATCGTCGAGCAGCCGGTCCACACCATCGAAACCAACGTGCACGGCACCGAAGTGGTGCTGAAGCACGCAAACAAGAAGAAGAAGCTCGTGGTCGTGGCGTCCACATCGGAGGTCTACGGCAAGAGTGTCGACGTGCCGTTCCACGAAGATTCCGACCTCGTGATGGGGCCGACCACGAAGCACCGCTGGGCCTACGCCTGCAGCAAGGCGATCGACGAATTCCTGGCGCTCGCCTACTGGAAGGAGCGCAAGCTGCCGGTCATCATCGTACGGTTCTTCAACACGGTGGGTCCGCGCCAGACCGGCCAGTACGGCATGGTCATCCCGAACCTCGTGCGCCAGGCGCTGGCCGGCGAGCCGATCACCGTGTTCGGCGACGGCACTCAGCGCCGCTCGTTCACGCACGTGGCTGACGTGGTGCGAGCGCTGATCGCACTGATCAACGAACCGAAGGCCATCGGTCAGGTCGTGAACATCGGTAACACCGAAGAGATTTCCATCCAGGGGTTGGCCGAGCGGATCAAGGCGGTGACGAATTCCGCCTCGCCGATCAAGCTCATCCCCTACGACCAGGCGTATGAATCGGGCTTCGAAGACATGCCGCGGCGCCTGCCGGATCTGACGAAGATCCACGGGATGATCGGCTACGAGCCACGCCATACGCTCGACTCGATCCTGCACGACGTGGTCGAGTTCTTCCGCGGACAGTAGCCGTATACTGACGCCATGCGACTGCACGTCCTCGGTCTCATCGTCGCAGCCATGGCGCTTGCCGGCACTCCGGCCTCGGCTCAGGTGCGCATCACGATCGCCGACGGACGGGTGACGGTGTCCGCGAAGGACGCCACCACCCGCCAGATCCTCACCGAGTGGGCCCGGGTGGGCCAGACACGCATCGTGAACCTCGATCGCCTGTCTGGCGCGCCGCTGTCGCTCGAACTGACCGACGTGCCCGAGACGCAGGCGCTCGAGACCGTGCTGCGCGCGGCCAGCGGCTACCTGGCCGCGCCGCGCGCACGCGAACTGCCCAACGCCTCTCGCTACGACCGCATCTTCCTGCTGGCCTCGAGCAGCGGCAGCACCGCCCGCCCGAGCGCGCCGGCACCACCGCCCTCGCCCGCCTTCGCGCCGCCGCCGTTCAACGATGAACAACCGGTCGACGAGGAGTCGCCGCCTCAGTCGGCCACGCAACAGCACCAGAACCTCCCGATTCGCGGGCCGGCCTTCGCTACGTTCCCGCAGCCGCAACCGCAGGCACCACCGCCGCCCCAGCGTGAGGTCACGTTCGCCGCGCCGCCGTTCGGGGCACCGGCGGGCGTCTCGACGCCAGGCATGGTCGTGCCCGCGCCGCCGCCGGCCGCCCCGCCCAACACCGATCGCTGAACGCGCCGCCGCGTTTCGCAGGAGTTCAATACACCCATGTCACTCGTCGACGAGATCAGCGCCGCCATCACCGACGCCATGCGCCAGAAGCACGCCGCACGCCTCAGCGCCCTGCGGATGCTCAAGGCCGCCTTCATGAACAAGAGCATCGAGAAGGGGCACGACCTCGACGACGGCGAGGCGCAACAGGTGGTGGGTGCACTGGTGAAGCAGCGGCGCGACTCGGTCGATCAGTTCCAGAAGGGTGGCCGCCAGGACCTCGCGGACAAGGAACTGGCCGAGATCACGATCCTCGAGTCGTACCTGCCGCCCGCCGCCGACCCGGCCCTGATCGAGCAGGCGGTCGTCGACGCCATTGCGGAAGCCGGGGCAACCTCCGCGAAGGACATGGGCAAGGTGATGAAGGCCGCGATGGCGAAGCTCGCCGGCCAGACCATCGACGGCAAGGTCGTCAACGAGCTCGTCCGGAAGAAGCTGGCTGGCGCCTAGCGCATGGCACAGGTTCCGGCCGCGGACGCGCCGCCCGACACCGGCACCTCCGACCCGCTCGCCCGGGCGGCCGGCATCGCCGGCGCCGCCACCCTCACCAGCCGCATCCTTGGACTCGTACGCGAGCAGGTGCTCGCCGCGCTCTTCGGCGCGGGCGACCAGATGGATGCGTTTCTGGTCGCCTTCCGCATTCCCAACCTACTGCGGGACCTGTTCGCCGAAGGCGCCATGAGCGCGGCGTTCGTCCCGACCTTCACCGCGCACCTCACCACGCATGGCAAGGCCGACGCGTGGCGGCTCGGCAACAACGTGCTGAACGCGCTCCTGCTGATCACCGGCGCGCTCGCGCTGCTGGGGACGCTCTTCGCGACGCCGCTCGTCACGCTCTACGCCGAGAACTTTGCGGCGGTGCCAGGCAAGCTCGAGCTCACGGTCACGCTGGCGCGGGTCATGTTCCCGTTCATCACGCTCGTCGCGATCGCGGCGGCGGCCATGGGCATGCTGAACTCGCTCCGGCACTATTTCGTGCCGGCGCTCTCACCGGCCACCTTCAACCTGGTGGCGATCGTGTTCGCGGTGGCGCTGACACCCGTGATGCCGATGCTCGGACTGCCGCGCATCATGTCGATGGCGGTAGCGGCGCTGGTCGGCGGATTGGCGCAGGTGCTGGTGCAGTGGCCGACGCTGCGCCGTGAAGGGTTCCGCTATCGACCGGTGCTCGATTGGCGCGACCGCGGGTTGCGCCAGGTGCTGACGCTGATGGGGCCTGGCACCGTCGGCCTCGCCGCCACCCAGGTAAACCTGCTCGTCAGCACGCTACTCGCCACCAGCCAGGGCACCGGCGCGGTGTCGTGGCTGCAGTATGCGTTTCGCGTGATGTACCTGCCGCTCGGGCTCTTCGGGGTCTCGATCGCCACGGCGGTGCTGCCGGCGGCGGCCCGTCACGCAGCGCTGGACGACCGCGACGCCGTGCGCCGCACCGTCTCGCAGGGGCTGGCGCTGATGCTGGTGGTGAACATCCCAGCCACCTGCGGCCTCATCGCCCTCGCCCCCGAGATCATCCGCCTGCTGCTCGAACGTGGGCACTTCACGGCCGTCGACACCACCGCCACCGCCGCGGCGTTGCGCCTGTATGCCGTCGGGCTCGTCGGCTACTCGACGACACGCATTGCGTCGCCGGTCTTCTACGCGCTCGGTCGCAGCCGGGTGCCGGTGACGCTGAGCATCATCTCGATGCTCACCAACCTGGGCCTGAGCCTCGCGCTCGTGCGTGTGATGGGGTTCGGCGGTCTCGCCCTCGCCACGTCGCTGGCGGCGCTCGTCAACGCGACGCTCTGCGTTGCGCTGCTGCGCCGCCATCTCGACGGGCTGGCCGGCCGCTCGCTGGCGCTCACGTTCCTGAAGACCGGAATCGCGGCGGCCGCGATGACGATGGCCGTGGTGGGCGTGAACCGTTCACTGTCCGGCGGGGCTGGCGATACGGGCACCGTCGTGCAGGCGCTCCACCTCGTTGCGGCGATCGGCGCCGGCCTGCTCGCGCTGGCGCTCACCGCGCGGATGCTGCGGATCGACGAGTTCACGTCGCTCTCAGCAGAAGCGCGCAAGCGGGTACAGAAGCTGCTCGACCGCTGACCGACTGCCATGGCCCGACGTGTTACGATCGAATGACGCGCCCATGCGCCGACCACCTTCCCGCTACGGATCGTCGATGTCGTTCGGCCCAGGGCCGCTGTCCTCAGCGCTCAAGGGGCTGATCGGTACCACTGTCGGCATCTTCCTGCTGCAGGTCGTCGCCGAGTGGACCGGCTGGAATCTGACGTGGACCTTCAGCCTGCGTCCGGTCGAGGTGCTCGAGCACTTCCAACTGTGGCGCGTTGCCACCTACATGTTCCTGCACGATCCGAGGAACCTGTTCCACCTGCTCTTCAATATGCTCGCGCTCTGGATGTTCGGCAGCGAACTCGAGCGGATCTGGGGCACGCGCTACTTCCTGACGTTCTACTTCGTCACCGGCATCGGCGCCGGTGTGCTCACCGCGCTCTTCTCACTGCTGCCGTTCGACTTCGCCGCCCACGTCTACGGTTCGTACATCTACGGCGCATCGGGCGCCATCTTCGGGTTGCTCCTCGCGTATGCGATGTACTTCCCGGAACGCGAGATGTACCTGTGGATGCTGTTCCCGGTGAAGACGAAGTACGCCGTGATGATCTTCGGCGCCATCGAACTCTTCCTCACCATCACCGGCAGCAGCGGCGTCGCGAACGCCACGCATCTCAGCGGTTTCGTCGTGGCGTATCTCTTCCTCAAGGGCGGGCGGATGCGGTTGCACCCGTGGTCCGAGGTGAAATACCGGTATCTGAAGTGGAAGATCAACCGGGCACGCGCCCGGTTCGACGTCTACCAGGGCGGCCGCGCACAGGACTGGGACCGCAAGGTCCACTGACGACCGTCGCGGCTCACGCCACACCGCCTCGGACACCCGTCAGCGCCGGACGCTGAGGGGCAACCGCACACCGCCGAACGCCAGTCCGAGCGTCGCTCCCAGCACAGGCAAGCCGTAGCCGTTGGTGAGGATGGCGTAGGTGAACAGTGCGCCGCTGGCCACATGGATGTTCAGCACCATCATGAACGCCAGAAAGGCCGCGAGCGACGTCCAGACCCCGGCAATCAGCGCCAGACCCGCTGCGATCTCCCCCAACGGAACAAGACGCGCGAAGACGGCCGTGCCGGGAATGGCCACATGCTCGAGGTACCAGTGCGACGGCGAACCCGCAGCGGCCTCAGCGAGCCAGTGGCTGAAGCGTCCGGCGAGGATGGAGGCATCCATCAACCACCGGTACTTATTCAGACCTTCGAAGAGAAAGAAGACGCCGAGGGCGATGCGGATGATGGTGAGTCCGGTCGCCTGCCTGTCGATTGCCATGGTTGTCACCTGCTGAAGCCGCGCTGACGGCAGCCCCCGACGCCTGGCCATTCAGCGCGGCAGCTCTTCGTCGGCGCCGGCGAGCCATTCTTCACGGATCGGGCTGAAGACGTCGAGTTCGAAGGTGTCTTCGAGTGCTTCGGCCTGATGCGCGACCCCGGACGGGATGCGCAGCACTTCGCCTTCGCGCACGGTGATTTCCTCCCCGGCCACGACGAACCGGAGAGCCCCCTGGAGCACGTAGGTCATCTGCTCGCTCCGATGGGCGTGCATCGGCACGAGACAGCCGCGCTTAAGGTAGACCTGGACCAGCATCTCGCGCTCGCCGGTGACGATCTTCCTGGACAGCATCTCGGTGACCTTGTCGAGCGCAATCTCATCCCACCGGTGCAATCGCACGCCAGTCTGTCCCATGCACGCTTGAGGATATCCCAACATCGCGGGGTGCTATATACTTCGAAATCGATGAAGAGCGCCGTCGCGAGCGGTGATCGTCAGGCAGCGAAGGTTGCAGAGGCCGCATTCAATGGGCTCTCCCGCGACCAGGTCCTCGACGCCTATCGCACCATCGTCCTGTCGCGAAAGATCGACGACAAGGAAATCCAGCTCAAGAACCAGAGCCAAGCGTTCTTCCAGATCAGCGGCGCCGGCCACGAGGCCATTCTCGTCGCCGTCGGCATGACGCTGCGCCCAGGTTACGACTGGTTCCACCCCTATTACCGCGATCGGGCCCTCTGCCTGCAGCTCGGCGTCACGGCGCTCGACATGCTGCTGGCGTCGGTCGGCGCGGATGCCGACCCGAGCAACGCCGGTCGCCAGATGCCGTCACACTGGGGCAACAAGTCGCTGAACATCGTCGCCGGTTCCAGCTGCACGGCCACGCAGGTGCTGCACGCCGTCGGCATGGCCGAAGCGGGCACGCTCTACAGCCGGATCGAGCAGATCGCGAACCGCGAGACGCTCTTCCACGCGGACGAAATCGTCTACACCTCGCTCGGCGAAGGGTCGACCAGCGAAGGCGAATTCTGGGAAGCGGTCAGCGTGTCGTGCACGCGCCACATCCCGGTCCTGTTCCTCGTCGAAGACAACGGCTACGCCATCTCGACGCCGGTCGAAGTCGAGATGCCCGGCGGCGATATCTCGAAGCTGCTGCGCTCGTTCCCTAGCCTGCACATCGAAACGGCCGACGGCACCGACCTGTTCGACAGCCTACGCGCCGTGCGCGCGGCCGCAGACTACGTGCGTGCCCGCAAGGGGCCCGCGCTGGTGCACGCGCACGTCATCCGCCCGTACTCGCACTCGCTGTCCGACGACGAAAGGCTGTACAAGACGGCGGCTGAACGCGAGGCGGAAGCGAAGCGCGACCCGATCGGCCGTCTGGCCACCTTCATCACCACGAACGGCCTGGCGACTGCCGCCGACCTGGCCAGCCTCGAAGCCGAGCTCGACCGCGAGGTGTCGCTCGCCGCCGAGCAGGCGGTGGCGGCGCCGAAACCGTCGAAGAACACCGTCACCCACTTCGTCTACTCGCCGACCGTCGACCCGACGTCGGCTGCGTTCGACACGCCTGCCACTCCGCACGGCAAGCCCGAGACGATGGTGGACGCGATCAACGAGACGCTGAAGGACGAGATGGCGCGCAACCCGCGCATCATCATGTTCGGCGAGGACATCGCGGACGCGAGCCGCGCCGAGGCCCTGAAGGAAGTGAAGGGCAAAGGCGGCGTGTTCAAGGTCACGCATGGCCTGCAGCGCATCTACGGCAGCGACCGCGTGTTCAACGCGCCGATTGCCGAAGCCGGCATCGTCGGCCGCGCCATCGGCATGGCCATGCGCGGACTCAAGCCGGTGGTCGAAATTCAGTTCTTCGACTACATCTGGCCCGCGATGATGCAGATTCGCGACGAGATGTCGATGCTGCGCTACCGCTCGGGCAATCACTGGACGTGCCCGGTCGTGATGCGCGTGCCGATCGGCGGCTACCTGCGCGGCGGTGGCCCGTACCACAGCCAGTCGGGCGAGAGTATCTTCGCCCATTGCCCCGGCCTGCGCGTCGTCTACCCGTCCAATGCGGTGGATGCGGCCGGCTTGCTCCGCACGGCCATCCGCTGCGACGACCCGGTGCTCTACCTCGAGCACAAGCACCTGTACCGCCAGACCTACAACAAGGGCGAGTACCCTGGTGCGGACTTCATGATCCCGTTCGGCAAGGGCGCCATTCGCCGCGAAGGCTCCGACGTGGTCGTGCTGACGTGGGGCGCGCTCGTGCAGCGCTCGCTCCTCGCGGCACAGCAGGCGGCGGAACGCGACGGCATCGAGGCGGCCGTGTTCGACCTGCGCAGCATCATGCCGTTCGACTGGGAGGCGATCTCGGCGCTGGTCAAGCGGACCAACCGCGTCGTCATCGCGCACGAGGACGCGCTCACCTGCGGCTTCGGCGCGGAACTCGCCGCGCGCATCGCTGACGAACTGTTCCCCTATCTCGACGCGCCGATCCGGCGCGTGGCGGCGCTCGACACGCCGGTGGCCTACTCACCGGACCTCGAAGAAGCGATCCTGCCGCAGACCTCGGACGTCCTCGCCGCCATTCGCGCCGTCGCGAAGTTTTAAAGCGGTTCTCCCTCGCAATCGCCGGCCGGTTCCGCGATCCGCGCGGCGTCCAGCAGTCGGCCTCGGGACGCGACTTCAACTTTGCCCGCCTGGCGGACGAGATGTGGGGCATCGATTCCCACTTCGACGGCCCGTTCCGGATCGTGGAGATCGGCAGCGAACCCGGCCGGATCATCGACCCGACGTCGTTCGCCGTGGCCGACGCACCGTGATGAGCGGCGCCGGCGCGGTCTCACCGGCCACGATGTGCGTCGGGCCGGGCGGCCGGTTGCTCATCAAGTCAGGGCTGCACGAATACGACGTCGGCTGAAACTGCGCCGGAAGACCGGGGTGTGGCTTGACACCCCTTTCACCACTGAATGAACATTCATTCAGCGTCATGCTCGCCACCCCTGCCGCGCGACGCGATCCTCCGTGCGGCCATCGACGTGTTCGCCGAACGCAGCTACTTCAATGCCCAGGTGGCCGACGTGGCACGCGCCGCTGGCGTCGCGGCCATCGAGGACCCAGCTGAGCGCCTTCGCCGCTTCGCGCAGTTGCACCTGGCCATGCTCGGCCGCGACCGCAACCTTGCCATCGTCTTTCAGGTGGAGCTGCGGCAATCGGTGAAGTTCATGGAGCGGTTCTCGGCGACGCTCCTGCGCGAGTACCTCGGGCAGATTCGTGCCACGATCGAAGCAGGCCAGAAGAGCGGCGTCTTTCGCAAGAACCTCAATGCCACCACCGTGGCGAAGATGTTCTTCGGCGCGCTCGACGAGATGGCCACCAACTGGATCCTGAGCCGGCGGCGCTACAACCTCGAACTGGACGCCGACGCAGTCGTAGACATTTTTCTCGACGGGACACGCCCACGATGACGCAGCCATCCTCCATCCGTTCAGCCGCCGTGCTCGGTGCCGGCACCATGGGTTCGCAGATTGCGGCGCACCTGGCGAACGCCGGCATTCCCGTGCTGCTGCTCGACGTCACCCCAGAGGCGGCGCGCGAGGGCCTGAAGAAGGCGGCGGCGCTGAAGCCCGACCCATTCTTCACGAAGCAGGCAATCGCCCGCATCTCCACCGGCGGCTTCGTCACCGACCTGGCTAAGGTGTCCAGCGCTGACTGGATCATCGAGGCGGTCGTCGAGAAGCTCGACGTGAAGCAGATGCTGTTCACCCAGATCGAGCCGCTGCGCGCGCCGCATGCGATCGTGTCGTCGAACACCAGCGGCATTCCGATCGCCGCGCTCGCCAACGGGCGCAGCGCCGAATTCCGCGCACACCTCGTCGGCACCCACTTCTTCAACCCGCCGCGCTACCTGCGGCTGGTGGAAGTGATTCCGACGCCCGATACCGACCCGGCGGTCGTGGAACGCATCACCCGCTTCTGCGATCTCGCCCTCGGCAAGGGGGTGGTGCCGGCGAAGGACAGCCCGAACTTCATCGCCAATCACATCGGCCTGTACGGCGTCGTGCACCTGATACGTGCGCTGGAGTCGGGCCAGTACACGATCGAGGAGATCGACGCCATCACCGGACCGGCGCTCGGACGCCCGAAGAGCGCCACGTTCAGGACGATGGACATCGCGGGACTCGACGTCCTCGATCATGTGCTGCGCAACCTGCAGGAACGGATGCCCGAGGACACGCAGCGCTCCGGCTTCACGCTGCCGCACATCGTCGCCGACCTCGTGCACCGTGGCTGGACGGGCGGGAAGGCCGGTCAGGGTTTCTACAAGCGTGAAGGCGCCGACATCCTCACGCTTGATCCCGCGACGATGACCTACCGGCCGAAGCAGCCGGCGCGCCTCGCCTCGCTCGATGCGGTCAAGGGTGTCGACGACGTGGCCGCGCGCGTGCGGACGCTCTTCAACAGCCCAGACAAAGCGGGCACGCTGCTGCGCGACACGTTGGCGCCCATGCTCGTCTACACCGCGACGGTGGCGCCGTCCATTGCCAACTCGATCGACGATGTCGACCGCGCCATGCGGTGGGGCTTCGGCTGGGACCTGGGTCCGTTCGAGCTGTGGGACGCCATCGGACTCCAGGCCGTGCTCGACGTGGCGAAGCCGGCCACGGTGCCGCCGCTGGTCGCCGCGCAACTCGCCGCCGGCCGCACCCGCTTCCGTGATGGTCTGGTTGCGCCCGCGGCACCAGGGCTGCAACTGCTGCGCTCGGCGAAGGAGCGCACCGCGGTCCTGAAGAAGAATCCCGGTGGCAGCCTCGTCGACCTCGGCGACGGCGTGCTCTGCGTCGAGCTGCACTCGAAGATGAACGCCATCGGCGCCGACACGATGCAGATCGTGCAGGCGGGTCTCACCGAAGCCGCGGCGAACTTCGAGGCGCTCGTTATCGGCACCGACGCGGTCAACTTCTCCGCCGGTGCCAACCTGATGCTCGTGCTCGTCGAGGCGCAGGACGGCAACTGGGACGAGATCGACCTGATGGTCCGCATGTTCCAGAAGGCGACGCTGTCGCTGCGCTACTCGCCGGTGCCGGTGGTGCTGGCGCCGTGCGGCCTGGCGCTCGGCGGCGGCTGCGAGTTCGTGCTGCACGGCGACCGCGTGCAGGTAGCGGCGGAGACCTACATCGGCCTCGTGGAAGTGGGCGTTGGCCTCATCCCCGCTGGCGGCGGCACGAAGGAAATGACGCAGCGTGCCGCGCGACAGGCCGCCAGCGCGAAGGCCGACCTGCAGCCGTTCGTGCAGGCGGCCTTCGAGACCATGGCGCTCGCGAAGGTGTCGACCAGCGGTGCGAACGCACGGCAACTGGGCTATCTGCACGATCACGATCCGATCTCGATGAACCGGGAACGGCTCCTTGCCGATGCGAAGGCGACGGCGCTCGATCGCGTGCGCGAAGGCTATCGCCCGCCGGTGCCGGAACCGATTCCGGTCGGCGGCGAAAGTCTCGAGTCGGCCCTGAAGCTGGGCGTGCACCTTGCCTGGCGCGCGGGCCGCGCCACTGATCACGACGCGGTTATCGGCCGCGCCCTGGCGCACATCGTCGCTGGCGGGTCGCTGCCGCACGCGACGCAGGTGAGCGAGCAGTACCTGCTCGACCTCGAGCGCGAAGCGTTCCTGAAGCTGTGCGGCGAGCGCAAGACGCTGGATCGGATCCAGCACACGCTCAAGACCGGCCAGCCGCTCAGGAACTAATGGTCGTTAGTCATTCGTCGTTGGTCGTTGGTCGCGAAGGGGCATGTAGCTGCGGACCTTCAGGTCCGCCTGTAGCAGGAGCATGACAGACCCGTTCGAGATCGTGGAGCTAGGCGCGGGGGCACCGCTCGTGCTCATTCCGGGTGTCCAGGGACGCTGGGAGTACTCGCGTGCGCTCGTGTCGGCACTCGCCCGCGTCTACCGGGTCATCACGTTCTCGCTCTGCGATGAGCGCAGCGTTCGCGCCGGCCAGCAGCCCATCGACGCGTTCGCCGATCAGGTGGAGTCGGCGCTCGATCGGCTGGGTATCGACCGAGCCGCCATCGTCGGCGTGTCGTTCGGCGGCCTCGTGGCGCTGCGCTTCGCGGCGACACGCCCGCATCGTACTTCGGCGCTGACGATGGTCTCGGCACCGGGACCGCGCTGGCATCTGCGTCCGCGCCACGACCTCTACGCGCGCCTGCCGTGGCTGTTCGGGCCACTGTTCCTCATCGAGTCGCCGTTCCGGTTGCGCAAGGAAATCCAGGCGGCGCTGCCGGGTTGGCGTGCACGGCTGGCCTACCTGCGCGAACAGGCCGGCATCATCACGTCGGCGCGCGTGTCGCTGTCGCGGATGGCGGCGCGAGCCAGGCTCATCGGGTCGTACGACCGCGTGGCTGACACGACGCTCGTCACAGCACCAACCCTCATCGTCCAGGGGGACGATGCGCTCGACCACGTGACCGGCTCTGGCGGCACGGCGGACTATGCGCGGCTCATCGCCCATGCGCGGCATGCGCGGATGGACCGCACCGGGCACCTCGGCTCCGTCACGAGACCGGACGAGTGCGCGGCCCTCATTCATCAGTTTCTCGTCGATGCGAAGAAGGACAGTCGTGACAGCAGTGCTGCGTGAGTTCCAGGGACCTGCGGGTCGTCTCGAAGCGATTCTCGATCTGCCCGTGCCGAAGGGTGTGACCAGCGACGGGCTCGCCGCCACGGGCGCCGACGGCGGCATCCGCGCCGCGGTCGTGCTTGGCCACCCCCACCCGCAGTTCGGCGGGACGATGCACACCAAGGGCATCTATCACACGGCCAAGGGGCTGACGCGGATCGGCTGCGCGGTGCTTCGTTTCAACTTCCGCGGCGTCGGCAAGAGCGAGGGCGCGTGGGATGAAGGGCGTGGCGAACGCGACGACTTCACGGCCGGACTCGACGTGATGGCCGCGCGCTTCCCCGGCGTGCCGTTGTGGGCTGGCGGCATGTCGTTCGGCTCGTGGGTCGGCATGAACGTCGGTGTCGTCGATCCGCGCGTGTCGGCGCTCATCGGCATCGCTGCGCCCGTGAGCAAGTGGGACTTCGCCGAGGTGGAAAAGAGCCCGAAGCCGAAGTTCTTCGTGCACGGCGAGATGGACGAGATTAGCGGCTTCCGCGAGATCAACGCCTTCTACGCACGTGCCGCTGACCCGAAGGAACTGGTCATCATCGACTCGTCCGATCACCTATTCAACGGAGTTGTGGCTGAAGTGGCCGACGCGATCGAATCGCTGCTCGGCGACTGGAACGGATGAACCATGCATGATGCTGTGATTGTCTCCGCCGTCCGCACGGCCGCCGGCAAGGCGCCCACTGGCACACTCCGCGGCACGAGGCCCGATGAGCTGGCCGCTGCCGTCATCACCGAGGCATTGCGCCGGGCGGTGGGCATCGACGCGGCGGAGATCGAGGACGTCATTCTCGGCTGCGCGATGCCGGAGGGCGAGCAGGGAATGAACGTCGCGCGCATCGCGAGCTTGCGCGCCGGCGTCCCGGTGAGCGCCTCGGCCGTCACGGTCAATCGCTTCTGCGCCTCCGGCCTGCAGGCGATCGCCTACGCCGCCGAGCGCATCATGACCGGAGGGTCGTCGGTCATCGTCGCCGGCGGCACCGAGTCGATGAGCATGATTCCGATGGGCGGCTTGAAGGTGTCGCCGAATCCGGCGCTGATGAACAGCTACCCTGACGTGTATCTCAGCACCGGGCTGGTCGCCGAGAACCACGTCAAGGACTACGGCATCTCGCGCGACGACCAGGATGCCTTCGCGCTACGCAGCCACCAGCGTGCACTGGACGCCATCGATGCGGGCCGGTTCACCGAAGAGATCGTGCCGATCACGGCGCGCCTGTTCGACCCCGCCAGCGGCACGACCATCGAGAGCCTCTTCAGCGTGGACGAAGGCCCGCGGCGCGACACCTCGGCCGCCGCGCTCGCGCAACTGCGAGCCGCATTTCACGTCGCCGGCAGCGTCACCGCCGGCAATTCCTCGCAGATGAGCGACGGCGCGGCGGCGGTGGTGGTCACCAGCGCGGAGCTGGCGAAGGCGCGCGGGCTCACGCCGCTGGCGCGCTTCGTGGCCTACGCCACGGCAGGCGTCGAACCCGAGAAGTTCGGCATCGGCCCGGTGCCGGCGGTGCTGAAGGTGCTGAAGCTGGCCGGGCTGACGCTCGACCAGATGGACGTCGTCGAGTTGAACGAGGCGTTCGCGGCGCAGGCGCTGGCCTGCCTGCGCGAGCTGCCGATCGACCCCGAGAAGCTGAATGTGAACGGCGGCGCCATTGCGCTCGGGCATCCACTCGGATGCACCGGCGCGAAGCTGACGGCGACGGCGCTCCATGAACTGCGGCGACGCAACGGACGCTACGCGATGGTGACCATGTGCGTCGGCGGCGGCATGGGCGCGGCCGGTATTTTCGAACGGATGTAACCATGAGCAGCAACAGCGGATTGATCCTGCGCGGTGGCGAGTTCCTGCTGCGGGCGACGGCACCCGACGATATCTTTACGCCCGAGCAGCGGACCGACGAACATCGGATGATCGGCGACACCGTGCGCGACTTCGTCACCAACGAGGTGCTGCCGGTGCTCGACCGGCTCGAGTCGAAGGACTGGGCGCTGTCGCGAGAACTGGTGAAGCGCGGCGCCGCGCTCGGCATCATGGGCGCCGACGTGGCGGAAGAGTACGGCGGGCTGGCACTCGACAAGGTGTCGTCGGTGGTCATCAGCGAGCAGATCTCGAAGTCTGCGTCGTTTGCGGCCACCTTCGGGGCGCACGCCAACCTGGTCATCCTGCCGTTGTCGCTGTTCGGCACGGACGCGCAGAAGCGGCAGTACCTGCCGCGCCTGCTGAGCGGCGAGCTGATTGGCGGCTACTGCCTGACCGAGCCGGGTTCCGGCTCCGATGCCCTCGGCGCGAAGACGCGCGCCACGAAGCAGGCGGACGGCAGTTACCTGTTGAGCGGCGAGAAGATGTGGATTACGAACGGCGGCTTCGCCGACGTGTTCATCGTCTTTGCGAAGGTGGACGGCGAGCAGTTCACCGCCTTCATCGTCGAGCGCGCGTTCGGCGGGCTGACCAGCGGCAACGAGGAGCACAAGATGGGGCTCCACGGCTCGTCGACCACGCCGATCCTGCTGCAGGACGTTCGCGTCCCACCCGAGAACGTGCTCGGCGAGGTTGGCAAGGGGCACAAGGTGGCGTTCAACGTGCTGAACTTCGCCCGCTACAAACTGGGTGCGATGTGCAGCGGCGGCGCACAGGGCGCCATCGGCGAGTCGGCGAAGTATGCGGCACAGCGCAAGCAGTTCGGCCAGCCGATCGCCTCGTTCGGCGCCATCAAGCACAAGCTCGGCGAGATGGTCGTGCGCGCCTTCGCGGTGGAGAGCCTCATCTACCGCACGGCGGGGATGATCGACACGCGTGTGTCGGCGACGCCGCACGAAGCGGCAGACCAGTCGGTGGTGCTGCAGGCCGTCGAGGAGTACGCCGTCGAGGCGTCGATCGCCAAGGTGGCCGGTAGCGAGATGATGAATTTCGTCCTCGACGAGAACATCCAGGTGCACGGCGGCAATGGCTACGTGCGCGACTACCCGGCTGAGCGCGAGTTCCGCGACTCGCGCGTGAACCGCATCTTCGAAGGCACCAACGAAATCAACCGGCTGCTCATCCCGGGCATGCTGGCGCGCCGCGCGGTGAAGGGCGACATCGGCCTCATTGCGGCAGCGGAGGCGCTACAGGACGAACTGCTCGGGCCAGCCGCCCTGCCGTCGGGCGATGACGCACCGCTGGCGGACGAACGCCGCGCGGTGGAGTCGTTCAAGAAGGCGTCGCTGATGGTGCTCGGCCTCGCGATGCAGACCTACCGCGAGAAGCTCGGGGAACAGCAGGAGGTGCTGCTGCACCTGGCCGACATGATCATCGACACCTACGCGGCCGAGAGCGCGCTGCTCCGGGCTTCCGCCGCCGCCGCGGCCGCGCGCAGCGGGGCGTCGCTGCAGGCCGATGCCACGCGGGTATTCGTGAACGATGCGGCGATGCGCATCGAGGCATCGGCGAAGCAGGCACTCGCGGCGATGCTCGATGGCGACACGCTGCGGACGATGGTGGCAGCGCTGAAGCGGCTGTTCCGGCAGATGCCGATCAACACCGCGGCGCTGCGGCGCACACTGGCCGACGCGGCCGTGGCTCGCGGCGCGTACCCCTTCTGAGCGATATGCAGACACAGCGAACACCACGACACCTGTGGATCGTCGGCGGCCTCGCCCTGCTCTGGAACGCGATGGGCGCCTTCGACTATTCGATGACCCAGTCGAGGAACGCCGCGTACATGGCGAGCTTCACACCCGAGCAACTCGCCTTCTTCTACGGCATGCCGGCGATCATCAACTCTGCCTGGGCGGTCGGCGTCTGGGGCGGGGTGGCCGGCACGCTGCTGCTGTTGCTGCGCCGGCGCTTGGCGGTGTGGGTGTTCCTGGCGTCGGTGCTCGGCGTCATCACCACCACGTTCCACAACTACGTGCTGTCGAACGGCATGACGGTGGCGGGCGACCCGTTCTCGCTCATCTTCACCGCCGTCATCTTCATCGTCGCGCTCGGCCTGTTCCTGTACGCCAGCACCCTGCATGCACGCGGCGTGCTGTCGTGACCAGCGAGGTTGGGGGTCGGAGTCCATCGCCTATCGCCTATCCCGCACCGCCCGGATAGAATATCGGCGATGTCGCGCACTCGATTTCTCCTGCCGCTGCCTGCTGCGCTCCTCGCGGTTGTCGCGGTGCTGCTCACCGCCGCAGCCTGCAGCAACACGCCGCACGAGGAAGACCCGCAGGACTACGTCCGCAAGCTCACCGCTGGACGCGCGGCGAAGGACGCCGACTTCCAGGCGGGCACCGACGTCATCCCGAGCGCGGAGCTGAAGGCGCGGTTCCTGCCGCTGGCGTACTTTCCGGTCGACCCCAACTACAACGTACTGGCCGGCCTGAAGCCGTCCACCGAAGACATCCAGGTGATGATGCCCACCTCCACCGGCCAGCGCCGCAAGATGCGCCAGGTCGGACGGATGGAGTTCACGCTGAAGGGCCAGCAGATGTCGCTGCTCGCCTTCAACGAGGTCGGCGCCCCGGACAACACCCACGTGACGCTGATGTTCAGCGACATGACCAGCGGCACCGAAACCTACGCCGCCGGGCGCTACATCGACCTCGCGATGACGGCGAGCGGCATCTACGCGCTCGACTTTAACCTCGCCTATCACCCCTACTGCTACTACAACCCGGCGTACGAGTGCCCGTATCCACCGGCCGAGAACCGGCTGAAGGTGCCGATTCACGCCGGCGAGCGGATGAAGAAGTCCGGCGAAGCGCAGCCCCAATGATTCGAGCCGTCATATTCGACTTCGACGGAGTGATCGCCAACAGCGAACCGCTCCACTTCCGTGCCTACCGCGACGTCCTGGTAGACAAGGGGATCGCGCTCACCGAATCGTCCTACTACGAGCTCTACCTTGGCTACGACGATATCGGCGCGTTCAAGGCGATCGCCGCCGACACCGGCACCGCGTTCACTGACGCCGACATCGCCTCGCTCGTCGCGCGCAAGGCCGTGCGCCTCGAGGAACTCGAGAAGAGCGGCTCGGTGCTCTTCCCCGGCGCCCGCGACGCCATCATGCGCATGGCGGACGCGTTCCCGATTGCCGTGGCGTCTGGCGCGCTGAAGGCCGAGATCCTGCGCGTCCTCGACCACGAAGGGCTGCGCGGCCACTTCCAGTTCGTCGTGTCGGCTGAAGACACGCCGGCCAGCAAGCCCGACCCGGCACCGTATCTGCTCGCCGCAGAGAAACTGCGGTCGACGGTCGCCGACCTGCAGGCGCACGAGTGCGTGGCGATCGAGGACTCGAAGTGGGGTCTCGTGTCGGCGCGTGCCGCCGGCATGCGCACCGTCGGCATCACGCAGACCTATCCTGCCTCCGCACTGGTGGACGTGTCGGACACGGTCATCACGCACCTCGACCAGTTCACGCCCGCCCTGCTCCACTCACTCGCCGGCTGATCACGAACACCCGCCACTCGTCACACACGGCTCTTGGGACGTGTGACCAACGACTGGGGCGAGCATTCGTCCCAGTGACGAGTGACAGGCGCTGCCTTTCATACTCGCCGCATGGCCGACTTTTCTCCACGGAGGATGTCCCCCAGGCGCCTGATGAAAGCGGCGCTTGTGCTGCTCGTTACCCTCTATCTCTGCGGCGGGAAGGCCCGCGCCCACAGCATCACCGGTACCAGCCACCGCCATGTCCACCCTGCCCATGGGCTGGCGCCAACGCAGGCCCTGCCGCTCGCAGCCAGCCGGACATTCCGGGTGTCACCCCACAGGTCCGCGGAACCTGAACCCTCCAAACGTGCTCGAGTACGCCGTCGGCGTCAACCGGCAGTTCGGGAGCCGAGCAGCGCTGCGCGCCGACTACGTCTTCCGCAACTACCGCGACTGCTCCTCGCAGCGGACCGACGTCGATGGCACCGACAGGCGGTCGAGAACATGGGGCAACGTGAACGGCGCGAACCACGTGAACACCACCCCGACCGTTCTGGCCATCCTGATCTTCTGGCCGGCCTGCCTCGCCAGCCCAGCCCTTCCCGGCCTTCCTGCCGTTGGCGCCCGATGGGCTATGCTACCGACGTGCTGAGCCCTGCCCTCGTGCGCGATTTTACGGCGCTCGCCCATAGCCACGACCCCGACCTTGCGGTGGCGGCCCTGATGATGTCGCGGGTGGCCTATCCGGCCCTCGACACGGAGGTCTACGTCGCCCAACTCGACGCGCTCGGCCGCGAGGCGCGGCGGCGCGTGGCCGACGCCACCGCCGCGGGCACGACGCTCGAGATTCCGCCGCATGTCGATCCGGCCGTGTTCGCGCGGATCGCCGCCTTGAACACGTATCTGTTCGAGGACGAGCGCTTCACCGGCAACGACGAGCAGTACGAAGACCCCCGCAACAGCTTCCTCAACGAGGTGCTGGACCGACGCATGGGCATTCCGATCACGCTCGCCCTGGTCTACATGGAAGTGGCGCGGCGGGCCGGCATCGACGCGGAAGGGGTGAACTTCCCTGGGCACTTTCTGGTCCGCGTGCGCGGCGTGCACGGCACGCAGTACTCGCGCGACCTCATCATCGATGCGCACCACGGCGGCGCCCTGCTCTCCGAGAGCATGTGCCGCGACCTGCTAACGCGGCAGACCGGCGACGAGCAGCTGTGGGATGCCCATGCGCTGGCCCACGCCACGAAGCGGCAGATCATCACGCGCATGCTGCTGAACCTGAAGCGTGCCTACGTGCGGCTCTACTCGTTCCAGCAGGCGCGCGACATCACCGAGCTGCTGCTGGCCGTCGACCCGGCCGCCGTCACCGAACGGCGCGACCGCGGCCTGCTCGCCTATCACCTGAACGACCTGCCGTCGGCGCTGCGCGACCTGCAGACCTATCTGGAACTCTCGAAGGGGATCGAACTCGACGAGGACGAGCGTGATGAACACGCGCGCATCTGGGAACACGTGAAGACGCTCAGGCGGCGAGTGGCCTCGCTCAACTGAGCGCACGCAGCCGGCGGAGTCAAGCCGTAGCCGCGCGTCTTTCGGGGGCCGACCTGAAGGTCGGCAGCTACGAACGGCTCTCTCGGCGCGAGGGGCAGCGCCCGCTGAGCGGGCACACGGAACAGTGCGGGTCGTCGGCGCAGGTCTGCACCGCGTGGTGTCGCAGGTAGAGCGCGGCGCGCCGGTAGGCAGACTCTTCCCTCGGCAGTCCCGCCTCGATCATCCGCCTGATCGGACGCAGTCTCGGCGCCTTCAACCGCTCCCACCCGCCCGCACTCGCCAGTCGTGACACCAGCCGCGCCACATCGCGGTCGACCGGCATGACGCAGTGCTGCCCGCCGAACAGCAGCATCCGGTGGACGCCGCCCTCGCCGAGGCGCGGCACCCTGGCCAGCAGCCGCCGCGCACGTGGCAGTGCGCCACGCACGATCGCGCTGAACGCCGGTTGTCGCCGGAACCGTTCGACGCCGAGCAGCAGCGCGTGCAGTCGCTGTTCCTGGTACGGCCCCGCCTGGACCAGGGCCGCCGTCAGCCGGCCGCGAGCGGCGCGAAACATCGCATCGGGGGTGAGTGCGGGAATCCGCAGCAGCGCCGCGTAGGCGGCGTCACGACGGCTGGGAGTGGTGTGCGCGGAGAGCACGTCCCAGACGTAGTAGCGGAACGGATCGGCGGGCGGCGCTGGCAGCGGTCCGTAGAACCGCTCCAGCGTCGCAATGAGACCCGAGACGGGCAGGCTCGTCAGAGCTTGCCAATCTCCTGGTAGAGCACGGCCGACGAGATGATGCCGTTGTGGAAGTTGTCGCAATCGAGCTTCTCGTTCGGGGCGTGCGCGTTCTCGTCGGGCAGGCCGACACCGAACAGCACCGACGGCAGGCCGAGTTCCTCCTGGAACGTCGCCACCACCGGAATCGAGCCACCTTCACGCGTGAACACCGGCGTACGGCCGAAGCCCTGCTCGATGGCGCGCCCCGCCGCCTGGATGAACTTGTTGTCGAACGACGCCATCCACGGCTTGCCCCCGTGCATGCGCGTCACTTTCACCTCGACGGTCTTCGGTGCGAGCTTCTGCACGTAGTCCTCGAAGAGCTTCGCGATCGTGTTCGGGTCCTGGTTGGGGACCAGGCGCATGCTCACCTTCGCCATCGACACGGCCGGTAGCACGGTCTTGGCGCCCGCACCGGTGAAGCCCGAGAGCAGCCCGTTCACCTCGAACGTCGGACGCGCCCAGGTCCGCTCGAGCGTCGTGTAGCCCGGCTCGCCCTGCACCTTCGGGATGCCGAACGTCTTGCGGTACTGCTTCTCGTTGAACGGGAGCGTGGCCCACGCCTGCCGCTCTTCGTCGGTCAGCGGCACCACGTCGTCGTAGAAGCCCGGGATCTTGATCGTGCCGTTGCGCTCCTTCATGCCGGTCAGCATCTGCGCCAGCACGAAGGCGGGGTTGGCCAGCGCGCCGCCGAAGACGCCCGAGTGCAGGTCGGTGTTGCTACCGCGCACGTCGATCTGGAAGTAGACGAGGCCGCGCAGGCCGTAGCAGATCGAGGGGACACCGCGCGCGAACATCGCGGAGTCGGAGATGACGACCACGTCGGCCTTCAGCAACTCCTTGTTACCCTTCACGAAGTTGTCGAGGTTGACGCTGCCCACCTCTTCCTCGCCTTCGAGGATCAGCTTGATGTTCACCGGCAGGCGGCCGTTCTGCTTGAAATGCGCTTCGATCGCCTTCAGGTGCATGAACACCTGCCCCTTGTCGTCGGCCGAGCCGCGCGCGAAGATCTCGCCGTCGCGGATCGTCGCCTCGAACGGCGGCGACAGCCACAGGTCGAGCGGATCGACCGGCTGCACGTCGTAGTGGCCGTAGAACAGGATGGTCGGCGCCCCTTCGGCACCCAGCCACTCGCTGTAGACGATGGGGTTGCCCGGCGTCTCGAACAGCTGGACGTTCTGCAGCCCGACGCGCCGCATCTCGTCACCGCACCACTCCGCGCAGCGCCGCACGTCGCCCGCGTGTTCGGGCAGCGCGCTGATGCTCGGGATGGCGAGCAGCGCCTTCAGTTCCTCGAGGTAGCGTTCGCGGTTGACGTTGATGAAATCGATGACGTTGTTCATGGCGTGCAGGTACTCCAGGGTCACGGGGCGACGTCGGCCGACCACTGGCCGTGCGCGACGAAGGCCCGTCCCTCGCGTCTGAGCTTCTCGAGATGCGCGCGCACGGTCTCGTGCGCGGCCGGCATCAGAGCCGGAGTCAGACCATGATAGATGGATTCGGTGACCGCCTGCACCGTCCGAGGCCCGGAGGCCAGCGCGGTCAGCACCTGCCCCTCCCGCACCAGCCGGTGTTCGATAGACCGCCGCAGGAAGCGCTCGGGCTCGTGAATGGCCGGACCGTGGGCCGGCAGCAACCGCGTCGGCTGCAGCGCGCGGATGCGCTCGAGCGAGACCAGATACTCGCCGAGATCGCCGCCGCGGCTGGGAATCATTACCGACCCGGTCGCCATCACCAGGTCGCCCGCAAACAGCGTCCCGCTCCGCTCATGCCAGAACGCCACATGGTCCGGCGAGTGCCCCGGTGTGTGCACCGCCACGAGGCTGTCGCCGCCCAACTCGATGCGTGAGCCGTCGTGCAGCGCCTGCCAGTCGACGGGGAACCGCTCGTCCTGCCCTGGCCACGCCTTCTTGTGGAACGTCGCGTGCGGGTGCGCGTCGCGAATGCTGGTGGCGCCCATCGCATGGTCGCTGTGGGCGTGCGTGACCAGCACCCGCTCCAGCCGCGCCCGGCGCTGCCGCAGGTGCGAGCCGAGCAGGTCGAGGTGCTCGGGCCGCCCCTGGCCGGCATCAATCAGGACTGCGGCACCGGTCGTCGCCGTCAGCAGGTAGGTGTTGTTGCCGTCGCCGGTCAGCGGACCGGGGTTGTGGGCCGGTACCACGATCGGCGTGAAGGTGGGCACGGCGTGCTAGCGACTGGCCTGGTGGTCAAGCGTCAGCCCGACCGACGTGCGCGGCAGGAACCCCTTGAAGTCGCCGTTCGCCTCCCGCCCGAAGTAGGCCAGGCGGTCCTGCTGTCCCTTCAGGTAGAGCTCGAAGAAGGCGGTCGCGAAGTGATCGAGGATGTTGTTCATCCTGACGCTGTCCCACACCGCATCGGCGTAATGCACGAAGGGGTACGACTTCAGCGTCTCCGAGTAGCGATAGGTCTCGATCGGCGCCGGAATCGGCGCGCCCGCGTTGTGGTTGGCGTTGATGAACGTCAGCAGCCAGCGCTCGGCATGCACGGCACCTTCGTAGATAGCCTTGGTGCCACGCTCGTACTGTGCGACGTTGTCATTGCTCCCGGCCACGAACAGCACCGGGGTCCGGATGCCCGCCAGCCCGGTCGCGTCCCAGAAGCCGTTCTGCATGCCCCACGGTGCCACCGCGATCGCCGCCTTGATGCGCGGGTCGATCGTCTTCTGGTAGTCAGAATTCGCAGCGGTCCGCTGCGCGAGCAGACGGTTCGGCGGTGCGTTGTTGGCCGTCACCGCCGCGTCGGCATAGGCGCCGCCGATGACGTTCACCAACCCGTAGCCGCCCATCGAGTAGCCGACGATGCCGGTCTTCGAGTCGTCGACAATACCGGCGAGGAAGTGCCCGCTCCCCGTGCGGCCGAGCCTCGCAACTTCGTTCAGCACGAACAACTGATCAAAGGCGCGGTTGTACAGCGTGCTGCCGAACGCCTGCTGGTCGTCGTAGGTGCTGTCCGGATGATCGATGGCGACGACGACGAAGCCGATCGTCGCGAGGTGCTCGCACAGGTGACTCATCAGGAACCGGTTACCAGGGTAGCCGTGCGAGACGATGACGAGCGGAAACGCGCCATCGGTGGTGACCGGTGCCGCGCCACGGACGGCGCGCCCATACAGCACCGCGGTGACCGACGGATCGCGCGTGACGACGCGCGTCGCGCCGCCTGATTGCTGCCCCGGTGCCAGCTTCGCCGGATACCACGCCTCGAGCACGAGCCGCCGATCGTACCGGGCATTCGGCGCGCCCTCCGTCGTATGGACGACATCGACGCGGTTGCGGTCGGTGACGTCGAACGTCTGGACGCCGATGGTGTAGGGCCCGTGCTTCGCGAGTTCGGGCGCGAACGGCGCCACCATGTCGATGCGGTTCGTCTGGGCGACGGCCATCGAGGCGACAGCCAGGCAGGCAACGAGGACGGCGGTCAGGCGAAAGCGCATGCAGAGTTCTCCGAGCGGAATTCTAGTGCGAATCAGAAGCTGTAGCGCAGCGACAGCGTCAGGTTGGAGTTCCGGCGGTACTGACCGAGGAAGTCGTCGGACCGGCCCGCGAGGACGACGCCGGACACCGTCGCGCGCCAGTGCGCGCCGCGTGCCTGCGAATACTCGCCCTTCACGTAGACCCCGTGGCCGTTCTGGCGCACCGCGCTCTCGAGCGTCACGCTGCGGTTGGAATCGACGGTATACGACGCGCGAGCCACGACCGCCCGCGTGAGCCCGCGGTCCGGCGCAAACGGCGTCGGCACCCGGCGCGTCGTCACCACCTCGCCGGCGTAGCCGCCGAGCAACAGCCACTCGCCGGTCTGCCGTTCCACCTGCACGACATACAGCACGTAGTCGTCGGCGTTGCTGTCGCGCGCCCGGAACACCGCAGCCTCGCCTTTCAGCGTGAACCAGCGCGTCGGCCAGGCGGCATCGGCGCCGAATGAGCGCACGCGTGGATAGTCGCGCAGCAGCAGCAGATCGCGCACCGTGGCGGCAGGCACGGCGACGAGGTTCGGCAGGTGGTTGATGCCGTCGAAGCCCGACACCGAGAACTCATAGCCGTCTCCCGTGTGACTCCATCGTGCGCCGACCTGGTCGCGCGTCGGCAGCGCCAGCGCCGACGGCAGCAGCCGTACGCCGTCCGAGCCAGTGGGCCGCACGGTCCACCGCTGGTCCACGAGCGGCAGGCGGCTGGGGGTGAAGCGCGGCTGCCACACGACGTCGAGCGTCTCGGCCCCCCGCTGCGCCACGATGCGTGCGGCCGGCACGGCGAGGAACCCCGCGTCGATCACGGTGAGGAAGTCGCGCGGCGCGAAGTGATCGGTCGGCGTGACGATGTCGGCCTTGCCCCAGCGGATGAACTGCTTGCCGACGTCGATGGTGAGCGGACCACGGGTCACCGTGGCGGTCAGGCGGCGTACGCCCAGCATCGGGCGCCGCTCGCGCCGGTCGCCGAGGTCCAGCCGCCAGACGCGCTCCACCTGCGCGTGCGTGTTGCCACGCACCTCGACGCCGCCGGCGACCTGCAACCACCGACGAGGCCGCGCGAACAGCTCCTCGCGCACGAGCACATCAAGGGTCGCCTGCGTACGGTCGCCAGGCGCCGCCTGCGGAAACAGCGCGAGCCCGACGTCGACAACACCCCGCTGCGTCAGCGACTGCGCACCGGCCGGCGCGGCACACGTCAGGCACAGCGCGAGCGCGCAGCAGCCGATGCGGACGCGCCGGGTCATTGGCGGCGAATCGCCTGGAGGGTGAAGTCGTCCTCTTTCATCGGGACGTTGTACTGCAGCTTGTCGAGCGTGAGGCGCGTGCGGCTGTTGCGCTTCACGTCGGTCATCTCGAGCTGCTTCGCCGTCCAGATCCCCTGCACGTTCTGGATGTCGAGGTAGTTCAGCCGCCGCACCACCTGGTCCTTCACGAGGTTCTCGATGCGGGCGCACGCGTAGTTGTCCTTGCGGATCCAGACGGTCGACGTCGTGTACTGCGACGACTTGCCCTGCCGGGGCGTCGACTGGATCTTCCACATCGCCACACCGTCGAGCGAGTCGTCGCCGAGCAGCGCGTAGTCGTACTGATCGACATCGCGCTCCTCGAGGTCCTCGAAGCTGAAGTCGGTACCGAAGAAGCGGGTCGAGCGGTCCTGCAGGGCGATGCGGCGATCGCGCTCGATCGCTGGTGTCCACATCCACTGGTCGGAGGCACGGTCCGGATGGTTCACGACCAGCAGCGCGACGCCCTTCACCTCGGCCGGCTGCGTGAAGCGCAGCACCATGCGGCTGGCGCCGTGCGAGCCGAGACGTTCGAGCATCCAGCGCTTGTCCGACACCTTGCCCTTCGCGTCGAACACCTGCAGCACGCCTTCATAGCGCTGCGATGCCGCCTGCGTCCGCTGCTGCGACTCCTCGACGATCTGCCGCGCGTTGTCCGCGGCTCGCACGTGCGGCGCGAGGCTCGACAGCAGCGCGCACACGACAAGCCACACGCCGGCGCGGCGGGGCGTCGAGGCGAGGGGCACGCGCACGATCTTGACGTCACTCATATTCCAGTGCCTCCACAAGCGAGCCGCGCACGGCCGATTCCGCCGGCCAGAGCGCCGCCACGAACGCCGACCCGAGCATCGTCGGGATCAGATATAGCGCCACCCGGTACGGGAACACGTAGTCGAGCCGCATCCCCGCGATGTCGTGATGGACGATCTGCAGGATGTAGTACAGGTTCACGGCACCGAAGGCGAGCCCGAGAATGAGCCCGAGCAGGCCGATGGTCAGCGCTTCCATCCAGATGGTGCGGCGGATCTGCGCCCGCAGTCCGCCCACGGCCTGCAGCACGCCGAGTTCGCGGCGACGATCGGTAATCGACACGGTCAGGGTGTTGACGATGCCGAGGATGGCGACGAGGACCGCCACCGCGATCTGCACCGACGACAGGCTGAACCACTGGTCGGTGACGCGCAGGATGTAGTCCTTCAGTTCGCGGTTGGTCAGCACGAACACCTGCCGCTGGCCGGCGTAACGCTCGAGCACGCGCGCCTTCACGTCCGGCACCTGCGCCCAGGGCTGCAGGTAGACGCGGAAGACGTTGATGGTGTCGTCGTGCCAGTAGTGCTCGAACAGCGTCCGGTCCATCAGGATCGTGCCCTGCTGGTCCGAGTAGTCGACGACCACACCGACGATCGGCACGCGAATGACGCCGTGCGGCGCGTCGATCTCGAACAGGTCACCGAGGGTCAGCCGCTGCAGTTCCGCCAGGTTATCGGACAGGATGACACCGCGCCCCTCATGCGTCTCGCGCCACATCGTCGACGGGTCGCCGGCGACAGGCGTCGCGTGCACGGTCTCGGACAGGCTGAGCGTGTCGGTCGCCACGATCATCACCGGCGTACCGCGATAGACAATGCGGGCATTGCGTACCGCCTGCACACGGGCGATGCCGTCGATCTGCTCGAGTTCGCCGGCCATCTCTGGCGGGAAACGCAGCGTGCGAATCACGATGTCCTGCGAGGGGGCGATGAACAGGTCGGGGTTCAGCGCGCCGTCCATCCAGACGATGATCGAGTCGTAGCTGGCGCGGGCCATGCCGCCGAAGGCCACGACGAGCGCCAGCGACAGCATCACGGCCGCGACGCTGGCCGACGTGCGGCGCGGCGTCTGGATGAGGCTGTCGGCCGCGAGAGCGCCTTCGACCGGACGCATGAACCGGAGCACCGGGCGCAGCAGGCGCGACAGGCCGAGCGACAGCAGCGGTCCGAGCAGCAGCACCATCACGACGACGAGGGCGTAGCCGACATAGAAGACCAGGCGCGACTGCGACGTGAACAGGCACGCCACCGAGATCGCCGCGAGCACCACCGCGGCCACGGCGCGGACGCGGCTCTCGCCGGCGGACAGCACCTGATACTTGCCCTTCTGCAGCGCCTGCACCGGATCGACCGCGGCGGCCTGCCGCGCCGGGATCAGCGCGGCGATGATGCTGGTGGTGACGCCGATGAGCAGGGCTCCGACGAGGACGAGCGGGTCGGACGCAATGTCGTCGGCGCGCTGCGCCACACCGTAGACGTCGCGCATCAGCGCACCGATCGTGACCGCGATCCCGCGGGCCAGCACCAGGCCGACCAGGACGCCGGCGGCTGAGCCGACCAGGCCGGTGATCGCACTCTCGCCGAGGAAGAGCGCGCGGATCTGTCCGCGGGTGGCGCCGAGCGCGCGCAGGATGCCGATCTCCGAGCGCCGCTGCGTCACGGCGATCGAGAACGCGTTGTAGATGATGAACATCCCGATGAACAGCGCGAACAGGCTGGAGATGTTGATCATCATGCCGT
The DNA here is from genome assembly GCA_943328785.2 of Bifidobacterium breve. Classification (GTDB taxonomy): domain Bacteria; phylum Acidobacteriota; class Vicinamibacteria; order Vicinamibacterales; family CAVVIG01; genus CAVVIG01. The sequence continues at coordinate 32,432 of CALQBJ020000008.1, forward strand.
AGGCGGCGGTCATCGCCTCGAACTGCTGGCCGCGGTTGGCCGGCGCGTCCACCTGGAAGCCGGGTCCAAGCAGGGTGCGCAGTTCGGTCTGCGCCTCGGCGATCGTGCGCCCTTCGCGGACGGAGAGATCGATGCGGTCGAACGTGCGGCCACGGCCGAACATCTTCTGCGCGGCATAGATATCCATCACCGCAAGGTTGCCGCCAAAGGCCGACGCCAGGCCGGACGAGGCCATGATGCCGCGGACGGTGAAGCGGCGCTCGCCCATCGCCGTGCCGAGCGCAAGCTGACTGCCGGTGGCGATACCGTGCGCGTCGGCGAACAGCTTCGTGAGGATGAGGGAGTCGGCCTGCGCGAGGAACACGAGCGGGTCGTCGATCACCGCGTCGTCGCCCTCTTCGAGGTCGTAGTCGCGAAGGCTGCGGTCGCCGGTCATGTCGGTGCCGAGCACCAGCAGGCTGCCGGCGCCGGCGATGCCGGTGTCGACCACCGCCTCGATTGCCGGCACGGCCACAGCCACCGTCGCCGCACCTTGCACGGTCTCGAGCACTTCCTCGTTGAACCCGGTCTCACCGGCGGTGATCTGCAGTTCCGTCTTGCCGGCGATCTGGTCGACCGTGTGGTTGAAGGCGAACAGCACGCTCTGGTTGGCCGTGTGCATACCGACGAACACGGCCACGCCGAGCACGATGCCGGCGGTCGTCAACAGCGTCCGCAGGATGTGCTTGCGGAAGTACGGCCAGCTGATGAGCCGCAGGAGCATCATCGCCGCACGTCCTCCACGACGTGGCCATCCTTCAGGGCGATGGTGCGGCTGCAGCGCTCGGCCACCGTCATGTCGTGCGTCACGATGACGACCGTCGAGCCGAGGCGGGTGTGCAGGTCCTGGATGAGTGCGAGGATCTCTGCGCCGGTCCGGCTGTCGAGGTTGCCGGTCGGCTCGTCGGCCAGCAGGATGGGCGGGTAGATCGACAGGGCGCGGGCAATGGCCACACGCTGGCGTTCGCCGCCGGACAGTTCCTCCGGCAGGTGCGTCAGCCGCTGCCCGAGCTGCACGAGCTGCAGCAGCTCGCGCGACCGCGCATCGACCTTGCTGCGCGACCAGCCGCGCAGGTGCAGCGGGAGGCCGACGTTCTCGAGACTGGAGAGCGTGGGTAGGAGGTTGAAGAACTGGAAGATGAAGCCGATCTTGTCGCGCCGCACGCGCGTCAGCCCATCGTCGGTCAGGCCGGCGAGCGCCTCGCCGTCGATATGGACGGCGCCGGAACTGGGGCGATCGAGACCGCCGACCAGGTTGAGCAGTGTCGACTTGCCGGAGCCCGAGGGGCCGACAATCGACACCATGTCGCCCTTGTTGATGGTGAGGCTCACCTCATGCAGGGCGGTGACCTGCCGTTTGCCGGCGAACTGCTTGCTGACGCGGTCGAGAACGATCATGGCGAGTCCAGGTCTGTGCGGGTCAGGGGACAGCCGATTCTGTGATTCATTTCACAAAGCGTGGCGTTTCCGGAACAATCTACCCAGTTGAGACGTCGGCTGCCATCAGTCAGGTTCGGGCGCCGCTGACAGGGCCGCGCGCGTCACGACCGGCAGCGGAATCGTGCAATTGGCCGTGTAGTCGTAGGCCACGTTCACCGTCCGCCCATCCGCGAGGTGCTGCCCGGTGGTCGCGTTGGCGACCGCGTAGTCGAGCGTGACGCTGCTCATGTCGAGCGCGGCCATGGCGAAACACCCAGCGAGCCTCGGACATGGAGGGTTAGAATACCTGACTACCGTGGCACCCCTTCCCCAGACGCAGGACACCTTCACCGCGGACGAATGCCGGGCGCTCGAGCCGTTCTTCACCAACACCGACCGGCCGGTCTTCGCACTGCGCAACCTGCCCGAGACCGTGAAGGGCGCCCTCTTCTCGCGCTACTCGCGTTCGGCCAAGTCGCTGCGCCGGCTGTTTCTCGACGAATTCCTGGGTGAGGTCGGCGAGTCCGCCGGCGCCACGTCCGGCACGGGCGCCGGGATTGGCAGCGAGCGGGCCGACAGACTCTACGCGCGCGTCTTCAACGAATACGGCGACGACTCGGTAGGGCAACTCGGCGGCGCCCATGTCGCGTGCGAAGGGGTGTCGAACATCCTGACGAAGGTGCTCGAGTGGGGACGTCTGATGGCGTACCTCGAACAGTCGACACGCTACGTCCCGTACACGGCGAAGCCGAACGGCCGCTGGAAGTATCACGTGCCGGCCGACGTCGCGCGCTCGCCGCTCGCCGCGCAGTTCACCAGCACGCTCGACCATGCCTTCGAGGTCTACGCGAAGTGGATCCCGGTGCTCGAGGAGCACTTCCGCGCGAAGTACCCGAAAACAGCCGAAGACTCCGACGCCGTCTACCGCTCGGTGATCCGCGCCAAGGCACTCGACACGCTGCGCGGCCTGCTGCCGGCGGCCACCACGTCGAACCTCGGGCTCTACGGCACGGGTCAGGCCTACGAAGCGCTCATCCTGCGCATGCGCGCAAACCCGCTCGAGGAAGTGCGCAGCTACGCCGACATGCTGCTGCACGAGTTGCAGCAGGTGATGCCGGCGTTCGTCGCCCGTATCGACCAGCCGACGCGCGGCGGGCGCTGGGTGGAATACTTCACGTCATCGCGCGACGCGACGCTCGAGGCGGTGCGTGCGCGCATCGGCCACGTCGACGCCGAACCGCGCGAGGAAGTGACGCTGACGGAGTTCGATCCGGAAGGGGAAGTGAAGGTGGTGGCGTCGGCTTTGTACGCCGCGAGCACGCTGCCAGACGACCAGCTGCTGCAGCTGGCGCGCGCCATGTCAGCCGACGATCGCGCCGCAGTGCTCCGCGCCTACATCGGCGACCGCGCCAACCGCCGCCACAAGCCGGGACGCGCCTTCGAGCGCACGCACTACCGGTTTGACGTACTCGCCGATTACGGGGCGTTCCGCGATCTGCAGCGCCATCGCCTGCTCACGCTCGAGTGGCAGACGCTGACGCCTGACCATGGCTGCGTCGAACCAGCGGCCATCGAAGACGCCGGCGCCCTCGCTGACTGGCGCGAGGTGATGCAGCGCTCCGCCGATCTGCATGGCGCCCTGGTGTCGAGCGGACTCCAGGCGGCGGCCAGCTACGCGGTGTCGATGGCCTACCGCGTCCGCTTCTACATGGACATGAACGCGCGCGAAGCGATGCATGTCATCGAACTGCGCACTGCACCGCAGGGGCATCCCTCCTACCGGCGCGTCTGCCAGGCGATGCACCGCGCGATTGCCGAGGTGGCTGGGCATCGGGCGATCGCCGACGCGATGCAGTACGCCGATCACTCCAGCGTCGAGCTCGAGCGCCTACAGCAGGAACGCGCGATGGAAAAGAAGCGCGCCGCGCGTACCTGAGCGCTCGGCCGGCTCAGGCCGGCTCGATGGCGACGGCCGGATCCGTGATCACGAACGCCACACGCTCGATCTTGCGGGCGGCGACTTCCATCAGCGCGGTCGTCGTCTTCTTGTGCGTGCCGACTTCGACGAGCGGAACGCATCCCTTCACCAACTGCGCCGAGCGCAGCCCAGCCATGACTGCGAATTCGAGGATGCCGAGACCTGCGGGACGTTGCACCATGAGGTTTCCTTCCGACGGAGACAGAGAACAGCTGCTCAGCGAACGAGCAGATAAAGGCCAGCGACCGCACACATCGCGACGATCGGCAGCACGATTCGGAAACGGCGAGCCGTCTCACGTTCGCGCTCGGCGCTAAGCGCCACCCACGTGTTCCAGCGGGATTCGTCGGACGTGTCGGGTGAAGACGCGGATTCGGAATGCGCCATGACGCACCCCACTCAGTAGAGCTTTGGTGAGGGTTCTGGCCGACGAAGCCGGTAACTCAGAAAAGCAGGAACTTTCAGTATACGCCCCTTCCGGTATACTCGCCTCGTCCCCACGAGCCTGCACGGGCAGACTCTTCGGCGTCCCACCCCTGGGCCGTCGCACGTCCACGCGCGCCCAACACCGGAGAGTTCCCAATGCATACCCTCAGCTGGCTTCGCCTGTTTGCCTACTCGGAACGCGAGACCTTCGTGCGACAGCGCGCGCGCGATCACCGCGAGGCGTTGCTGCTGAACGGTGGCGTGAGCCTGTCGCTGGGACTGGCCCCGCTCGAACCGCCGCTCGCCGGCTCGGCACCGGCAGGCCGCGCTACTCCTCCTCCTCCTCGTCGTCGTCGTTCTTGACCCAGTAGCGCGAGTACTCGTCGAGGAAGGTCAGCGTCTCGAAGGCCGTCATCCGATCCAGGAAGAGGATGCCGTCGAGGTGATCGGTCTCGTGCTGGATGATGCGCGCCGAGAAGCCGCGCATCCGCAGCTCGATGCGCTCGCCGTCGCGATCGAGCCCCCGCACTTTGATTTCGCGATGCCGTGGCACCTTGCCGCGGATGTCGGGGATGCTGAGGCAGCCTTCCCAGTCGTCGACCATCTCGTTGCCGATCGGGGTGATCTCGGGGTTGATGAGGGCGATAGGTGGGGTCGGCTCGTCACCACGCGCCATGTCGAGCGCGGCCACGAAGAGGCGGATGTCCTCGTGTACCTGCGGCGCAGCCAGGCCCACGCCGTGATACTCATCCATCGTCTCCATCATGTCGTCGATGAGCTTCTGGATGGCGGGCGTACGGACCGTCGCCTTGTCGAGGGCCTTGGTCTTCTTGCGGAGCACGGGATGTCCCATGCGGGACACTTTCAGAATCGACATATCAGCCGAATTATACTTGCCACCACGGATCAGCCCCAGCCGTGACCGAACAGCACCCACACGACGCCCACGGCTATCGCTTCTGCCCGCGCTGCGGCCAGCAACTCGAGGAACGCCTCCTCAAGCCCGGCGACCCCTCGCGGCTCGTCTGCCTGGTCTGCGGCTTCGTCTTCTATCTCGACCCGAAGATTGCCGTCGGCACCATCATCCGCACCGATGACGACCACCTCGTGCTGGTACGGCGGGCCATCGAACCTGGCTATGGAAAGTGGGTCTTTCCGGGTGGCTACGTCGACCGTGGCGAGGCGCTCACCCGCGCCGCCATCCGCGAGGCCCGTGAGGAATGCGGGCTCGACGTGCGCCTCGACGGCCTGGTGAACGTCTACTCCTACCCTGGCCGCACGGCGATCATCGTGGTCTACGCCGCCACGGCCCTCGACGGCACCCTCGCAGTCGACGACGAGAGTCTCGAGTGTGCAGTCGTCACCCCCGCCGACATCCCCTGGACCAATCTCGCCTTCCACAGCACGCACGACGCGCTTCGCGATTATCTGGCCGGACTCCTGCATCCGCTGACCAGGTAACGAACGAATACCCGAGTCTTCACGCGTTGACGCCGGCGCCGATCACGTTTTCGGCAGCGACCCAACGGCTTTTGTAATCACCCTTACACGGTGCGCGTCCGGACCCCGTACGCCGCCAGGGTTACGACAATGAAGCGATTCATAGCCCTCAGCTTCCTGATAACCGCCGCACTCACGGGCGCCTGCACCGGTGTCGAACGCGAATCGTCCAACGTGCTGGCGCCGAGTCCGGCCGCGGCCACCCCCACGCCGGCCCCCTCGTCACCGAGCGCGCCGTCGCTCCTCGGCACCTGGTCGTCGAATCCGCTGGCGGGCATTCCGGCCAGTTCGTGCACCGGTTTCTCGTGGCAGGTGACCAGCCAGAGCTCGACGTCGATCGCGGGTACCTTCTCGGCGACGTGTGCGAACGGGGTCTCCGCCACCGGCACGGCGTCCGGCACCATCAACGGCGCCAACGTCCCTTACACGGTGACCGGCAACGGTAGCGTCCCTGGCTTCCCGTCGTGCCCCTTCGCCATCAGCGGCACGGCCATCATCGTCGACGGCGACACGCTGCGGATTCCGTATTCGGGGACGACGTGCCTTGGTCCGGTCAGCGGCGAGGAAACGCTCCGTCGTCCCACGCCACCGCAACCGCCCACCCAGCCTCCATCGCAGCCGCCGTCGCAGCCGCCAACGCAGCCGTCGCCACCAGCCGAGAACCCGCATCATGTCGGGCCGGGTCCGCTGTCATTGGCACGGACGGAGCAGGTGATCAACGCGACAGCCGACGAGTTCCCGCAACTGATCACGGCGCGACCGACGGAAGGCGAGGCGCA
>CALQBJ020000009.1 GCA_943328785.2 Bifidobacterium breve
GCTCGAAGATGCGCTCACCTACCTCCCGTGTCATGCCCGCGCCGGTGTCGGCCACGCGCAGCGCCACGAAGGGACCGGGCGTCACTTCGTGAAGCGCGGCGAACTCCGGCGTAACCGTCACCGCGGCCACGCCGATGGTGAGTGTGCCGCCGACCGGCATCGCGTCACGTGCGTTCACCGCCAGGGAGAGCATCACCTGTTCGAGCTGGTTGGGGTCGGCGAACACATGCAGCTGCCCATCCTCGGGGGCGTCGAGCACCAGCGTGATGTCTTTGCCGATAAGGCGCCGCAGCATCGTGGCCGACTGTGTGACGTGCGCGCCGACGTTCACCACGGCCGGTACCAGGATCTGCTTGCGGCTGAAGGCGAGCAGCTGCTTGGTGAGGCGTGCCGCCCGATCGCCCGCACTCTGGATCTCCTCGAACTCCGAGCGCAGCGGGTGGTCGATGGGCAGCTCGATCAACGCGAGTTCGCAGGTGCCGTTGATGATCGTCAGCAGGTTGTTGAAGTCGTGCGCAACGCCGCCTGCCAGCCGACCGATCCCTTCCATCTTCTGCGCCTGCAGGAACCGCTGCTCGAGGCGCTTCTGCTCGGTGAGCTCGCGCTTCACGCCGACGAAGTGCGTGATGGCGCCGTCGGCGTTGCGCACCGGAGTAATCGTCTGCTCCTCGAGGTGAAGCGAGCCGTTCTTCTTCCGGTTCGTCATCTCGCCGGTCCAGACGCGGCCCTGCAGGATGGTGCTCCACATCTGGCGGTAGGACGTCTCGTCCTGGACACCCGATTTCAGCAGGTCGCGCGGGTTCCTGCCGACCGCCTCCTCGAGCGTGTAGCCAGAGACCGCCGTGAACGCAGGGTTGACCCATTCGATCGTGCCGTTGCGGTCGGTGAGGACCACGCCGTCGGCCGACGAGTTCAGCGCGGCACCCTGCAGCCGGAGCAGTTCCTCCGCGCGGTGCTGCTCGGTGACGTCCTGCAGCGTGCCCGACACGCGCACCGGCGTGCCCTGCTCGTCGAAGTAGGCCTTGCAGCGTCCGCGGACGAACCTTGTCGAGCCGTCCGGCCGCAGGACACGGAACTCGACCTCGACGGTCATCCGCTCCGTGATCGACTGCTGGAACATCATGTCGATCAGGTGCCGGTCCTCGGCGTGCACGGCCGCGATGAACAGCTCGAACGTGATCGGCGTGCCGACGGGCATCGTGCCCATGACCGCGTAGGACTCGTCGGACCAGTGCGCCTGGCCCGTCGCGATGTCGAGCTCCCAGCCGCCGATGTGCGCGATGCGCTGCGCCTCGGCCAGGACGGCCTCGCTGCGGCGCAGCTGCCGGTCCAGCCTGTCCTTGTTGAGCGCGATCTCGATCGTCGTGCGCAGGACCTGCGCATCGAACGGCTTGATGATGTAGCCGGACGGGTCGGCCTGCTTCGCTCGCTCAACCACGTCGTTGGTGGCGTACGCCGTGAGGAACACGCACGGGACCTGCAGTTCGTGCCGGATGGTCGTGGCCGCCTCGATGCCGTCCATCTCCCCCGCGAGATGGATGTCCATCAGCACCAGTTCGGGCCGCAGCTGTCTCGCGGTGTCCACCGCTGCTTCACCGTCGATGGCCATATCGACCGGGCCGTACCCAAGGTCCATCAGCTGGCGCTGGATGTCCCTGGCGATGATGCCTTCGTCTTCGACGATTAGGATGCGCGTCATGGTGGGGCCCTATAGGTGCGGTGCGGACGGATGCTGAGGGACGAATGTCAGCGTGAACGACGCACCCGGGCCGGTCGTGCCGATCCCAAGCGTGGCGCGAAGCTGACGTGCCAGGTCCGACACCAGTTGCAGGCCGAGCGACGGCGTTCGCTCGAGCTCGAAGTGCGCCGGCAGGCCGATGCCCGTGTCGCGCACCGCCAGCCGCAGCGTCCCGCCCTCCAGGGCGGCCAGTTCCACCGCCACCGTGCCCGATGCCTGCTCCGGGAATGCGTGCTTGAGGCTGTTCGAGATCAGTTCGTTCACGAGCAGGCCGCACGGCACTGCGAGGTCGATCTCTACCCTGGTCGGGGCGAGCGTCAGCGACAGTTCGATGCGACGACCGGGCGGCGCCAGCGATCCGAAGATGCGATGCGCCAGAGCGTCGAGGTAGGCCGCCAGATCGACCTCGACGACGTTGCCAGATCGATAGAGCAGTTCGTGCAGCACCGCCATCGAGAGGATGCGGTGCTGCATGTCGCCCAGCACGGCCTTCACCTCGGCGGAGTCGCGCCGGCTCGCCTTGAGCCGGAGCAGGCTGCTCATGACCTGCAGGTTGTTCTTCACCCGGTGGTGCACTTCGAGCAGCAGGGCTTCCTTTTCCCGCAGGGATGCGCGCAGGGCGATCTCGGCCTTCCGCTGGTCGCCGGTGATGTCTTCGAAGGCGCCGAGCAGGCACACCACTGCGCCGTGCTCGTCGGTGACGAGCACGGCTGACACGAGGAGGCGAAGCTGCGCGCCGCTGGTGGACCTGGCCAACATCTCGCCCGTCCACGTTCGGCGCTCGCGCAGGGCCGCCGCAATCTCCGTCACTTCGGCCGGTTCGGCCCAGAACTCCGAGGCGTGGCGCCCGATCACCTCGGCCGGGGTGTCGAAACCCCAGAGCCGCAGGAACGCGCGGTTCACGTAGGTGACGCGTCCCTCGAGCGTCGTGAGGGCCATCGAGGCCGGGGCCGCCTCGATGGCGAGCTCCTTGAGCCGGGTCCTCTCGGCCAGCTCGTGCAGGTCGGCCAGTTCGCGCGCCGTGCGCTGCAGTGCGCGTTCCGACTGCTGGCGCCTGCGGTCGATGTCGAACGTATCGAGCGCGACGCTGATGTCGGCGGCAAGGTCGGCCAGGAGGGCACGCCCGGTCTCGTCGAACAGCTCGCGCTCGCGCGCATACATCGTCAGCACACCGACCGCGCGCCCGGCACGAACCAGCGGTAGGCACCCCGACGTCGCCCAGCCGAACGGTGTCCCGCGGTCGTGCCACGGCGCGGTCGCCGCATCGGACGAGAAGTCGTCCACCCAGTAGGGGCGGTTCTCGCGAATCGCCGAACCGGCTGGTCCCTGACCGAGCGGGTCGTCGGCGTGTATCGAGAGGACGAGGCCGTCGAGGTATCCACGGCCGTCACCGTACGACGCGACCGTCTTCACCAGGCCGGTGTCCTCGTCGGCCACGCCGATCCAGGCCATGGCCACTCCGCCGTCCCGCACCACGATCTCGCACAACTGCGGGAGCAGCTCCTTCTCGCTGCGGCTGCGGAGGATGGCCTCGTTGCAGCGGGCGAACGCCGCGGTCAGGCGCAACAACCGCTCGGCGCGCAGCTCGGCATGCTTGCGGTCGGTGATGTTCGCGTGAATGCCAAGGACGCGCGCCGGCCGTTCGAAGGCGTCGCGTTCGACGACGGTGCCGGACGAGTGAATCCAGGCCCAGTCGCCGCTGTCGGTACGCTGGCGGAACTCCACCGCGTAGGTGTCGCGCCGGCCCGCCAGGTAGTCGGCCCATGCCGTCGTCACCCGCTCCACATCGTCGGGATGCGTGCGCTCGCCCAAGGGGGACGTCGATTCACGCAGGTCGAGCTCCCAGAACGCCTGGTGGGCGGCCTCCATCGCGAGGCTCAGGCGCACGTCCCGATCGCGAAGGGCATGCTCGGCTTCGTGGCTGGCCGTGATGTCGGTCCACGAACCGACAATCTCGATCGGACCCTGGGCGTCGCGACGGACGACGCGCGCGGTGTCCTGCACCAGGACGGTCACGCCGTCCTTGCGCACGAACCGGTACTCGTGGACGACCGAGTCCTGCGTGCTGACGGTCGAGAACGCCGTGAGCGCCTGCTCGCGGTCGTCGGGGTGCACGTGCTCCAGCCACCAGTCGGGGACCAGCGCCTCGGCTTCGGTGAAGCCGAGCAGCCGTTCGACGTTGCCGCTGACCGTGACGGGCGCGATCTGGCCGTGGCGCCGTTCGAGCGCGTAGAGAATCGCCTGGCTGCTCGACTGCAACGCATGCACGGCATCGAGCCGCGCGCGAAGCCTGGCGTCGTCATCGTCGGCGGATACGGCTGGCGGCGCGTCGGGCAGGTTGGCGGCGTCGCCGGCCAGGCGCCGCACGCGCCCCGTATCGTCGGTCTCGACGGCGACGGCGGTGAGGCGTATCGTCCGCCATGCGCCGTTGTTCGCGCGCTGCCTGACCACGAGCTGCAGCGACCCCGTCTCGCCGGAGGCACACTGCTCAATGGCATGCCGTAGTTGATCCAGATTCGTGGGGTGGCACCGATCGAACCAGCGGTCGAGCCCCTCGCGGACCGGAACGGACCCATGTCCGAGCAGGGCCGCGTAGTCCGCACCGAGTGCGGCACTGTGGGTGGAGAGGTCGAGCTCGAACGCGCCGTAGGTCGTCACAGTGCGGGCCCTCCCGCGTGGGCGGCCAGGCGCGGCGTGAGGCGGTTCGACACCAGCGCGTTCACGAGGATCCCGCACCGCCCGCTCGAGATCGGCCGCGCCCGGTTCGAGAGAGACGCGCAGTGCGACGCGGCCCGACACGGGTGCCATCGAGCGGACGATCTGGTTGACCAGCCGGTGGACGTAGGTCGCGAGGTCGACGTGGCCGAGATTATCGGCCAGCTGGAGCGTCTCGTGCAACCGCGCCATCGAGACGATACAGCCCTGCATCTCGGTGGGTAGAGCCAGCACCCCCACGTCGTTCGTGCGACCGAGTTCGAGCCGCAGCAGGCAGACCGGTTCGCCGGAGTCGCCGGTCACCATGACCGCCGAGGCGAGCAGGTCGAGTGTCCGCCCGTCCTGCGTCACCGCGCGCATCTCGTCGCGGTAGAAGTCCAGTTGGGCGGTTAGGGATTCTACAAGTGGAGCGGCCTGCGGACCAACTCCGTCATACTGTCGCTGGAGCGATGCTCAGACGTGCGTAGCTGCCGGCCTTCAGGCCGGCCCGGTTCAGCGAACCTGAAGGTTCGCGGCTACGCGGAGAGCGCTCCGGGAGCCGGTGACGGTCGTCGTGACGTGACACGTGCGGCCGGGGCATGAAGCCGATTACGAGCAGTGGCCGCGACGCATCAACCACGAGGCCACCGCGTGTGCCGGCTATCTGGGCACCGAGGTGCATCCGCCGGCGCCCGAGGCGCCGGTGCGGGAGGCCGCCTCCACCTGGCACGAGACGGCCGGCTTCGAGTTCTGGTTCCTGCCGCCCAAGGGGACGGTCGTGGCGAAGCCGTCGAGGCTCCGCATGGCAGGCGTCACCACCGTCGTGCTCTCCGTGATGATCATGACCGTTGGCCGGCTGCTTGGCTTCTACCTCGACTTCCTGCCGCTGGCCCTCCGCACGCTGGTGATCCTGCCGCTGGAGGTGTTACTGATGACCTACGTGCTGATGCCGCGCGTCACCCGAGCCCTCGCGCCCTGGATCTATCCGAGAACGGCACCGACGCACACCTAGCGATTTCGGGCTAGAATCCCGGCCTCATGATCACATTCAGCGCGTTCCGCCGGTTCACCTACGCCACGCTGCTTGCCGCGGCGCCGATTGTGGCCCTGTCGGCCCAGAGTCCGACCGGGGCGATCACCCGTACGGCCGACGGCAAACCGAACCTCACCGGGATCTGGCAGGCGATGAATACCGCCAACTGGGACCTGCAGGCGCACGACGCGAAGATGGGCCCGGTGGTCTCGCTGGCCGCGGCGTTCGCTGTGCAGCCCGGCCCCGGCGTGGTCGAGGGGAACGAGATCCCCTACCTGCCGGACGCGCTGAAGCAGAAGCGGGCGAATGCCGCCAACTGGATGGCGCTCGACCCCGAGGTGAAGTGCTACATGCCGGGGATTCCGCGGGCCACCTACCAGCCGTTCCCCTTCCAGATCGTCCAGTCGCCGAACACGGTCGTCATGTCCTACGAATTCAGCAGCACCAGCCGCATTGTCCGCATGGGCACGAAGGAAGAGAGCCCGGCGCCGGCGTGGATGGGATGGAACGTCGGCAAGTGGGACGGCGACACGCTGGTGATTGACGTCACCGATCAGATGGAAGAGACCTGGTTCGACCGGGCCGGCAACTTCCACAGCGACGCGCTGCATGTGGTGGAGCGCATCACGCCGATCGACGGCAACACGCTGAAGTACGAAGCCACCATCGAAGACCCGAAGGTCTTCAGCCGCCCCTGGACGATCAGCATGCCGCTCTACCGGCGTCGCGAAGCGAACGCACAGTTGATGGAATACAAGTGCGTGCCGTTCGCGGAAGAGCTGATGTACGGACACCTGCGGAAGAAGCCGACGCGGTAGTCGTTGGTCGTTGGTCGGCTGCCAGGCCGAGAGCCTGAAGCCCAGAGCCCGAAGCCGGCGTCTACGGCCGGACGCCGCTGCGCACGGTGGACGTGCTGCAGCTCGAGGCGACCCAGGCGAGCGAGCTGGCCTTCAGGACGTACTGACCGGCGGGTGTGGCCGGTGCAGTCAGCGTGCCCGCCACTTCCACGGTGTGCCGGACGTGCGGTGCCAACTGCGCGGCGTCGCCCTGAATGCGGTAGACCGTCGGCTTCTCACCCCGCGGATCCGTCAGTACGAACCTCGGCGCGGCCGCCGTGCCCTGACGGGTGAGGCAGCCGATCGCGACGTAGCGGGTGAGCGGCGCGGCCGCGGTCTGTCCCAGGACGATGGGGGACAGACCGAGGACCAGGCCAAGGGTGAGAGCGGTGGTGAGGCGCATGCGGCTCGAGTGGCTGCTGTTACCGCGGCGGTTCGGTGGTGTCGGCGCCGTCCTTCGGCGCACCGGTACCGGACGACCCCATGAACAGCGTACGGCCGTCCGGGAACGTGATGTTGCGGCCGTTGGCGCGCAGTGTTCCGTCCTTCGCCTGGTAGCCGGCGACGACGATGACCGTGCCGATGGCGACCGTGTTGCGCGTGATGCCGCGACGCTGAAGGGTGTTGGGCGTGCCGCCTTCGACGGCCCACTCCTCGACCTTGCCGTCGGGCTTGGTCACCTTCATGTGAATCCACGCGTGCGGATTGATCAGCTCGACCTTCGTGATCGGACCCTGCAGCTTCACGGGCGCGTTCGGGTTGAACTCGGCCGAGAACGCATGATGGGCTACGAGCGGGGTACCTGCGAGGAGCAGCAGCGCGGCTGCGGCACCGAAACTTCGCTTACGCATGAATCGCCTTCCTTCCCTCCGCCGGGAGTCTACGCCATTGACGGCCGAATTTGAACTTTGGCCTTCCACTTTCGTCGCTTTCCTCTTACCTTATGCCTTCTGACGATCAGGAGGATTGACGTGAGGCAGGTATTCGCGGTTATTGCGGCGCTCGGACTCGCGGCGGTGACGGTGGCCGCGCAGCAGGGGAGTTCCACCTGGACCCCGCCGCGCACGCCGGACGGTCATCCCGATCTACAGGGCGTGTGGGCGAATAACGGCATTACGCCGATGACGCGCCCGACGCAGTGGAAGGACAAGGGGCCGTACCTCTCGTCCGCCGACGTCGAGGACATGAAGCAGACCTTGGCGAAGTTTGTCGATCAGGGCGGCGATGCCATCTTCGGCAACGTCATCCAGCTCGCGCTGAACGCGAAGGACACTGGCAAGTTCAACCAGACGTCCTACGACCCCACCACGGGGAACTACAACCAGTTCTGGATGGCCGATCGCGACATCGACAATCGCACGTCGCTCATCATCGATCCGCCCGATGGCCAGTTCCCGCCGCTCACTGCCGAAGGGAGCGCGCGCCGTGCGCTCGGCCGCCAGCAGGTGGTGGTGGAAGGGTCGGAAGGTGGCGAGCGTGGACCGGCCGATGGCCCCGAGGATCGGCCCTTGTCGGAACGCTGCATCTCGTACGGTGTGCCGCGTCTGCAGGCCAACTACAACAGCTACTTCCAGATCATCCAGTCGCCGGAGACGGTCACCGTCTACCAGGAGATGATCCACGACGCGCGCATGGTGAACATGCGCGGCGCGCCGCACCTGCCGTCGAGCGTCCGCCAGCTGCACGGCGACCCGCGCGGCCGCTGGGAGGGCGACACGCTGGTGGTGGAGTCCACCAACTTCGTGAACGGTTTCCAGGGCTCGACGCCTGACGTGAAGGTCACCGAGCGCTTCTCGCGCACGGAAGCCGATCACCTGAACTGGCAGATCACCGTCGACGACCCGAAGACCTGGACGACGCCGTGGACCTTCATGATTCGCCTGAAGCTCACGGAAGACCAGATCTACGAGTACGCCTGCCACGAGGGGAACCACTCGATGATCGGCATCCTCGCCGGCGCCCGCGCCGACGAAGCGCGCGACGCCGCCGCCGCGAAGCGTACGCCGGCCGCGAAGGCGGCGTCGAAGCCGGCTACCGCCAAGAAGTAGGACGACGTCACGAAGGGCACGAAGGGGTACGAAGCTTTTCCAGGAAAGCCTTCGCGTTCTTCGTGCCTTCGTGAAGGTCTTCCGATCCGCCTGTCCGGGTCCGGCTAAAGCCGGACACTACGCGCCCCACCCGCCCTCCAGGCCTACCTGCCCACTTCTCACTCTTCTGACCCCGCCTGTTGCGTGCGGGTGTATTCTCCACGCCTGCTATTGATCAGGGAGCCAGCCGGAAACATGTAGCGACGTCGGAATCAGGAGAGTGAGCATGAACGCCAGAGTCCTCGCGGGTGCGTGTACGGCGATGCTGTTGTGGGCCTGTTCGGTGATGCCGGCCAGCGCGCAAGGTGTCGGCGCTATCGGCGGCACGATTGCGGACGCGTCGGGGGCAGTGCTCCCTGGTGTGACTCTGACCCTGTCCAGTCCGGCCGGCACCATTGGCGCCAACCAGACAGCCACGACCGACGAGCGTGGCACCTTCCAGTTTGTTCGTCTCGTGCCAGGGACGTACCGCGTGCGCGCCGAAATCCAGGGCTTCCGTCCCGTCACGCAGGAACGCATCGCGGTCACCGCCGACGCAACCGCGCGCGTGGACCTGAAACTCGAGATCGGCGGCCTCGAGGAAGGCATCACGGTCAGCGGTGAAGCGCCGCTGCTCGATACCACCTCCGCGATGCGCCAGACGGTGCTCACGCGCGAGGTCCTCGACACCTTGCCAAACCGCGTCGACGTCTGGGCGGCCGCGCGCGTCATTCCGAGCGTCGTGCTCGGCAAGGTGGACGTCGGCGGCTCCGAGTCGTTTCTGCAGTCTACGGCCACGGTGCACGGCACCAGCAGCGAGAACGCCTACCTCATCGAAGGCATGGACGTCTCAAACCTCGACGGCAACGGCTCGCAGGCCATCATGTACCTGGACCCGTACGTGTTCGAGGAGACGAACTACCAGATGGGGAGCGCCGGCACCGCCGTGTCGTCCAAGGGCGGACTGATCTTCAACATGATCACGCGCACGGGGACCAACCGCTTCCACGGCGGCATGATGTTCAACGGCGCCAACCGGTCGATGGGTTCTGCGAACTACTCGCCTGCGCTGCGCACCCAACTGCTCGCGGCGGTGCCGGCGGCGGCACTTGCCGCGAACCCGAATCTGGTGCCCGGTGCCGACATCCTGCACATCTACGATGCCGGCGCGTGGCTGTCCGGACCGGTCATACGCGACAAGCTGTGGTTCTCGGCGGCGTGGCATCGCCAGGGACTCGACCAGTACCTCCTCGGCAACTACGACCCGAACGGCAGCCAGGTGCTCGACGACAACCTGATGTGGACGACGTCAGCCAAAGCGTCGTGGCAGGCGACGAAGAACATTCAGCTTTCGTACTTCAACAACCTGCAATACAAGCTCATTGGCCACCGGAACGGTGGCGGCACGTTTGCCGAGAGCCGCGCGCGCAACCTGAATGACAAGTACCCCGACATTCACCAGGTCAAGTACACCCAGACCATCGGCAACCGCATCGTCGTCGATGCATCCGTGAACCGCTTCCGGGCGGACGACAAGTTCGGCCAGGAGCCGGAGGTGAAGGCCGGCGACATTTCGCGCTTCGACGCGGTGACCAACACCTACACCGTGGCGCTGCCGACCTACCGCGACCTGGCGACCTTCCGCGATCAGGCGATCAGTAGCGTGAGCTTCTTTACCGGTCGTCATGATGTCCGCTTCGGCTACCAGTTCATGACCGCGGTGCAGAAGTCGTCCACCTGGTCGACCTCCGGCATGCGCGCCGTGTACCGCAATGGGCGACCCGATTCCGTGAACACCTACAACGTGCCGATTACCTCGACCTCCACCAGGATTCCTGTCGCCTACGAGCCGTCGTATCGCGATCAGGGGCTCTACATCCAGGACAAGTGGACGCCCGCCAGGAAGCTGACCGTGAACCTGGGGCTTCGCTGGGAGAGCAACTACGGGTGGCAGCCGGCCGCCTGCCAGGCAGAGACGGTGTTCGTGCGGCAGCAGTGCTTCGGCGAGATCACCGGGGCACCGGACTTCAAGGCGTTTGCGCCGCGCGTGTCGGTGGTCTACGACGTCTTCGGTGATGGACGTACGGCGTTGAAGTTCGCGGCCAGCCGCTACAACCAGCCGGTCACGCTGCAGAACGTGCTGCGGCTCAACCCGCTCGGCGCGACGAGCGACACGCGCGTGTGGACCGTGTGCGCGGCCGGGCAGACGTCAGGCTGCGATTTCAATGGCGACCTCGTCCCGCAGATCAACGAGCTGGGCGTCTCGAGCGGCTTCGCCTTCGGCGTGAACAACCGGTACACCGACGACCTGCAGTGGCCGGTGTCGAACGAGTACAGCCTCGAGTTGCAGCGGCAGATCCCGGGCAACATGGTCGTGTCCGTCGGTTACACACATCGGCAGACGCGCCGCAACATCGGTTCGAAGAACATGGCCGTCCCGACAGACAGCTACATTCCGGTGCAGGTGACCGAGGCGAACTCCGGACGAGCCGTGACGGTCTACAACCAGGCGCCGGCGCTGCGGGGGCGCAACGACATCCTGTGGGGCAACTACGGAGAGCTCGACTCGGACTTCAACGGCGCGGACATCAGTGTGAACAAGCGCATGAGCCAGCACTGGTCGGTGACCGGCGGCGCGAGCTTCGGCAGGACCGAGGGTGACATCGCCGGCGTGGCCAGCGACCTCAACAACCCCAACTTCGCGTTCCGTCGCGGGCTGGTCGGCAACGACGTCCCGTGGTCCTACCGCGCATCTGGCGTCTATGACTTCCCCTACCAGCTGTCGCTGAGCGTCACGGCGCAGTACTATCAGGGCTTCCCGGAACTGACGACGGTATCGGTGGGCAACAACACCGTGGCGCTGACGCAGGGCGCGACAACGTTGACGGTGGAGCCGCGAGGCACGACGCGCTTGCCGGCTGTCACCTCGGTCGACATGAGCGTCCGGAAGTTCTGGCGGATCGGCACCCTCAAGCTCGAGCCGCGCGTCGACCTCTACAACCTCACCAACGCGGCTTCGATCCTCGGCCGTGTGACGCAGCTCGGACCGACCTACGGCCGCGTCAGCAGCATCCAGCGCGGACGACTGATCAAGGCGGGGTTCAGCATCGAGTTCTGACCCCGACCCGACCATCCGGCCAGGGACCCACCTCACCAAGACCACGAAGGGTCACGACGCGTTTCAAGTGAAGCCTTCGTGTCCTTCGTGCCCTTCGTGAGGTCTCCCTTCGCTGCCCTGAAGTATCCTGAACGACCATGACACCGCCCTTCGCCGTGCCCGTGCGTCCGCTCAACAGCCCGGCGCAGGTGCTCTTCGCCAGCCTGATCGGCACCACCATCGAGTTCTTCGACTTCTACATCTACGCGACGGCGGCGGTGCTGGTCTTCCCGAAGCTGTTCTTCCCGTCGACCGACCCGGCCTCGGCCACGCTCGCGTCGCTCGCCACGTTCGCGGTGGCGTTCTTCGCGCGGCCGATCGGCTCGGCCTTCTTCGGTCACTTCGGCGACCGTGTCGGCCGCAAGGCCACGCTGGTGGCGGCGCTGCTGACGATGGGCGTGTCGACGGTGGGGATTGGTTTGCTGCCGACGTATGCGTCGATCGGGATTGCCGCGCCGATCCTGCTGGCGCTGTGCCGCTTCGGTCAGGGGTTGGGGCTTGGCGGCGAGTGGGGCGGGGCGGTGCTGCTGGCGATCGAGAATGCGCCGCCAGGGAAGCGCGCCTGGTACGGCATGTTCCCGCAGTTGGGTGCGCCGATCGGCTTCTTCTTTTCCGGCGGTATCTTCCTTTTGCTGTCGTCACTGTTCACCGACGAGCAGTTCTTCGCCTTCGGCTGGCGCCTGCCGTTTCTGGCCAGCGCCGCGCTCGTGATCGTCGGGCTCTATGTGCGGCTCACCATCACCGAGACGCCGGTGTTCCAGAAGGTGCAGGAGAGCGAACGGGTAAAGGTGCCGGTCGTCACCGTCTTCACGTCGCACCGGGGCGCGCTCATCGCCGGCACGCTCACCTCGCTCGCCACCTTCGTGCTGTTCTACCTGATGACCGTGTTCACGCTGTCGTGGGGCACGAGCGCGCTCGGCTACACGCGCAACCGCTTCCTCATCTTCCAGCTGTTCGGTATCCTCTGCTTCGGCATCGCCATTCCCATCTCGGCAAAGATCGCGGAGCACGGACGCCGCCGCACGATGATCTGGGTGACCGTGGCGATCGGCCTCTTCGGGTTCGTCATGGGACCGCTGTTCCAGGCCGGGACCGTGGGCACGATTCTCACCCTCACCATTGGCCTCGCGTTGATGGGCATGACCTACGGCCCGCTCGGGACGGTGCTGTCCGAACTCTTCCCGACCTCGGTGCGCTACACCGGCAGTTCGCTCACCTTCAACCTCGCCGGCATTTTCGGCGCGTCGCTGGCACCGTACATCGCCACCTGGCTGGCGACGCACTGGGGGCTGCCGTGGGTCGGCTACTACCTCACCGTGGCGGCGGCGCTGACGCTGGTGGGCCTGCTCGCCACGAAGGAAACGAAAGACACCGACCTGCACGCCCTCTGAGGCGCGATCGCGCTTACGACTTCCTGTTGAAGGTAGTACTCTGCGGCCCGTGATGTTGGTGCTTCCTGCCCCTCGGTGTTCGCGCTCCCGTGCTGCATGGCCGCTTGCGGCTGCGCTGCTCGCAGCCACCGTGCTCTGGCCGTCGACGGTTCGCGCCCAGGCGCCGCCCGCGTCCGGCCCGCCGGCGCCGGTCCTGCCGCAGACGCTGTCGCGCGACGATGAGGGGCGGGCAACAATTCGTGCCGTGCGGGTGACGGCAGCGATGCACGTCGACGGCAAGCTCGACGAAGCGGTCTACGCCAGCGTGCAGCCGGCCTCGAACTTCATCCAGATGGAGCCGAACGGCGGCGAGACCGCGACCGAGAAGACCGAGGTCTGGATCTTCTACGACAAGGACAACGTCTACGTCAGCGTCAAGGCCTGGGAGAGTGCGCCCGAGCGGACCATCGCCAACGAGATGCGCCGCGACAGCGGCAACATCCGGCAGGGCGACTCGGTCGGCTTCGGGTTCGACACCTACCGCGACCGTCGTAGCTCGTTCCAGTTCGAGGCCAACTCGCTCGGCGCCCGCACCGACGGCCAGAGCACGAACGAGCGGCAGTACAGCGCCGACTGGAATCCGGTCTGGAACCTCGTGGCGGGGACGTTCGACGGCGGCTGGACGATCGAGGCGGCCATCCCGTTCAAGTCGATCCGCTATGCGCCTGGCACCGTGCAGGACTGGGGCTTCCAGGCGCGCCGCACGAACAAGTGGAAGAACGAGATCGCGTACCTCACCAAGGTGCCGCCGGCCTTCGGCATGGGCCGCGCCGACTTCTCGGCTTCGCTCTACGCGAGCGTGGTGGGGCTCGAAGCGCCGCCGCTGACGCGCAACATCGAGCTGAAGCCGTACGCCATCGGCAGCCTGACGACCGACAACGTCGCAGCGCCGGCACGGTCGAATGTGCTCGATGGTGACGTCGGCGTCGATGCGAAGTACGGCATCACGCAGAACATCACCGCCGACCTCACCTACAACACCGACTTCGCGCAGGTGGAGGCCGACGAGCAGCAGGTGAACCTCACCCGCTTCAGCCTCTTCTTTCCGGAGAAGCGCGACTTCTTCCTCGAGAACCAGGGCATCTTCACGTTCGGTAACAACTCGGGCGGCACCGGTAACAGCGCCACCTCTGATGTGCCACTGCTGTTCTACAGCCGTCGAATCGGGCTCTCAGGTGGACGCGAAGTGCCGATCTGGGGCGGCGGCCGTGTCACCGGCCGCGTCGGCCGCTATCAGCTCGGCGTCGTGAACATGCAGACGAAGGAGGACGAGGCGCTGGCTGCGCCCTCCACCAACTTCTCGGTCGTGCGCGTGAAGCGCGACCTGCTGCGGCGCAGCAGCGTCGGCCTGCTGGCCACATCCCGATCGCGGTCACAAACCGGCACCGGTTCGAACCAGACCTACGGGGTGGACGGCACGTTCGCGTTCTTCACCAACCTGACCGTCGCCACCTACGTCGCGCAGACCCGCACCGAGGGAGTGTCGGACCAGACCTCGAGCTACCGCGCGCAGATGGAGTACGCGGGCG
The DNA here is from genome assembly GCA_943328785.2 of Bifidobacterium breve. Classification (GTDB taxonomy): domain Bacteria; phylum Acidobacteriota; class Vicinamibacteria; order Vicinamibacterales; family CAVVIG01; genus CAVVIG01. The sequence continues at coordinate 14,484 of CALQBJ020000009.1, forward strand.
ATCGCTATGGTCTGCAACTCGAGCGCCTGGCCGTCGATCCGAACTTCAACCCCGAGGTCGGGTTCCTGCGCCGGACCGACATGCGGAAGAACTACGGGCAGGTGCGCTTCAGCCCCCGTCCGACGTCGATCGCGGCGGTGCGGAAGTTCTCGACCATCGGCCAGTTCACCTCCATCGAGGATGCCGCCGGGCGTCTCACGACGCGGCTGACCGACGCCGAGTTCGGCGTCGAGTTCCAGAACAGCGACCGCTTCCAGGTGGGACTCCTCGCGGACTACGAGCTGATTACCCGTGCTTTCTCGGTGGTGCCAGGCGCCCGCATTCCGGTGGGCGGCTACGACTTCACGGTCGGGCGCATCGGCTACAACCTGGGGCAGCAGCGTCGGTTCTCGGGCAACGTGCTGCTCGAGAGGGGCCAGTTCTACAACGGCACCCGCACGGGCCTCACCTTCAACCGCTCGCGCATCTTCTTCTCGCCGCGGCTGTCGATGGAGCCGACGGTCACCCTCAACTGGATCGACCTGCCGGCCGGGTCGTTCTCGTCCCGGCTCATCGGGTCGCGGGTGACGTTCACGGCCACACCGCTGCTGTTCGCCAGTGCGCTGGTCCAGTACAACTCCAGCACCCACATCGTCAGCACCAACGCGCGCCTGCGCTGGGAGTATCGCCCAGGCAGCGAAATCTTCGTCGTCTACAACGACGAGCGGAACAGCGACGGCCCCACGGGCGCCCCCGGCCTGCAGAACCGGGCGTTCATCGTGAAGGTGAACCGTTTCTTCCGCTTCTAATCGGTGGCGCGGCGGGTACGAAGCACTGCCTGTCGGGCGTAGAATGCCAGTTCGACGTCCGAGAGGTGTCATGAGGGCAGTTCGCATTTCGCTGTTGCTGCTGGTGGTGGTGATGCTGCGCCAGCCCGTCTGGGCCCAGCCCGTCACAGGATCCGTCGCCGGCAGTGTGTCCGCGTCCACCGGCATCGGGCTTCCTGGCGCGACGGTCACGGTGGTCAGCGCAGACGCCGGGATCCAGCGGTCGACCGTCACCGGCGCCGACGGCGAGTACCTTGTCGAGGGGCTTCCGCTTGGCGTTCCGTACGAACTGCGCGCGGAACTCGAAGGGTTCGCCACGGTCAGCCGCACCAGCGTCACGCTGACGCCGAACGGCCGCGACACCATCCGCTTCCTCCTCATTCCGGCGACCAGCGAGACGCTGTCGGTCACGGCCCGGACGACGATTCGCGAACAGCAGCGATCGTCGATCCAGGAAACCATCCCGGATCGGCTGGTGCACAGTGTGCCGCTGATCGGCCGCGACTTCATCGCGCTGGCTTCGCTCACCCCAGGATTCACCGGCAACCCGGTTGCGCCAAGCCCGAACGGCCAGATCTACTGGGCGAACAACGTGCTGGTCGACGGTGCGAGCCACTTCTCCAAGTGGCGCAGCGCCGCGCGCACGTTCTACAGCGGCTACTCGCTCGAAGCCATCCAGGAAGTGCAGGTGCAGAACAGCCGCTTCACGCCGGAGTTCGGCGAGTCGATGGCGTCGGTGACGAGCGCGGTGACGAAGTCGGGCAGCAACGAGCGTCACGGGTCGGTGCTGTTCTTCGGACAGGCGGGAGTGCTGAACGACCAACCGGAGTTCGCGCCCGACAAGCTGGGCGGGACCACGGCCCGGTTCGGCGCGACGATGGGAGGTCCGGTGACGCGCGACCGGACGTTCTTCTTCGCCAACTACGAAGGCCGCCGCGCCCGCTCCAGCAACGTCGTGGTGTCGCCGGCGGCGCCGCAGACGACGGTGCCGAACAACGAGGACGAACACCTCGCGTTCTTCAAGATCGATCACCGACTCAGCTCGAACGATCTGGTGTCGGTTCGCTACAACGGGCAGCGCTTCGCGTGGCTGAACGAGAGCGGCGGGCTCTCGCTGCCTGGCACCGGGATGCAGTACCGCAACGACGTGCACACCGTGCTCGTCACGGCCACGCAGCTCGTCTCGACCCACATCCTGAACCAGGCGCGCTTCCAGTTGGCGCGCTACACCGACCGGCGCACCGACCTGCAGCCGTCGGTCTACGTGTCGCGGGCCGGCTACTCCACCGAGGGGTCCACGCTCGGGCCGTACGGATTTGGCGCGACGCCGGAGGACACCTACGAGGGGGCCGACACGCTCACGCACACGGCCGGCCCGCATGCCGTGAAGATGGGCATCGGCTTCAAGTTCGTGCGGGCGCACAACGAGTCGCTGCCGTTCGGTCGCGGCGCGTACTACTTCGCCGGTCCCCCCTCGCTCTATCCGCAGCCCTACGCCTTTGTGCAAGGGCTGACGCAGACGCCAGGCGCGCCCGATGCGGACCCGCGCAGCATCTCGTCGTTCTTCTTCGTCCAGGATGAATGGCGCGCGTTACCGCGGCTGGCCATCAACGTCGGGGCGCGCTACGACATCGAGCGCATCCGGAACGTCAGCGGCTACAACGCCGCGGCCGATCGCAACAACCTGCAGCCGCGCCTCAGTGCGCTGTGGACGCCGTTCGGCGGGGCGTTCGGTGTGCGCGGCGGCGCGGGGCTCTACACCCAGCAGCACCTGCTCTATTACGCCAACCGGGCCGAGCTGGAAGGGCCGGGCGGCGCCGCCCTGATCACCCTCAATCAGGGGTCGCCGTTGATGCCGGTCTATCCGGCCGTACTCACCTCCGCCGTGCTCTCGCAGGTGCCGCGCGACGTCTACGTCATCGACCCGGGCTTCCGCAATCCGTACGCGGTGCAGGCGGCTGTCGGCGTCCAGCACCAGCTGCTCGGCTTCGACGTCGCCGCCGACTTCGTCTTGCTCGAGGGCCACGACCTCATGAGCCTCGTCGACGTGAACGCGCCGGCCTCGGCGGACAAGCCGGTCTTCCGCAGCCTGGCGCTCGCCGATGCGACGCGCCCCGCAGTTCCCGGTGCCGGCGGCTACCGCAAGATCCTCTCGCTCGGGAACGAAGGGCGCAGCTGGTACCGCGGCCTGCAGGTGAAGGTCGATCGGTCGGTTGGCGCGCTGATGCTCGTGTCGTCGTACACGCTGGCCCGCGCGCGCGACATGGCGAACAACCAGCTGCCAGAGGACAGCCACGACATCGCGGCGGAGAAGGCGCGCGCCGACAACGACGTCCGCCACAGCGTCACTGCCGGTCTCACCTGGCAGCTGCCGTCGCGCGGCGCCGGCTTCGGCGGCTGGACGCTATCGGCCGCCGGACAGTTCCGCAGCAACCGCCCCTACAACATCACCTGGGGCGACGACCGCAACGGGACGACGCAGAACGACGCGCGGCCGGGCGGCCGCAACACCGGCAAGACCGACGGCTACCGCAACATCGACCTCGCGCTGGCGCGCCGCGTGCCGTTCGGCACCCGCACGCTGGAGCTCCGGGCCGAGGGCTTCAACGTCCTCAGCACCACGAACGACGATGAGTACGTGGGCGCCCTGTCGTCGCCCTTATTCGGCCAGCCGGTGAGCGCATTCCCGAAGCGCCGCCTGCAGTTTGCGGCCGTGGTCCGGTACTGATGGCGCGCACCACTGCTCGCGTCACGCTCGATCCGCGCTGGCCTGCGGCGGCGCTCGCGCTCGTCGCCTGCCTCGTCACCGTCCAGTGCAGCGGCGGCGGCAAGTCGGGCGGCACGCCGACGAGTCCGACCGTGCCAGGTCCGTCGAATCCGAACCCGACACCGGTGCCGGTGGGTCCGGAGGTGTTTGTCGGCGCTGGGGACATCGCCATCTGCGGCGGCAACGCCGAGGCGACCGCCCGCCAGATCGACGGCATCGGCGGCACGGTGTTCACGCTCGGCGACAACGCCTATCCAACTGGAGCCAGGGTCGACTTCCAGAACTGCTACGAGCCGTCGTGGGGCCGCCACAAGTCGCGCACGCGCCCGGCGCCCGGCAACCACGACTACGGCACCGCCGGCGCCGCGCCGTACTACGACTACTTCGGCGCGAATGCCGGAGCGGCCGGTCAGGGCTACTACTCCTTCGACCTCGGGGCGTGGCACATCATCTCCCTGAACAGCAACACGCCGGAGTCGGGCGCGGCGCAACTCGCCTGGCTGCGCGGCGACCTGGCGGCCACCACGGCCCGGTGCACGCTCGCCTACTGGCACCATCCGCTCTTCTCGTCGGGACCGAACGCCGTGAATGCCGGCGAAGCGTCGATCCGCACCTACGCCAAGCAGCTCTACCAGGTGCTGTATGACGCCAACGCCGAACTCGTCATGGTGGGACACGAACACCTGTACGAGCGCTTCGCACCGCAGAACCCGGAAGGGGCGCTCGACACGGCGCGTGGCATCCGGCAGTTCATCGTCGGCACTGGCGGCGTTCCCCTGTACGACTTCCAGAGCGTGCGGGCGAACAGTGAGACGCGCCTGAAGGCGCATGGAGTCATGAAGCTGACGCTCTCGAGCGATCGCTACCAGTGGGAGTTCCTGCCGGTCAGCGGCGCCGGCGACAGCGGCACGCAGGTCTGCCACTAGCTGCTATAGTCTCGATTCGCCCTGATGTTGCCCCCAGACCGAGTCGTCCTGAACGCTCCGGAGCGCCGAGCGGCGGTGATTGACGTGATCCGTCACGCCCGGTCCCGGCTCTCGCTGTCGCTGTTCCGCTGCAACGACAAGGAGATCTTCCGCGAGCTGCGCGCGGCCGTGGGACGCGGTGTGGACGTCGAGGTGGTGGTCACGTCGCGCGCCAAGGGGGGCAAGAAGCCGCTGCGCAAGTTGTGGCAGCGTCTCGAAGACACCGGCGCCACGGTGCACGCCTACGACGACCCGGTGGTGAAGTACCACGCGAAGTACGTGGTGGCAGACGAGGGTCCCGCGCTGGTGGCGTCGTTGAACTTCACGAAGAAGTGCTTCGCCCGCACCTCCGACGCCATCGTCATCACCTGGGACCCGGACGTGATCGGCGGCTTGCGCCAGTTGCTGGCCACCGACCGTGACGGCATTGCCGCGCCAGACTCGCTGCCGTCACGGCTCATCCTCGGACCGGAACGGGCGCGCCGGCAGTTCACCGACCTCATTCAGCAGGCCACGTCGAGCATCCTGCTGATCGACCCGAAGCTGTCCGACCCTGGCATCCTCGGGCTGCTCGACGAGCGGCGTGCGGCCGGCGTCACCGTGCACGTGCACGGCGCGGAGCGCGTCGGCGACCTCAAGTCGCACGGCAAGATCATGCTGATCGATGGATGCCGCGTCGTCATTGGCAGCCTGGCGCTGACTGCGCTGAGTCTCGACTTTCGGCGGGAGGTGGCGATTGAAACCACCGACCCGGTCGTCGTATCCGACATCCAGTCTCTTTTCCGAACCCTCGGTGTGACCGCGGGTCTGCCCGGCGCTGTGCCGGCCGCCGCAGGAGGCGCCTCGTGCTGATTGCTCCGTTTGCCCTGCTCTTCGCCCTCGCTGAATCACCGGCGCCCGCACCGGCTCCGGCCGCATCGCCCGTCGCCACGACGGCGGCGGCGCCCACCACGCCCCCCGTGTCCATATCGACCGCGGCAGCCACAGCCTCAGCCGCCGCGGCCCAGGCCGACAACGGGGAGTCGAAGGGGCTGCGCCTTGTCTGGAAGGACCACCCGTCGCTGCGGGCGGGCAAGTGGCTGCGCCTCGATTTCGGCGTGAAGCTCCAGGGCGACAAGATGTTTCCGGGCGACGACCCGAACAACTTCGACGACCTGCAGCTCACGCGCGCGCGCATCGGCGTCGACGGCGAGCTGTTCAAGGTGCTCCAGTTCAGCATCGAGCGCGAGATGACCGACGCGGGCGACCTGAAGGTGAACGCCAAGGCCCAGAAGAACGCGTGGCGCGACGTCTACGGTGAAGTGAAGTTCGCCGACGCCCTTCAGGTGCGCGGTGGCCGCTTCAAGGTGCCGTTCAGCCTCGACCAGCTCACCGGCGTGTCGAACAACGACTTCGTCTACCGCTCGCTCGGTGGCAGCTACCTGGCGCCGGCGCGCGACACCGGCGGCATGGTGCGCGGCCGGATGTTCGATCGCGCCTTCACCTATGCGGTCGGCTACTTCGAGCACGACGGCGACAACGCACGGTCGAACAAAGTGGCAGGTGGCGACCGCACGATTGCGGCCCGCGTCACCGCGACGCCGCTGGCCGCCATCACGCTGCTGAATCTCGACAAGGCCGAGCTTGGCGCGAACTACGCCACGACCGAGGTCACCGACGACTCGGAGCTGCCGAACGGCCTGCGTGGCCGCACGGTGATGTCCGAATACACGTTCTTCGAACCGGTCTTCGTGCGCGGCAACCGCAACCGCTACGGCGTCGATCTGGACTGGACCGACCATCAGTTCGGTGCGCGCGCCGAGTACATGGCCGTCACCGACGCGCGCGACGCGCAGGGGCTGCGCGGCAACAACCTGAACGCGGTGCGCGCGCGCGCCTGGTACGTCCAGGGCACGTGGGTGCTGACCGGCGACAAGAAGGAACGGCCGGTCGAGCCGAAGCATCCGCTGCTGATGGGCGGCGTTGGCGCCATCGAAGTTGCCGCGCGCTTCGAGCGCATGTGGTTCGACAGCAAGGAGACCGGCGAACCGGCGTTCAGCAACTCGCGCGCCGAAGTCGTCCTGCCCAACGGCGACAAGGCGTTCACGGTTGGCGTGAACTGGTACCTGAACCGCTGGATGAAGCTGCAGATGAACGCGATTCACGAAGAGCTGCAGGATAACGGCCGCACGCCACTGCTCGATGGCGGCACGAAGTTCTGGAGCACCGTGTTCCGCGCGCAGATCGCGCTGTAGGGATCGAGGGTCCGGCTAAAGCCGGACACTACGTACGGCGGGTCAGGATGTCGTGCCCGGCTTCAGCCGGACCCTCTCTAGCCGCGCTTCTTGAGGACCGAAATCGTCTTGAGGGTGCGTGCCGCGCGGATCACGAGTTCGCGCCGCACCGCCTTCGACTTCGCGCCGAGCAGTTGGTCGCTGGCAAACTCGACGAAGCCGGTGCGGTCAGACAGGCTGCGCGACGCGGCGGTCTCGACGATGCGCGACTGGTCCGGCAGCGGGGCAAACGAGAACATCTCGCGGAGCGACTTCGCATCCAGCCCTGCGGCCCGGCCGAAGGCGATGGCGGTGTTCACGTAGGGCGCAACCACGACCAGGCGCCCCTGGTCGAGCGCCGGCTTCACTTCCCACCGCAGGCGGAAGGCCAGGTCGGCCGCGTAGAGCAGGATAAGCGTGCGGGCCGACGGCAGCCCGGCGTCTTCCTCCGCCACCATCAACTCGCCGAAGATACCGGACGCGTCCCACGCGGACACGGCCGCGCGCTCCTTGCGGTGTTCGCGGGCGAGCGTACGCGCCGTGGTGTCCACTGCGGCACCGTTCACACCATCGATGGCGACCAGCGTGCCGGGCATCGTCGTCATCGCTCCCGGTTCCTGCCTGCCAGCCATTCGCCAAACGCGTCAGCATTCCAGTCCGACCAGGGGCGCGCTTCGCACTCGCGGAACATCCGGCGAATCGCGTGGTGCTGCTCGCCGATGCTCTGCTCCGCGTCGACGGTGATGAAGTTGAAGATCAGCGCCAGCGACTCGTACTCGCGGATGACGCGGGTGATGAAGCGCTGGTAGCTCTCGGTCGGGTCCTCAACCTGCGTCACGTCCTGACCCGCCTCGTAATAGTTCGGCGTGCGCACAGCGGACACGCGCTTGCTCGACGTACCCGGTGACACCGAGAAGTAGAAGACGATGTCGGGCCACAGCAGCGGCTGGTAGAGGCGCAGCACCCAGTCGAGGTCGAGACCGCGCGCCACGTCGCGCGCCAGCCCGGTGAACAGGAAGCGGTCGGCAATCACGAGCTTGCCGTCCCAGAGTGCCGGCAGCACTTCGTGATCGACGCGGTGCCGGAAGTCGGCGGCGTGGAGCAGCGAAAACTCCTCGGGGCTCAGCGAGCGAACCGCCTTGCGCGTGCGGATGATCGGCTTGATCAGGTCCGACGAGTTCCACTTCGTCGTGACGACGTCGTAGCCCTCGGACTTCAGCCAGGTCTTGAACAGCTTGCGCTGGGTCGTCTTGCCCGAGCCGTCGGGACCTTCGAAGGCGACGAGGAGCCCGCGTCTGCGCGAGGGATCGTTGAAGCGGGCCCGCGCCTTCTGGGTCCAGGTACGAATCGATACTGGCGACTTGATCATGCGCCTGCCGTGAGGGTGAGGCCGACGCGCGAGCCGCGCGGGGTCAGGATTGCGGAACTGTCGCCCCCGCCGGGCCGGTCGTGCCACTCAGGGTCGAACGCGCGCTCGGACCATGGTGTCGCAGAAGGCACGTGGTCGTGCGAGGCGATCAGGTCGACATAGTGCCGATCTGCCCGCATCCGATACGAAGGAGGCAGCCCTTTACGAGTGGGACGACTGTCGTCCGCCGCCGAGTCGATGTCAGCCACATGGCGCCCGAATTCAGGTGAGTGGAGCAACGGTCGAGTCGTTATACCAGAAGCCACCGGGGCGTACAACGCGACTGGCCGACGATTGCAGCTGTCGTGTCCGACGACGGCGTACGGCGCAGCATCCAGAACTCGGTCGGCATCGACGCCGATCGCCACGGCGTAGTGATAGCGTTGAGGGCGCGCTTCGATGAGTCGCATCGGTGGGCACTTCGCGTCGAGTGCGATGCGCAGCGCGGCCGCGGAGCCGACCAGGCTGGTCGTCGAGATCACCACCGTCGACGCGCCGCCACCGCGCGCCCGTCGGGACGATTCAGCGCCCCGCGGTTGGCGTGGGCGCGAGCGTGAAGGTGAGCGGGGCAACGAGCACCGTACGGAACGTACGCATCAATACCTCCTGTTGTCGAGACAGCACGACGATGCGAGCCAGAGCAATCGCGATTCCGGCGGGCGCCACCCGGTCGGTGGCACCGCGAATCGCCGAGAGAGGGACAGCGTGAACGAGCGAGTGGAAACCTGGATGGCAGCGCTCGAAGCGCGGCAGTTGGCCGATCTGACATTCCCGGAAGTGTCGCGTTCTCTAAGGGCTCTGTCGTCCACCTATGTAGAGCGGCGCGCCAAATTGAAGGAGGGCGCGGCACTCGCCGGCGCCGGCAAGCGGGCGGCGTTCGCTCTCTTCTACGGCCCGTTGCACTTCCTGCTCGTGCAGCACATCGTCGCGAGACTCGGGCGTCCGTTCACCACAATCGAGTCAGTGGTCGACCTCGGGTGTGGCACCGGCGCCTCTGGCGCGGGCTGGGCCACCGCGTGCGCAACGCCGCCGCGCGTGATGGGCATCGACCGTCATCCCTGGGCGATCGACGAGGCGCGCCGCACCTGCGCCGACCTGAGTGTGCGTGCGACGTTCCGCGTCGACGACCTGACGCACGTCACGATGGCGGGACAGCCGAGCGAGCGCGGCAAAGCGCGCGGGGCGACGCGCGGGGCGCCGCCGCCGAACGAGCGCGGGCACGGTGTGCTGCTGGCGTTTGCGGTGAACGAGATCGTCGACGACGCGGAGCGCAACGCGCTGCGGACGCGCCTGCTCGCGCATGCCGGCGCCGGCGGCCGCGTGCTCATCGTCGAGCCGCTGGCAGGATTCGTCGCGCCGTGGTGGCAGGAATGGCAGGACGCATTCGCCGCGGCCGGCGGGCGCGCCGATGAATGGCGCGTGCAAGTGGAGCTGCCGCCGATCGTCGCGAAACTCGATCGCGCCGCGGGACTCAATCACCGCGAGCTGAAGGGGCGCTCGCTGTCGATCTGAGCGTCGAGCGGTTGGTGGGACGAGAGATCTTCCTCGCGAAGGTCGCGGTCGCCTGCGTGATCGCAACTCCGTGAGGCCAGTTGAATGCAACAGGCGCGATCGAGTAGGCGCGCATACGCGTCGCGATCGTGATCACGATCCGCGCGCGGACGCAAGATATTCGTTGTACTCAGCAGAAGAAATCTGTACAGTCGTGCACGTCGCGTTCAGGAAGACGCGACGCGGAGGTGTTTGGCATGGTTCTGGTGGTCGGCGGCACGGGACAACTGGGCGGACGGATCGTTCGCGAGTTGTTGTCGAAGGGCGTGAAGGTTCGCGCCCTCTGCCGCCGTGGATCGGGGTACGGCGCGTTGGCCCGCATGGGCGCCGAGATCGCGATTGGCGACCTGAAGGATGCGTCCTCGCTGGAGGCCGCGTGCGCTGGCGCCGATACGGTAGTGACCACGGCCAACGCGGCTCGCCGCGGCGGCGAGGACACCGTGGACGCGGTCGACCTGCAGGGCACGCGTGCCCTGATCGACGCGGCCGCCAAGGCGGGCACCGGACATTTCGTCTTCACCTCGGTCTACGGCGCGTCGGTGGACTCGCCGATCCCGTTCGTCAAGGTGAAGGCCGAGAACGAAGAATACCTGAAGGCCAGCGGGATGGCGTGGACGGTGCTCGCGCCGAACGCCTTCATGGAGTCGTGGCCAGGCAAGGTGGTGGGCCTGCCGGCGATGGCCAACCGCGACGTGGTGCTGGTAGGCGAAGGCACACGGCGCCACGCCTACATCGCCGAGCATGATGCGGCGCAGTTCGCGGTTGCCGCCATCATGAACCCGGTCGCCAGGAACCGCCGGCTCGAAGTCGGCGGACCGAAGGCCGTGACGTGGGCCGAGGTGGTGCAGACCTACGAGGCTGCACTTGGACGTTCGATCCCCGTGCGGTACGTCGCGCCGGGTGAACACGTCGACGGCATCCTCGATGTGCTGCTGTCGCTGCTGGCGGGCTACGACCGGTTCGACTCGGACTTCGACAGCAGTGCGCTGGCTGCGGAGTTCGGCGTGACGCAGACCCCGCTCGCCGCGTGGGTGCGCGCGTGGATCGCGGCAAACCAGCCGCGGATTTCGTAGACGTACGACGCAGGTGTGACGAGGCGTAACCATGACGGATTTTGATGACGGCGGAATCGATCTTCCGGATGACGATCTCACCGGAGGACCGGACCTGAGCAATCCTGACGCGTCCGACGAGGCACTGGATCTCGATCTCGACGTGGCAGACTCCGGCGATGCGGGCGATGAGCCCGCGGCGCCTGCGAAGCCAGCCAAAGCCAAGGCCAAGAAGAAAGCCAAGGCGAAGACCAAGGCGGCTCCGCGCAAAGCGGCAGCGAGGCGCAGCAAAGCGCCCGCGCGGTCGGGTGGGAAGAAAGCAGTGAAGAAGAAGGCTGCTCCCGCCAGGAAAACCGCACCGGCAACCAAGAAGACGGTCGGTGCAAAAAAGAAACAAAAGAGCGTCTCGAAGGGCGCCGGGAAGCGAGGATCAGTGGCGAAGAAGGCTGCAAAGAAGGCTGTGAAGAAGGTTGTCAAGACGGCCGCGAAGACGGCCGCCAAGAAGACCGTGAAGAAGGCCGTGAAGAAGGTTGTCAAGAAGGTTGTCAAGAAGGCCGCCAAGAAGGCCGCCAAGAAGCGCTAGGCGCTTTTGCGGGGCGCGTTCGCGCGCCCCGCTCTCCATTGCAACACCGTCTCTTGACGCGGCCATGTGACCATCGGGTCACTTGGCCGTTTCTGTTTCCGGGCTCAGGCCGATCCGCGCCCCGCGGAATTTCCCTCAGCCGCCCCGGACAATTCCCCGCGACGTCCTGCGACATTTCTGAATTCCCGCGAAATCTGTCGTGCTCTGCCCGGGCATGAGGCTTGCCCATCGGCTCCGCATTCCCAGTGTTCGACCGAACACGCCACAAGGGAGCCTGGTCTCGTGAACAAGGAGAGAGTGATGACACTGAACTGGAGATGGACGCTGGGTCTCGGGCTGACGGCGGCTGCCGTGGCCTTCGGAGCCCCGTCCGGGCTGACCGCGCAGCAGACGGCCGCGCCCGCCGTGACGTATACGAAGGACATCGCCCCCATCCTGCAGCGCAGCTGCGAGAACTGCCACCGCGGCGGCGGCGGCGGCCCGATGCCGATGACGACCTACGAGGAAGTCCGTCCATGGGCGCGCGCCATCAAGACGCGCACGGGCATCGGCCCGCACGCCGGCGTGATGCCGCCGTGGTACATGGAGAAGAACATCGGCATCCAGAAGTACAAGGACGATCCGTCACTGAGCGCCGCCGAAGTGGCGAAGGTCGCCAAGTGGGCCGACAGCGGTGCACCGCGCGGTAACCCGGCGGACATGCCGCCGCCGCGTCAGTGGGCCGACGCCAACACCTGGCACATCGGTACGCCCGACCTGATCGTCAAGTCGAAGAACATCATCGTGAAGGCCAACTCGCCAGACTGGTGGGGTGAGATCGAGCCGGTCGCGATTCCGCTCGAGGACGATCGCTACGTGCTGGCGGTCGAAATCAAGGAAGTCAACGACGCCACCCTGCATAACGGCGGTCGCGACACGGTCGGTGGCCTCTTCGTGTGGCACCACCTGATCTATCGCACCCAGCCTGGCGCCAACTACGAACCGACCGATCTCGAGACGGTGGTCGGCAGCGACAACGTGGTGAACTGGCCGGTGCACGAAGTGGGTCGCAACCCCGACTACTTCGATCCGAAGTCGGCGGTGCTCCTGAAGAAGGGCTCCTACATCTTCTCGGACTCGCTGCACACCCACTCGAGCGGCAAGGACGTCACCTCGCACCTCGAGTTCGGCTACAAGCTGGCCCCGAAGGACTACAAGCCGACCTACAAGCGCGCGGTCTTCGGCCTCGGCAACGGCGTCGACATCGACGTCAAGGCGATGGAGAAGGACCAGCAGTTGCACGCGTACACCGTGCTGAACGAACCGACGAAGATCATCTCGTTCGAACCGCACCTGCACGCGCCTGGCAACCGCATGTGCCTGGAAGCGATCTGGGGCTACAACATCCAGACGCTGTCGTGCGTCGGCTACGACCACAACTGGGTGCGTGGCTACAGCTACTCTGACGACACGGCGCCGCTGCTGCCCAAGGGCACGATCCTGCACATCATCGGCTACTTCGACAACACGCCCGGCAACAAGAACGTGCCGGACCCGCGCAACTGGTCGGGCTCGGGCAATCGCTCGATCACGAACATGTTCATCGACCTCGGCAACCGCGTGGCGCTGACCGACGAGCAGTTCCAGGAAGAGATGAAGGCGCGTGTGGCGCAGAACCCGGGCAAGGACATCATGCTCGGCTGCCCGCTCTGCGGCGTCGTCGCGCAGCAGCAGGCCGCCCCGCGACCGACCCAGAACCAGGGTCAGCAGCAGTAAGACCCGCCGGACTCGCCGCCACGAGAACGCGGACGACACAGAGATGTTAGGCTTCTCTGAGTCGTCCGCGTTCTCGGCGGTGGCGATGTTGCCTCTCAGTCAGGAAGGATCGGAAACCATTCCATGAAGAACCAGGTTCGCGCCCTGCTTGGTGCGCTCGTACTCCTCGTGTGGCCGGCGGTTGCCGGTGCCCAGTCGCTCAGCTACAACAGCGGACAGAACGTCGCTCCCGGCTACGAAGGCTGGGAAGAAGAGCCGGACGGCAGCAAGTATTTCCTCTTCGGGTACATGAACCGCAACTGGGAGGAACAACTGAACGTCCCGGTTGGTCCGGACAACGGTTTCAGCGGCCCTGGCAACCTCGGCGCCGACCTCGGCCAGCCCACGCGCTTCCTGCCGCGCCGGAACCGTTTCGTGTTCCGCGTGAAGGTGCCGGCGACGTTCGCGACCAAGGACGAACTCATCTGGACGCTCACCACCAACGGTGTCACCGAGAAGGCCTACGCGTCGCTGCGTGAGGACTACAAGGTGGACGACGTGGTGAAGGCGTCTGAAACCGGCGCTCTCGGTGCCGGTTCGAGCAGCCCCGAAGTCCGTGCGAACAAGGTGCCGATCGTGAAGATCGACGGCGAGAAGACCCGCACGGCCAAGGTGGGCCAGTCGATCGACCTCTCCGCAGTCGTCACCGACGACGGCATCCCGAAGCGTCGTGGTGGTGGCGGTGGCGCCGCGGTGTCGAACTCCGGTTCGGCAGCAGCAGCCCGCCCGGCCGGCGATCCCGCCGCCGCCGCGGCTATCGCGCAGGCACGCATCCAGCGCGCCATGATGTCGCCGCCCACCCGCATCACGGTTGGCAAGAACGTCGGTCTGCACCTGTCGTGGTTCGTCTACCGCGGCCCGGGCAATGTGACCTTCTCGCCCGACCAGATCAAGCCGTGGGAAGATACCCGTGCTGGTGCAAACTCGCCGTGGGCGCCGATCTGGGTGCCGCCGACGCTGCCCGCCGACGGCCGCATTCCCGTGAAGGTGACCTTCGACGAACCCGGCACCTACGTCATCCGCGCCCTCGCGGACGACGGTGCGCTGACCGGCGGCGAAAGCCTCACCATCAACGTCACCAAGTAAGACGCACCTCGACTCGACCATGCGGGAGTGGCTCCGGCCGCTCCCGCACCCTTCCAGAGACGGCCCTTGCAGGACCGCCGCATTCATCGCAGACTAGCGCGATGCTCGCATTCTTCCCCGCTGCCATGCACCCTCAGGTGGTGCACTTCACAATCGTCCTCGCCATCATCGGTGTCGCCTTCCGCCTGGTGTCACTGCTCGGTAAGCCGGCGTTCGCCAGTCCAGCGGCGACCACCCTGCTGGTGCTGGCCGCGTTGTCCGCCGTGGTGTCGGTGCAGACCGGCACGGCCGCGCACGGCCCCGTCGAGCGCGTGCCAGGATCGAGGCCGGCCGTCGTCGCGCACGAAGAGGCGGGCGAACTCGCGCAGACAGTCCTGCTCGTGCTCGGCGTGGTTGAACTGGCCGCGCTGGCGCTGCGGCGTTCGCCGAAGGTGAAGCTGGTGCACGGGCTCGCCGCGGTGGTCGGCCTTGCGGCGGTGTTCGCTGTGTATGAAGCCGGCGAGCACGGCGGGGCCCTGGTCTACTCGTACGCCGGCGGCATCGGCATACGCACCGGCGACCCGAAGGATGTCGAGCGGCTGTTCATTGCCGGCGCCTACCAGCAGGCCCTTGCCGATCGCAAGGCGGGCAAGGCGGAACAGGCGGCGACGCTGATTGTCGACACCGTGAACCGCTTCCCGGCCGATCCGGAACTGCGCCTGCTGGCGGCGGAGTCGTCGCTCCTCGATCGTAAGGATGCACAGGCGGCGCTCGCCGCGCTTGGCCAGATTCAGCTGCCGGACCAGAACCGGGTGCTGGCGTTCCGCAAGGCGACGCTGCTCGCCGATGCTTACGTGGCGGCTGGACAGAAGGAGGCCGCGGTGGCGGCGCTCGAGGGCGTGCTGAAGACCTTCCCGAACCCGAGACTCCAGAAGCGGATCGACGAACTGAAAGGGAAGTAGGGACGGCGTCACTCACGAAGGCACGCGCGGCCTGACCTGATCGACCGCGCCACCAACACGCCGTCCGTGTGGGGCACCACGAACGAGCAGGCGGACAACGCGTTCCAGAAGGTTGCGGCCGGACTGAAGGAGCAGGGGCTTGGCATGAACGCCGCGTACAACCAGTAGTTCGGCACCGCCGATCAGCCGAACAAGCCGGCGCGCACGACCGTCCAGGTGGCCGCGCTCGTCACGGCTGGCGCGCTGCTCGAAGTCGAAGTCCAGGCCGCCCGCAACAAGTAGTATCCGACCGGCCAGCCTGCCACATTCCCGCGCTCCTGGCGTGCCTCCCGGCTGAACTGAAGACGTGCAGCGCAGCGCGAGTTGAGGCAGAATCGCCCCACGCCGTTCGCGGGTCCAACTCCCGCACGGCACTGAGGAGTCCGAAATGAAGAACCTGCTGACCGTCGGCGCCGCGACGCTCTTGCTGCTCTCGCTCGTCTCCCCGAGCCCGATGAGCGCGGCCGATCCCACGTCCACCCTGCTCGTCCCCGGCTACGAGCCGGCGCGTGACGTGCCCGGCGCGGCCGAACTGCCCGACCCGAAGATCGACTACAAGATCCTCTTCTCCGTCTCGAACGGCGCGAAGGATCGCGACGCCGAAGTGAACCCGATGCTGCCGACGATCGCGCGGTACCTGAATACGCTCGGTAAGTACAACGTCCCGGCCAACCATCGTCATCTCGTCGTGATGTTCCACCAGCGGAATCCCGACTTCGACATCGTGATGACGAACGAGGCGTACAAGGCGCGCTACGGCAAGGACAACCCGAATATCGCGCTGATTCACGCGCTGAAGCAGGCGGGTGTCCAGTTCCGCGCCTGTGGCCAGGCGCTGGGCGGCCGCAAGGTCGACGCGAAAGACGTCAACCCGGATATCCAGATCGATCTGTGGGCGATGACGTCGATGCTGAACCTGCAGATGAAGGGCTTCGCCCGCGTCGGGTAGACTCCCGGTGAGCGGACCGCTCCTCAGGAGCCTCGCGCGCCCGCTCGCTCATCGCGCGCCCATCTTGCGGACCTGAAGGTCGGCCGCTTCGTACTGATGGCCGTGAACTCAGCGCGTTGCTGGCGGCGACCACTCGAGGACGACGAGCAGCGGGCGATGGTCGGAGGCGAGCCGGTCGTCGATCACCTGCGTCTCGCTCGCGTGCCAGTCCTCGGCTGGCCTGGCCAGCACGTGGTCGACCAGGCCGCGCGGCCGATCGGGTGCGACCGGCGGCAGGTCCGGAAAGGACGCCAGCCAGCGGCCCGCCAGCAACTGCATCACGTCCGTGTCCGGCCGGCTGTTCATGTCGCCCGCCAGGATGCCGGGCATGTCGCCGTTCGTCGCCAGCACGTCGTTCAGGAAGCCAGCCTGCGCGAGCCGGTGTTCCTGATCGCGTCCCTGGTCCAGATGCGTACTCGTGAAGTGCAGGAGCGGTCCGTCCGGTCGTGTGCGCACGTCCACCGTCAGCTCGGTGCGCGGCTCGCGATCGGGCCGCGCCGGCAGCGCACGATTCACCGCGCGCGCCGCCGGCTGGCGCGTCAGCACTGCCACGCCGTAGGCGCCACCCTGGAAATCCATCGCCTCGCCGAAGAGGCCGTGCATCCCGGTCAGCCGTTCCAGTTCGGCGAGCTGATCGACGCCGCCCGCGCGTGCCGTGCGCTGATCGACCTCCTGCAGCGCGACGAGGTCGGGAGCAGCCGCGGAGATGAGCGCCGCCACGCGTGGCAGATCGAAGAGTCCGTCGGTGCCTTCACCGTGATGGATGTTGTAGGTGAGCACACGGACCGCGATCGGCGCAGCCGAGCGCGCCGCAGCTGAGAAACAGACGAGCAGGAGCAGCGCACACGCGGTTCGTTTCATCGGGCTCTCACGGGCTGCGAGGGGAAGTGTAGCCGGAACGTCGTTCCGCCGGGACCGGTCTGTTCAACCACCGCGTCGCCGCCGTGCTGCTGCATCACGTTGTTCACGACGGTCAGGCCGAGCCCGGTGCCCTTCTGCTTGCCGTGACTGATGAACGGTTCGAAGAGCGTGTTGACGATGGCGTCCGGGATGCCTGGGCCGTTGTCGGTGATCCGCAGGTGCACGCCGTCAGCGACGCATTCGCCGCTGACGACGATACGGCCGTCCTCGGGTGAGACCGCTTCAGCCGCATTGAAGAGCAGGTTCAGCAGTACACGCTCCACCTTGCCTGGGTCGAAGAACGCCAGGCACTCCGGACCCACCTGCCCGGTGATGACAATCCGCTCGAACTCGGGGAGCGCCTTCACCGTCTTGATGGCCCGGTCCACCACCTCGTCGAGTCGTCCCTGCAGCATCTGCAACGCCTGCCGCTCGTGCGAGAAGCCGAGCAGCTGGTTGATCTCGTCGAGCATCCGGTTCACGGCGATTCGGATCTCCTGGACGAAGTCCTTCCGCTTGTCGTCGGACAGCTCGCGTTCTTCGAGGAACTCGGCATACGCCTGGATGGCAGTGAGCGGATGCCGCAGGTCGTGCGAAATGGTGTTGGCCATGCGGCCGATGGTCGCCATGCGCTCGGTCTCGAGCAACTGCCGCTGCGTGGCCTGCAGCTGGTGACGCATGCGGTTGAAGGCGGCGGTGAGCGTGGCCACCTCGTCGCCGCCGCGCTCGTCGAGCGGGAAGTCGTAGTCGCCCTGCTCGAGTGCTTTGACGCCCGAGACGAGTCGTCCAAGCGGCCGCGTGAACGTGGTGGACACCAGGAACACGAGCAGGCTGCCGGCGAGCACGCCGGCCGCGCCGATGGCAACGATCCAGCGGTTCAGGCTGCGCAGGAACGCGGTGGCATCGTCGAACGACTTGAGCACCGTCAGGGTGACGGCGTGAGCCGAGTCCCGCGAGATGCGCACGCTGTTCACGAGGAACGCTTCGTCGCCGAGCTGCACTTCGTGCGGGGCACTCGCGCGCCCCTCGCCGCCGCTGACGAGCGTCGCCAACGCGGCGCGGTAGCGCGCGTCGACGGTGCTGATGACCAGCGTGTTGTCGTAGGCGAAGCCCACTTCGCTGGCGGCGACGCGGCTGACATCTTCCGCCACCGCATCGTTCACCTCGTAGCCAACGGCCAGCAGCCCGAGCGCATTGCCCGCCGCGGGGTCGCCGAACGCGATCGGTTGGAGGAACACCTGGAACAGCCGTCCGCCGCCGAACCACCAGTCGCGCGTATCGCCGCTCGTCACGTAGCGGTCGATGGCCTGCTGCGCCGCGGCCCGCGGGAACGGCGTGGTGGCCGAATGGAACGCCACGATGGCGCCGTCGCGGTTCGCAAGGACGAACAGCTGGCTGCCGGACAGTTGCCAGAACGTGGCCGACGCGTCCTGGATGGTCGCTGAATCTTCCGACGTCATCAGCGCCTTCAGCGGCGGCAATGCCGCCAGCAGCGACGCCGATCGCTCGAGCGTCTCCTCGCGCTGCTGCCGCAGCCGGTCGAACGTGACGATGGAGGTGTCGAGCGCCTGGGTGAGGTCGGCGCGCACGCGCAGCTGCACCCGATAGCGCACGACGAGCAGCACGGCGGTCGTGATCAGGGTCGAGATCAGGACCAGCGACAGCAGGAACTTCGTGCGGAGCGACAGGGTGAGCACAGGTTGGTGCGTCGGCTACGGAATGAACTTGTAGCCGGCGTTATGGACGGTGATGAAGTGCACCGGCGCCTTGGGTTCTGGCTCGAGTTTCTGGCGGAGCGTCAGGATGTGCGAGTCGACGGTGCGAGTCGACGGGTACGAGTCGTATCCCCACACGTCGCTCAGCAGTTGGTCGCGCGACACCACACGCTGCGGGTTCTGCGCGAAGTACTTCAGCAGCTTGAATTCCTGCGGTGTCAGGGCCACCTGGCGCGTGCCGCGGGTCACCTCCATCCGCGCGAAGTCGACCGACACGTCGCTGAAGTAGAGCTGTTCCACCGCCGGGTGGTTGCGGCGCGACCGGCGCAGCACGGCGCGGACGCGCGCCAGCAGTTCCTTCGGGCTGAACGGCTTGGTGACGTAGTCGTCAGCGCCGAGTTCCAGCAGCAGCACCCGGTTCACTTCGTCCACCGAACCGGTGAGGACGATGATCGGGATCTCTTCCGACTGCTTGCGGATCTCGCGGCAGACATCGCGTCCGCCCACCTGCGGCATCTGCAGGTCGAGGATCACAAAGCTCGGACGACCGCTGCGAAACGCCGCTAGCCCCTCGGCGCCGTGCTGGGCGACTTCGACCGCGAACCCCTCGACTTCGAACAGTTGCTGCAGGGCCTTGCGAGTGGCGCGATCGTCTTCGATGATGAGAATCTTTTCCATCGGTGTGTTTGGGGCAGCGGCTAGTATTAGTGTCACATGTCAGCGTGGTGTCGGCGCATGTCGCGCGCACTTCTTGTGGCCGCCTTCACGGCAACCGTCTCCTCGCCGCTCGGGGCGCAGCCGGCTGCGCCACTGGCCGCGTTGCCGCAGCCTGAGTCCGCGTCCGCCGCGCTCGCCGCCGAGCTCCGCCGCCTCCAGCAGGCGATCGACGCGCTGCAAGTCCAGCTCGCGGAATCGAAGCGAGAAACGGCCGACGTGCAGCAGGCGCTCCAGGCGCTGCGCGAACAGCTCGAGGAAGAGCGTGCACTCCTCGCCGCGCAGGTCAGCTCCCTCGAGCAGACGAAGGTCGAGAGCGGCTCGAAGTATCGAGCCCGGCTGTTCGGCATGGCGCTGATGCAGCTTGTGAGCACGCGCGGCGCCGTCGACAACATCGACCTGCCGACGCTGGCCGTCGAGTCGACGCCGGGCGATTCCGGCGGCAATATCTCGGCGGCGGTGCGCCAGTCGTACATCGGCATTGCCGTCTTCGGCCCGCGCGTACGCGGCGTTGAAACCTCCGGCGACCTGCGGCTCGACTTCTTCGGCGGTTTCCCCGCGGCCAACGACGGCCTCAGTGCACCGGGCGTTCGTCTGCGCACGATGCAGATTGCCGCCGAGGGCACGCGCCTCTCGCTGCGTGCCGGGCAGGAGACGCCGTTCTTCTCGCCGCTGTCGCCCTCGTCTATTGCCTCGAGTGCCTACCCGGCCATGTCGTCGTCGGGCAACATCTGGGCATGGACACCGCAGGTGTATCTCGAGCGACGCTTCGAACGCTCGGGCAACACCACGCTGTCCGTGCGTGCCGGCGTGCTCGACGCGCTCACCGGTGAATTGCCGGCTGGCGAATACAGCCGCCTGGCCACCGCCGGCGAACGGGCCCGCATGCCCGCGTCTGCTGTGCGGGTCGGGGCGCGACGCGGCACGGCCGAACGCGCCCTGTCGGCCGGAGCCAGCGGCTACTACTCGCGCCAGAACTGGGGCTTCGACCGCGTCGTCAATGCCTGGGCGCTCACCACCGACTGGGAGCTGCCGCTCTCGAACGCCTTCCGTCTCTCCGGCGAGGCCTACGCCGGCCGCGCGATTGGCGGCCTTGGCGGCGGCGCGCACTCGTCGGTCCTCTTCGACGGCGCTCCAGGTGAGGCCGCGTCGACCGTGCACCCGCTCGACAGCCTCGGCGGCTGGGCGCAGGTGAAGGTGAAGCATTCGCCGCGCGTGGAGACGAACATGGCGTTCGGCATCGACCGCTCGAAGCCGAAGGCGTTCGACGGATTCCTGCAGCCCCCGAGCGACGAAGCGCCGTCGGCCACGCGCAATGGCAGCGGCCTGCTGAACGTCATCTACCAACTGCGTTCGAACCTGTTCCTCACCGCCGAGTATCGCCGTCTGTGGACGCGCCGTTTCGACGGACGGAACTGGCTGGCTGATCACCTGAACTTCGGAGGCGCCATTGTGTTCTAGGCGACTCGCCGGTGCCGCCATCGTCGTCTGCGCCGTGCTGGGCGCCTGGCAGCTCGCCGGCATTGCGCAGGGTGCGTTGGTCGTGTCTGGCCTGATTGTGGTGACGGGCCAGGGCGCCGGCTTCACCGACCGCAGTGACGTCGTCATCTGGCTGAGCCCGGCGAGCGACACGCCGCGTCCGCGGATGCCGCAGGGGCGCCGCTTCAAGATCGTCCAGCAGGGCAAGCGGTTCCAGCCGCACGTGCTGGTGGTGCCGGTCGGATCGGCTGTCGACTTCCCCAACCTCGATCCCGTCTTCCACAACGTATTCTCGCTATTTGACGGGAAGCGATTCGACCTCGGGTTGTACGAAGCCGGCACCACGCGCGGCGTGAACTTCACGAGGGCCGGCGTCTGCTACGTCTTCTGCAACATCCACCCGGAGATGAGCGCGGTGGTGGTGGCGGTCGATTCGCCCTACTACGCGACGTCCGCGGCGAATGGCTCGTTCGCGATTGCCGATGTGCCGCCCGGCCGCTACCGGCTCTCGGTGTGGGATGAGCGATTCAAGCCCGAGGACGCCACCGAGTTCCCGAAAGAGGTGGCGCTGTCGGCAGGTGCGGCGACGCTCGCGCCGATCCGCTTGGTGTCGGCCGGCCGCGTGCCGGTGCCGCACACCAACAAGTTCGGTCACGAGTACACGCCGCCGAGCCCTGCCAGCCCCGCGTATCCGTAAGTGAAACGTCCGGCTTTAGCCGGACCCTACTGACACACTCGTGACCCGCATGACCCGCGTGATCCGTCGTAGTGTCCGGCTTTAGCCGGACCCTCCCCGAACGTTAGCCGCGCGCGCTCAGCGAACGCGCGCTCGAACTCGATGAGCCGCTCGACGACCCGCCGCCGTTACCCCCGCCGTTGCCGCCGCCCCCCGACGAACTGCTGCTGCTCGACGAGGCACTCGATCCGCCGCCCGAGCTGGAGCTGCTGCTCGACGAGGCGGAGCTCGACGAGGAGCCGGACGACGAGCTCGAGGAGGACGAACCGCTTGACGAACTGCTCGACGA
>CALQBJ020000010.1 GCA_943328785.2 Bifidobacterium breve
ATCGCTGTCTCGGTGTTCGCCGCCAGCACCGCGCGTCCGGCCGGCACATCGTCTGGCAGCACGTGCAGCGCGGTGGCCGGGACGACAAAGCGCGTCTGGTGTGGAAAGAGCGAGAACACCAGGCGGCCCACGAGTTCGGCCGGCCCTGCCTCAACCTCGCCGACGTTGCAGTAGCCGTACTTCACCGGCGCTGGAAAATCGCCCGACTGGAACGGCGCGCGCATGCGCTGACGCTCGGCCTCCGGCACGCGTCCGCTGAAGACCAGCGACTCGGTGCCGCGGCTGATGCCGCTGTAGCGGGTGCGGACGATGGCGTCGGTGGCTGCGGGGAGGGGCAGCGGTTCGTCGTGAATCGCCCCATGGCCGGGTGCGGTGACCCAGAATGCCCGGGCCTGTTCGGATGTCACTGCCCTGTATTCTCAGGCTTTCCCGCACGGGATACAATCAGGGCGCGTCACGCCTCCATTTCCCTCTAATGTCCTGGCACCTTCCCCCGCAGCCGTTGCGGCGCCGCACGCTCATCCCGTTCGCCTTCGGGACGCTCGCGGCCCTGCAACTGGCCACCATGCTGTCGCCCCGACTGGGCGCCTCTGCCGCCTATCCGGTAAAGGCGATGCTGGTGTTTGGGGTGGCGGCGGTCGTCGCGGCCGGGCAGCTGGCCTCGACCCATCCATTCGATCGGCTCGGCCCGGCGAACCTGGTGACCACGCTGCGCCTGCTGCTGCTCAGTCTCGTCGCGGCGCTGGTCGGCGAGGGGCCAACCATTACGGTCGCCTGGGGCGGCGCGCTGCTGGCGGTGGTCATCACCACGCTCGACGGAGTGGACGGATGGCTGGCTCGCCGCACGCGCTTCGCCAGCGAGTTCGGCGCGCGGTACGACATGGAGACCGACGCGCTGCTCATCCTCGCGCTCGCCGTCCTCGCGTGGCAGTTCGACAAGGCAGGCATCTGGATCGTGCTCGCGGGCGCCATGCGCTACCTGTTCGTCGCCAGCGGATACCTGTGGCCGTGGATGAACGCCGCGCTGCCGGACAGCCAGCGGCGCAAGACGGTGTGCGTGGTGCAGATTGTCGGGCTCATCTTCGTCGTGTCGCCAGTCGCCACCGCGCCTGGCAGCGTGGCGGTGGCAGCATTCACCCTGCTGACGCTGACGTGGTCGTTCGGCGTCGACGTGCGCTGGCTGCACCAGCACCGGCAGGAACACTGACATGCGCCGCCTGATTGCTCCCGTCATCGCGCTGCTCTTGCTCGACGCCTCGGTCACCTTCAGCAACTGGTGGCCGACGCCCGCGGTCTACTGGCACGGCGCGCCGTCGGTGGAACTCGCGGTCCTGCTGCTGTCGCTGGTCATCGCCACCGCCTGCCGGTGGGTCGGCGGGTCGAGGACCAACGACCAACGACCCAGGACCAACGACCAACGACCAACGACTAACGACCACCTCGTGCGCTGGCTCAGCGCCGCGTGGGTCGTCCTCATGCTGGGGCGCTACGTCGACGTCACCGCGCCGGCGCTGTGGGGACGGGAGCTGAACTTCTACTGGGATCTCCGTTTCCTGCCAGACGTGGCGGCCATGCTGCTCGGTGCGACCAGGCAGGCCGTCCTCATCGGCAGCGTCGCCGCCGTGGCCATCGCCCTGCTGCTGACGCTGCTCTACCTCGCGGTGCGCTGGGCGTTCCGCCAGGTGCTGCCGCTCCTCGACAACCAGACGCCGCGCCGGACACTCGGCACCGTGGCCGCACTTGGCGTGGTGCTGTTCGCGATGCAGGCGGCAGGGCTGTTCGGTCGCGACTACCTTGGTGAACCGTGGCGCCTCTTCCCACGACCGGTGACGCAGGTGTACGCGCGGCAGGCCCGGCTCGTGATGCAGGCGATGTCGACGCAGACCACGCTGCCGCCGAGCCCGGCGCTCGACGCCAACCTCGCGCGTGTGCAGGGTGCGGACGTCTTCGTGTTCTTCATCGAGTCGTACGGCAGGGTGACGTTCGACAACCCGGCCTTCGATGCACGACTGCGTCATCCCCGCGCGGCGTTCGACGCGGCCATCCACGAGACCGGCCGCGACGTGGTGTCGGCCTTCGTCACGTCGCCGACGTTCGGTGGCTCGTCGTGGTTCGCGCACATCACGTTCCTGTCGGGCCTCAAGGTCGGCGATCCGGACGTGAACGCGCTGCTGATGACCGAGCGGCGCTCGACGCTGCCGACCAACTTCGCCCAGCGCGGCTATCGCACGGTGGCGATGATGCCGGGGCTCTGGTATCCATGGCCTGAAGGCGCGTTCTACGGCTTCCAGGAGACCTACAACGGCCCGCGCATGGACTACAAGGGACCGTCGTTCGGCTGGTGGGACATGCCCGATCAGTTCACGCTGGCCAAGCTCGACGAGCAGGAGACGTCGAAGACGTCGCGTCCGCCGCTGTTCGTCTTCTACCCGACCACGAGCACGCACACACCGTTCAGCCCGCTACCGCCCTATCAGCCTGACTGGCCCAAGATGCTGACGGGAAATCCGTACACGGATGCCGAGCTCGAAAAGGCCTATGTGGGCGAGCCCGACTACATGGACCTCGGCCCCGGCTACGCCGACGCGGTGGCCTACGCCTACGAGACGTTTGCCGGCTACCTGCGGCAGCGCGCCGGACGCGACTACGTGATGATCCTCATCGGCGATCACCAACCGCCCGCGCTCGTCAGCGGAGAAGGCGCTCCGTGGGACGTGCCGATGCACGTCATCACCAACCGGCCCGCCATCCTCGACAGCCTCGCCGCTCAGGGGTTCACGCGCGGGATGACGCCAGCGCGGCAGACGCTCGGCGACATGCACCAGGCGGTGCCGCGCCTGCTGCGCGCCTTCTCGGAGCCGTAGCGGGCGTGCCTGACACTACGTAGCCGGGCACCTGTAGGTGCGCTTGCAGCAGTCTACGCGTGGGCGCTGTAGTACCCCTTGGACTGCGTGACAGATATCGGCGCGCCGAAAAGGGCGCTCAGACACTCGCCCGTCAGCATGTCTGCGGTCGCCCCTTCAGCAGCCACCCGGCCGCTCTTCAGCAGCACCACATGCCCGATCTCGGGGATGACCTCTTCCACGTGGTGTGTGATGAGGATGATTGTCGTCCCCTCGCGCGCCACCGTCCGCACCATCTCGAGGAACGTGTGCCGTGCCACCACGTCGAGCCCGGTCGTCGGTTCGTCCAGCACCAGCGCGCGCGGACGACGCACGAGCGCCCTGGCGATCAGCACGCGGCGCGCTTCGCCGGTGGACATCGCGTCGAGCGTCTTGCGCGCAAGGTGCGCGGCGTCCACGCGGGCCAGCGCCTCGCGCGCGGCGGTCCGCATCGCCTCCGTGACCTCGACGTAGAGCAGCATCCCCTGTGTCGCGAAGAAGCCGGAGACCACCGCGTCCTCACCGGTGATCGTGCCCGAACTGTGGCCGTGGACGAAGCGGCCATGCAGCGCGCCGGAGACGATGCCAATCTGGGCACGCAGCTCGAACACCGGCCAGTTGTCGCGGCCGAAGACCCGTACGGTTGGCGGCGCGCCAAGCGGCGCGAGCGGCCGGTCCTCGAACGTCAGCAGGTTGAGCAGCGTCGTCTTGCCGGCGCCGTTCGGGCCAAGGATGGCCGTGTGCTCGCCTTCGTGGATGGTGAGCGACAGTCCGTCAACGGCTCGTGTGGAGCCCTTGAGGACTGTCGCGCCTGAGATTTGGAGGAGAGGCAGGGGCATGGAAGCCGCTGTCGCGCAGTTACGCGACGGGCGGGCAGGCATCGCCGAGGTAGCCGCCGCCGCCGCAGTACTTCACGTCCTGCAACTGACCGAGCAGTCCGTCCGGATCGGTGAAGTACAGCTCCGGGGTGCCGTTCGGTGCGCCGCCGCGGTTCTCGCCGCGCATGCTGACGTAGTAGCGCATCGGGCCGACCGGGCCGGTCGGGCTCTCGCGCGGCTTGAGGCCGAAACTCTCGAGTGCCTTGATCGCCTCGTCGGGATTGAAGTTCTCGAGGTTCAGGCAGTAGTGGTTGATGCTGGCCGGACGCGGCGTCGCGGTCGGCGCGCCGCCCCCCGTGTACATGAGGAACGCGTTGCCGACGCCGATGGCGTTGGTCGGCGCCGTCGGTCCCTGGTACGACCGGATGCCTGCCCCGAATACGTCCTTGTAGAACTGGTTCGAACGCTTCGCATCGGTGGCGAAGACGGTGAAGTGGTTGTAGGCCTTCAGCTTGATCAGCCCGGGTTTCGCAACCGGCTCCGGCGAGCACGCATCACCGAGCACGCCACCACCGCCGCAGTAGCGCGGGTCCTGCAGTTGCACGACGATGCCGTCGGGGTCGCCGACGTAGATTTCTGGGGTGCCGCCCGGTGCACCGCCCGACTCCGGGCCACGCATCCGCACACGCACCTTCATGGCGCCGCCAGCCAGGCCGCCGCCGGTCGCCTCGGCTTTCGACACGCCGTGGTCGGCCAGCACCTTCAGCACGCGGTCGACGTTGAAGTCTTCCACCGTCACGCAGTAGTGATTGATGCCGACGGCGTTCTGCCCGGCCGCGCTGACCGCGATGAACTGCGGGCCGTCACCAACGCGCAGCAGTGTGGTGGCGCCCTGGTGGGCATGCACCGGCATGCCGAAGAGTCCCTGGTAGAACTCCAGCGAGCGCTTCGGATCGGAGACGCTGAGCGTCATGTGGTTGAACGCGCGGATCTTCAGCGTGCTCGCCCCCTGTGCCGTCAGCACCGACCGCGCCATGGCCACCGCCGGCAGGGCCAGCAGCAGGCTGCGCCGCGTGATACGTGTGTCGAAACCGGCGGGCGTCTGTCCTTCAGCGCTCATATCTCGTGTCGCTCCTTTGGCGCCCGGCAGTTCGTCCGGGCGTCGCCATGTTCCTTTAGCTGGCATCAGGAATCAATGGCTATGGCCGGATGGGCTCACCAACGACCAACGTCTCGCCTCACTCTGGCCGATGCCGGCTACGGGACCGACGTTGTCGCCGCGCACGCCGGCGCGGCGCCGGGCAGAGTGATTCGGAGAGGCGCGACCCAGTCGCACTGACGGAGCTGCCGGCCTTGAGGTCGGCGGAGCGAAAACCGTCGAGGCCGTGGCGGTGGTGTGGCCCAGACGCAGCGACAGCAGCCGCGTCCAGGTCACCTCGTAGATAAGCCCCGCGGCCCCGGATGCTCCGGAGGCCGCGAGGAAGCGTTTCTGCGTCAGAGCGTCAGTTCGCCGTGGAGCTCTTGCGGATAGTCGGGTACTCGATGCCGAGCTGCTCGAGGTAGGTCTTGAACTTGGTCGGATCGAAGTAGTACTTCTTCATCTCCGGCCGGTACTTGTCCATCGTCTCCTTGTTCAGCCAGATGGCCGGCTTGTCTTCGGGACGCAGCAGCGGGACGTACTTCTTGTCCTTGGTCTGCACGTTCTTGAAGTAGTCCCAGGCCTGCGAGACCAGTTCGGGACGCGTCATCAGGTCGAGCACCGTGAGCGCCTGCACCTTTGCGCCGGCGGTCGTGCCCTTGTGCGCGATCGGCGTCGCCATCGAGACCGCGTTGGCCCAGTTATGGCCAGGACCGGCCGCAATGTTCGCCGGGTAGTTCAGCGTGACCGTCGGCACCGTCCAGGAGACGTCGCCGATGTCATCCGAGCCGCCGCCGCGCTTGTCCTCGTCCGGAATCTCTTCGCGGCCACGCAGTTCGTTGATCTTGGTGCGCAGACCGATTTCCGGCACCTTCACTTCCTTCTGCAGCGCCTTCGCCAGCGTCTGATCGGCTGCCGACCACATCGGCATGCCGACCAGCTCCATGTTCGAGTGCATCGTCTCGGCCACGGTCTTGTTCATGTGCGAGGGCCAGGCCGAGCCGAGCACGCGCGAGGTGACCGTGGTGTCGGTCATCAGCGTGGCGCCCTTGGCCATGTTGTCGGCCACTTCCCAGAGGTCCTTGATGTGGGCGTAGTCGGTCTCACGGAAGTAGTACCAGATGGCGGCCGTCGGCGGCACGACGTTCGGCTGGTCGCCGCCGTCGCTGTAGACCGAGTGGGAGCGCTGCTGCAGGCGCAGGTGCTCGCGCTTGTACTGCCAGCCGATGTCCATCAGCGCCGCGGCGTCGAGCGCCGACTTGCCGCGCCACGGTGCGCTCGCCGCGTGGGCGCTCTCGCCCTTGAACAGATATTCGACCGAGATGAGCCCGTTGCTCATGCCGTCGCCCCAGTTCACGTTCATCGCGTCGCCCACATGGGCGAACAGCGCGATGTCGACGTCCTTGAACGCGCCGTCGCGCACGTAGTACGCCTTCGTGCCGAGCAGTTCTTCCGCGACACCTGGCCACAGCTTGATGGTGCCCGGCAGGTGGTCGCGCTCCATGATCTTCTTCACGGCGAGGGCCGCGGTGATGTTGAGCGGCATGCCGGAGTTGTGGCCTTCACCATGACCGGGCGCGCCCTGGATCATCGGTTCATGCCAGGCGACACCAGGCTTCTGCGACGCCTGCGGGATGTCGTCGATGTCCGAGCCGAGCGCGATGACCGGCTTGCCCGAGCCCCAGCTCGCCATCCACGCGGTCGGGATGCCGGCGAGGTTCTCCTGGATCGTGAAGCCGTTCTTCTTCAGGATGTCGGTCAGGTACTTGGTGGTCTCGAACTCCTGGAAGCCGAGCTCACCGTAGCTGAAGACCTGGTCGATCATCTGCTGCGTGAACACCGACATGTTTTCGACGTCGGCGACCACTTCCTTCTTGTAGCCATCCAACTTCGGATTCGGCGCCGGCACCTTGGCGGCCGTCGCCGCCGCGGGACGCTGTCCCTGCGCGGCGGGCCGGGCCGCCTGGCCCTGCGCACTCAGTGTCGGGGCCAGGACGCCAAGGGTGGCGGTCAGGGCCGCCGCAGTCGTCCACGAACTTCTCGCCTTCATAAGACTCCTCACACAGGACATTTACGGCTCGCCTTCCAGATGTATGTAGCTGCCGACCCTCAGGTCGGCCCGTTTCGCGAACTTGAAGGTTCGCGGCTACACCACACTGACTTCGGAACGTCTAACTCTTACCCGCGTAGTTGAACCGCACGGCGGCCAGGGTGTTCTCCGCGCCAGCCATACCGTACACCTTGCCGCCCCCTTCGATCACGGAGAACTCGTTGGCCGCATGCGCGTTGCCGCCGTAGCCGGCGACTACCGGGCCTGGCTCCTGCGGCCGGCCCCGTAGCGCTCCACCGTGCCCTGCGGCACTCTCGCATCGGGGCCCTGTATGGCCGTGTTCGCCAGCTGACCGGGTAAGATATTCGGCGATGGCGATCATTCTTCAGACAGTTCCCACGGGCGACAAGGTTGGCATTGCCTTCTCGGGCGGCCTCGATACGAGCGCCGCGCTCCACTGGATGCGCGAGAAGGGCGCGGTGCCCTACGCCTACACCGCCAACCTCGGGCAGCCCGACGAACCCGACTACGACGACATCCCGCGCCGGGCGCTTGCCTACGGCGCCGAGAAGGCGCGCCTGATCGACTGCCGCCAGCAACTCGTCGCGGAAGGGATCGCGGCCCTGCAGGCCGGCGCCTTCCACATCTCGACGGCCGGCATCACCTACTTCAACACCACCCCCATCGGCCGTGCCGTCACCGGCACCATGCTCGTCGTCGCCATGAAGGAAGACGACGTGAACGTCTGGGGCGATGGCAGCACCTTCAAGGGGAACGACATCGAGCGGTTCTACCGCTACGGTCTGCTCGCCAACCCGAACCTGAAGATCTACAAGCCGTGGCTCGATCAGCGCTTCATCGACGAACTCGGCGGCCGCACCGAGATGTCGGAGTACATGATCCGAAGCGGCTTCCAGTACAAGATGAGCGTCGAGAAGGCCTACTCGACCGACTCGAACATCCTCGGCGCCACGCACGAAGCCAAGGATCTGGAGTTCCTGAACAAGGGCATGCAGATCGTCGCGCCGATCATGGGCGTGGCCTTCTGGAAGGATGACGTCGCGGTGAAAGCCGAGACCGTCACCGTCCGCTTCGAAGAGGGCCAGCCGGTCGCGCTGAACGGCACGACCTACGACGACCTCGTCCAGTTGATGCTCGACGCAAACGCCATCGGCGGCCGGCACGGCCTCGGCATGAGCGACCAGATCGAAAACCGCATCATCGAGGCCAAGAGCCGCGGCATCTACGAGGCGCCTGGCCTGGCGCTGCTCTTCATTGCCTACGAACGGCTCGTCACCGGCATCCACAACGAGGACACGATCGAGCAGTACCGCGACAGCGGCCGCCGTCTCGGCCGGCTTCTCTATCAGGGCCGCTGGTACGACCCTCAGGCGATGATGCTGCGCGAAACGGCCCAGCGCTGGGTGGCGCGCGCCATCACCGGCGAAGTGACGATCGAACTGCGGCGCGGCAACGACTACTCCATCATGGAGACGACTAGCCCCAACCTCACCTACAAGCCCGAACGGCTCACGATGGAAAAGGGCGAAGCCTTCTTCACGCCGCAGGATCGCATCGGTCAGCTGACGATGCGCAACCTCGACATCACCGATACGCGCGAGAAGCTGCTCACCTACATCAAGACCGGCCTGATCAGCGGCGGCGACACGGCGCTGCCGATGCTGCCGGGGACCAAGAAGCGCGAATAGTCGTTGGTTGTTGGTCGTTCGTCTGTCTGCGGTGTCAGGCGACAGCATCGGCTCGATGTTCACGCACCTCATCGTCCGCAACCGGGTCTGCTGGTCGCTGCCGGCGATGCTGGCGCCGCTCGTGATGCGGGTGGCCTGACGAACAGGCGGGCGTCGCCGAGGCGCTGCGAGCGTTCGAGCGGGACGCCATCCAGACACGGCTGGGGAAGCCGCTCGAGGAAGCTCCAATCGCGAATCGCGGAACGGAGACAGTGAACAAAAAAAGGGCGGCCTGGGGAATCCCCAAGCCGCCCTTCTTCATTTCAGACTTCAGACTTCAGATTGAAGTTCTGACTTCTGACTTCCAACTTCAGAACGCCGTTACCAGCGCGTCTGGAGGCCGAGACGGAAGAGACGGCCCTGCAGGATGGACGAGGGCACGCCGAGTCGGCTGCCGACCGTCTGCACGCTCTGCAGCACCACGCCGGAGTTGAGGGCGTTGTACGCATCGGCCTGCGCTTCGAGCGACAGGCGGCCGATCTGGAACGTGCGCTTCACGCGGATGTCGGCCTGGTTCTGGCGGCCGAGCAGCTTCTGGCCGGGCTCGACCAGTTGCACGTTCACCGACGACTGCGTCAGCGGGACGCCGGCGCCGTTGTTGTAGCCGGCCTTGGCCGTGGCGGCCAGGAAGTCGGCGCGGGCGACGTTCCAGATCACACGCAGCGATGGGTCGACC
This sequence comes from Bifidobacterium breve, assembly GCA_943328785.2. Classification (GTDB taxonomy): domain Bacteria; phylum Acidobacteriota; class Vicinamibacteria; order Vicinamibacterales; family CAVVIG01; genus CAVVIG01. The sequence continues at coordinate 9,313 of CALQBJ020000010.1, forward strand.
ATGCTGGTCGCCGGGATGGCGAGGTCGTTGGTGCCGTTACGCGCATCGCCGTTGTAGCTCTGGATCGACGCAGCCACCGAGATCTTCCAGGGGAGCTGGTACGAGCCGTTCAGCTTGAACTGCGTGTACATCGGGATGTCGTACTGGCTCTGGTCGCAGAACGCGAGGTTGTTCGGATCCTCAGTCTGGCAGGTCACGGCAATCGTGTGACCGGCGCTGAAGCCACCGAAGAGGTTCAGGTTCTTGACACGGCTCTGGAAGCTGACGTCGTAGCCGTTGTAGTAGCGCTTGTTGTCCGACGAGTTCTGGTCGACGGCGCTGAACGCCGTGGCCTTCGCCGTGCTCAGGTTGTAGATGTCCACGGTCTTGGAGGCGTCGACCGCGCTCGCCACCGTGTACTTCGTGTAGTCCGACGCATTGACCAGCGTGTTGTCCGACCAGATCAGGTTCTTGTAGTCGCGACGCTTGAACGAGAAGGTGACCGACGTGCCGGGCACCACTTCGCGCTGCACGCTGGCGTTCATCTCGTACTGGTACGGACGCTTGATCTCCTTGTCGAACGTCTGCTGCGGCTTGGTGCCGAAGGTGGACGACAGGGTCGAGAAGTCGATCTCGCAGCCGGCCGTGCGGAAGACACACGCCGTGCGGGCGCCGTTCGCGGCGTAGTTGAGGCCCCCCTGCGCGATGTTGTCGCTGTTCAGGTCGGCCCAGGTGAGTGTGGCGGAGGTGAAGAAGTTCGGGTCATAGGCGTCGGCGAAGCCGGACGAGTACGCACGCACGTACTTGCCGAGGCCAGCCTTCACTGCGGTCTTGCCGTTGCCCTGCACGTCCCACGCGATGCCGAAACGCGGCGAGATGTCGTTCCAGTTCGGCACGTCCTTGACGTCCGGGAACGTGCGTTCCGGCACGAAGCGGCCGGCGCCGACCGAGCGGCCGCCGATGGAGCTGTTGAAGTGCTCGAAGCGCACGCCCGGGTTGATCGTCAAGCGGCCCAGCGCCCACGAGTCCTGGAGGTAGATGCCCTGGTCGGCGTTCATGTCGCTCTGGCTGCTCTGCGGGGTGTTGTAGATGATCACCTGCGACGGCGCGCCGTTGCGATAGAGCTGCACCGCGTCGGCCGCCATGCGGCGCTGACGCCAGAAGTAGCCGTAGCCGTACTGCATGCCGAGCTTGATGTTGTGCGAACCGGTCACGTACGACGCGGAGGCCATGAAGGTCTTGCGGATCGGCTCGCGGTAGTAGATGCCGCCGTCGTACTGGTCGAACGCCGTCTGCAGCGTCACGTCGCGCTTCGGGATGAAGAGCGCGTTGGTCGGTGCCTGACCGCCCTGTTCGAGCTGCGGCACCGAGTCGACGTTCAGCGGCGTCAGGTCGTAGCTCTCGTTGTTGATGGCAAAACCGGTTTCGAAGAGGAACTTGCTCGACAGCGTGCCGGTGTACTTGACTTCGCCGGTGTAGTACTGCTTCGGCGCGCGGATGTCGGTGGCCTCACCGGCAATCGCATAGCCCGCCGGCGCCGAGTTCTCGTGACCGCGGAACTTGCGGATGCGGTCGAGGTAGCCGGCAATCTTGTGCTTCTGGCCGATGCGCGTCGTGAGACGGGTCATGCCGCTGGTGATACGCGCGTCGTCGATCGTCTGCTGACCGGCCTCAGCGCCATAGCGGAAGAAGCTGTTGGCGATGAACTGTTCCACGCCCCAGTCGCGGAACGAGCTGAAGAACCACAGCTTGTCCTTCTTGAGCGGACCGCCCTGGGCGAGGTTGAGGTCCCACACCTTGCTGAGCGAGTCACCGGCCGCGAGGCCCAGCTTCTTGGCCTCGGTGGTGTTGTCCGACTGGAAGCTCTTGTTGCCGGCCGAGAAGAAGCCGTTCCCCTTGAACTGGTTGCCGCCGTCCTTCGGAATCATGTTGGCGCGCACACCGCCCGCCGACGTTTCCGCGCTGATGGCGCTCGTCTGGTAGCTGACTTCTTCGAACATGGCGTCGTTGAAGTAGCTCTGGACCGAACCGTCACCCTCGATGCCGTTCAGGATCATGCCGTCCACCATGAAGGTGGTGTCCCGGCCGTCCGAACCGTGCACGGTGAGGTCGCGGTTCTGCATGCCCGAGGTGCCGCCGACGTCCGGCAGCGCGAGCCGCGCACCGGTCAGCATGGCGCCGAGCGAGGGAACCGAGCGGCCCGTCGGGACCGCGTCGAGCACGGCGCGACTGAGCACCTGCTGCTGCACGGCCGACGACGTGTCGACGACGGGCGACTGGCCCGACACGGTAATCGTTTCCTCGAGGGAGCCGACCTTCATGTCGCCATTGATCGTGGCCGTGAAGCCGCTCGGCAGTTCAACGCCGTCGCGCTTGACGGTGCTGAAGCCTTCGAGGGAGAAAGTGATGCTGTAGACACCGGGACGAAGGTCGACGATGTTGTAGCGGCCTTCGCCGTCGGTCGTGACGGCCCTGGTCTTTTCGATGAGGGCCGGGCTCGCGGCCTCGACGGTCACACCGGGCAGCACAGCCCCGGACGTGTCACGTGCCACACCTGCAATTGCACTCTGCGCGTGGGCCAGGCTGGGTAGGGCCACCAGGGCCGCCAACATGGCAAACGCCACTCTCCACTTGCTTGAAAACATCCGTGCCTCCATTGGGGGGGTACTTCACCGACAGGGAACCAACACAACTGCCTATCAGAAGCGCCGACCCGGATACGACGCCGCTTCATGGCGAGAACGAGGCTACGTGGCCGGGCGGCCTACGTCAACACGCATGGACCGTGGATCGCGCATTTGCAAACCGAAAGGAATAGATAACTCCAAACTTATGAATCGACCCGGTCCGTGGGGTGGCTCCTCAGCGATTTAGCAGGCATTTTCTCCTTGGCCAGCGTCGCGGCAAGGGTAAATTATCCCGTCACATATCAGGCCGATTCGGCCTGTTTGCAGGAGGCTTACGAATGATTCGGAAACTCGTGTTGGCTGGAGCCGCCGCCCTGGCGTGCGTCCTCTGGCTGCCCACCGCCGCCCTGGCCCAGAGCGCCATTGCCGGCGTGGTGAAGGACACCTCTGGCGCTGTGCTCCCGGGCGTCACCGTCGAAGCGTCGAGCAACGTGCTCATTGAAAAGACCCGCTCGGTCATCACCAACGGGGAAGGCGCCTACCGCATCGTCGATCTGCGGCCCGGCTCCTACAGCGTCGTGTTCACCCTGCCGGGCTTCCAGACCTTCAAGCGCGAAGGGCTCGACCTGCCGGGTAACTTCACCGCGACCATCAACGCCGACATGAAGGTGGGCGCGCTCGAAGAGTCGGTCACCGTGTCGGGCGCGTCCCCGGTGGTCGACGTGAGCTCCAACGCGAAGTCGCAGGTGCTGAACCGCGAAGTGCTCGACGCGGTGCCGAGCGCCAAGACGATTCAGAGCCTCGGCCAGCTGGTGGTCGGCGTGAACCTGAGCTCGCCGGACGTCGGCGGCAGCCGCGCGATGCAGCAGACCTACTTCGCGGTCCACGGCGTCGGCGCGTCCGGCACGATGGTCACCGTCGACGGCCTCATCACCAACGGCACCATGGGTGACGGCGCGGTGCAGGCGTATCACAACGAAGCGATGATTCAGGAAGCGGTCTACCAGACCGCTGGCGGCGCTGCGGAAACCATCACCGGCGGCCTGAACATGAACCTTGTGCCCAAGGACGGCGGCAACAAGTTCTCGGGGGGCATCAAGTTCGCCAAGTCGCCGCAGCAGTGGCAGGGAAACAACCTGACCGACGACCTCAAGGCCATGGGCGTCACCGGCGTCGACCGCATCGCCAACTTCTACGAAGTCAACGTCGAACAGGGCGGCCCGATCGCCAAGGACAAGCTCTGGTTCTACGGCGCTTTCCGCAAGGCGCAGTACGACAAGCCGATTGCCAACACCTTCGTCACGCCGGCCGGCGTGGCGTTCCCGCAGGGCTACGCCACCTGCGCCGCCAACCCGGGCACCTGCGAACAGGGGGTCTCGGACGAGAAGATGAACAACCCGATCGTCCGCCTCACCTGGCAGGTGTCGCCGAAGAACAAGTTCGCGGTGTTCAACGACCGGGCGATGCGCCTGCGCGGCCACGCGATGGGCGCCCTCACCGACCCGACGACGGCCTCGGTGAAGTGGAACACCCCGACGTTCGCGACCGGCTCGGCGAAGTGGACTTCGACGCTCACCCCGCGCCTGCTGTTCGAAGGCGGCGTGTCGTTCAACCGTGAGCGGTACGACAACCTCTACCAAGCCGGCATTCTCGCCGAGCGCGGTACGCCGGCCTGGTACAAGAACGTCCGCAAGAGCGACAACTCGCTCGGCTACCTGTGGAACGCGTCGAGCCAGCAGCTCGGTAATTACCCGGACCGCTACAACGTGTCCGCCTCGACGTCCTACGTCACCGGCTCGCACAACATCAAGCTGGGCATGCAGGACTCGTTCGGTCCCTACCGCCGCTACAACAACGCCAACGCCGACCTCTATCAGGTCTACAACAACCTGGTGCCACTGCAGGTGACGGTGCTCAACACGCCGCTCGAAGTGCAGGAATACCTCGATGCGAACCTCGGCCTCTACGCGCAGGATTCGTGGAAGCTGAACAAGCTGACGGTCAACGTCGGCCTCCGCTTCGACCACGTCAAGCAGCACATCGACGGACAGAAGGCCCAGAGCGGCCGGTTCGCCTCCTCGCCGGCGTATGACGACATCACCATGCCGGTGTGGAACACGCTGTCGCCCCGCGCGTCGGTGGTCTACGACGTCTTCGGCAACGGCAAGACCGCCATCCGCGGCGGCTTCAACAAGTTCGTCACGGCGGCCACGACCGGGTTCGCGCAGCTCTACAACCCGACCGGGTCGATCACGCAGACGCTGCCCTGGACCGACGTGAACGGCGACGACATGGCGCAGGGCGAGCGCGGCTGCGCCTACCTGACAACCGGCTGCGAGATCAACTTCTCGACCCTGCCAGCCAACTTCGGTGTCCGCTCGCTGGCCCGCTTCGATGAGAACCTGAAGCGTCCCTACCAGTTGGCGTTCAACGTCGGTGTGTCGCACGAAATCCTCCCGGGCTTCGCCGTGACGACCGAGTATTTCCGCAGCAGCTTCAAGAACATGATCGTCCGCAACAACATGGCGCTGTCCGTGTCGGACTACACGCCAGTGACGATCTACAACCCGATGACCGGCGGCACGGTCACGGCCTACAACCTGTCGGCGGCGAAGGCGAGCGCCAGCGACCTGCTGGACTCGAACGATTCCGAGCTGAAGCGCAGCTACGACGGTCTCGAGATCAACTTCAACGCCAAGCTCCCGGGCGGCGCCCGCCTCTTCGGCGGCACGTCGACCGAGCGCACGGTGGCCAACGCCTGCAGCGCGGCGGCTCACAACCCGAACCTGCTCGCCTTCTGCGACCAGACCCAGTTCGACATCCCGTTCACGACGTCGTTCAAGCTGGCGGGCACCTACCCGCTGCCCTTCTACGGCTTCACGTTCAGCGGTTCGATGCAAGCGCTCGCGGGCGCGCTGCTCGGCGCTGACGCCCTGCCCTACGGCGTCTTCACGGCCGGCACCGGCTTCGACCCGTCGGGTAATGCGGCCGGCCCCAACGGCCGCGGCACCTACCTGCTGGTCACGCCGAGCACCAACTGGGCCGCGGCGACCTGCAAGGACTCGTCGAAGTGCACCATCGGTCAGCGCATCATCCCGGGCATGACCCAGGCCGGCCTGACCATTCCGCTCGTGGCGGCGCAGACCGAGTACGCCCCGCGCCTGCTGCAGGTGGACTTCTCGCTTGCCAGGAGCTTCATCGTCGGCGGCGTCCGCATCAACCCGAAGCTCGACCTGTTCAACGCGCTGAACTCGGACGACTACACGGCCGTCACCTCGACCCAGTACGGTGCGGCCACCTACCTGCGTCCCTCGACGATCCTGCAGGGCCGCGTCATCCGCGTCGGCGCCGACCTGAAGTGGTAAACCTTCGGTAGTCGCAAGACGCAAGACGCAAGGCGGGCGGGCCGGAGGCAACCTCTGGCCCGCCCTTTTTTATTGCGGCAATGGACTACGATCACCCTGTGCCTCCCCTCATCGTTTCGATCCAGCGACTCTCGCCGAACGCCACGCTGCCCGCCTACGCCACGCCTGGCGCGGCCGGCATGGACCTCTCCGCCGCCATCGACAACCCGGTGGTCCTCGAACCCGGGCGCACGGCGCTGGTGCCGTGTGGCTTCGCCATTGCCCTGCCGCACGGCTTCGAGGCGCAGATCCGCCCGCGCTCGGGGCTGGCCGCCAAACATGGGGTGACGGTGCTGAACGCACCGGGCACGATCGATTGCGACTACCGCGGAGAGGTGAAGGCCATCCTGATCAATCACGGCAGCGAGCCGTTCACGATTGCGCCGGGCATGCGCGTGGCCCAGATGGTGGTCGCCGCCGTGGAGCAGGTAGTATGGGCGCCGGCCGACACGTTGCCAGATACGGTGCGCGCCGACGGCGGCTTCGGCCACACCGGGCACTAGGGAATCGCGGATTGCGGATTGCCAGATGCTGATTTGGAGCCGCGCTCGTCGAGCCTGCCGGACCTCCCGCCTCTAACCTTGAGTTCGAGTCCTCGCCTCGACCTGCAGGCGCACGTAGTCGGCGGTCCACTGGCCTGTCGCGTCGCAGAGTGTCGGGCGCAGCAGCTCCAGCACGCCCTGCTCGACACGCGCCACCAGCGTCTCCGGTACGGCTGCAAAGATCGAGACACCGAAGGTGCGCAGCCACCCGAGCATGCCGGTCGGCAGCGGCGTCGGTCTCGGCACGAGGCGGATGTCGTCGACGATGAAGCCGGCGGCGTCGAGCCTGGCGCGGTACTCGTCTGGCGACGGGTAGTACCAGGGCGACTGGAACGTGAGGTCGTGGCTGGCGAACGCCGCCCGCAAGGCCACGACGATAGCCGCCACGTTGGTGTGACCGCCGAACTCCGCCACGAACCGCCCCCCTGGCGTGAGCGCGCGGGCCACGCCCGCGAGCACGGCGTCGGCCTCGGGAATCCAGTGCAACACCGCGTTCGAGAACACGGCATCGAACTCCGCCGTGAACGTGAGCGCCCGCGCGTCCATCACCCGCGCCGCGATGCCGCGCGCCACAGCCGCCGCCACCATCGGCGCCGAGGCGTCCACCGCCACGACCGCCGCGCCGCTCGACACCAGGTCCGCCGTCAGGGCGCCGTCGCCGCAGCCGAGATCGAGGATGCGCTCACCGGCCTGCGGCGCCAGCCTGGCCAGGATCGTCGCGCCGAGTGCGGCCACGAACGCCGCGTGGTGCTGATAGTCGGTGGGTGACCAGGTCTGGGACATCTATCGCTCCTGATCCGGACCGGCTACTCGCGCTCGGCGACGTAGGGCTGATGCAACTGCACGGGCCTGGCGCCGCCGCGCACCCGCAGGTTCACCATCTCCACACACACCGAGAACCCCATCGCGAAGTAAATGTAGCCCTTCGGGATGTGCATGCCGAGGCCGTCGCCAAGCAGCGACACGCCGATCAGCAGCAGGAACGAGAGGGCCAGCACCTTGACGGTCGGATGACGGCTCACGAAGGCACTGATCGGTTCGGCCGCGAACATCATGATGGCGACCGACAGCACCACCGCCGCGACCATGACCGACACGTTGTCGGCCATGCCGACCGCGGTAATCACCGAGTCGAGCGAGAACACGATATCGAGCAGCATGATCTGCCCGATGACCGCGGCAAATGACGGCGCCACGCGCGACGATTCATGCCCCGCCTCGCCTTCCAGCCGCTCGTGAATCTCGGTTGTGGCCTTCCCCATCAGGAAGAGGCCGCCGCCAAGCATGATGAGGTCGCGCCCGGAGATCTCCTGCGCGAAGACGGTGAAGAGCGGCGCGGTCAGCCGCACGATCCAGGCAATCGACATCAGCAGCAGGATGCGCATCCCCATGGCGGCGAGCAACCCGGTGCGGCGCGCGCGCAACTGCTCCGATGCGGGCAGCTTGCCGGACAGGATCGAGATGAAGATGACGTTGTCCACGCCGAGAATGATCTCGAGGAACGTCAGCGTCACGAGCGCCAGCAGGCCGTCGGAGGTCAGGAATGCGTCCATCCGATCAACTTAGCATTTCTTTAGACGCAGCTGAACAGCCGGCTGCCCCGCGCGTTCACAGCCGTGCTCGCGGCCGTGGCGGCTGTCGCCCTGACGGAACCGATCGAACACGTGCGGCAGCAACGACGGCGTCGAGCACGCGGCCGCGCAGCACGAGCGATTCGTTGACCGGCACTCGCGACCGCCGTGTCGATCTTCATCCTGATGGACCGTTTCTGGATACCGTTCTGGGTGACCGCGCTCTGCTACTACGTCGGCGGCATCCGCGTGCTGGGCAACAGTCCCTGCGGGTACCCGTTCGCGCCGGTTCCGTCGGGACCGTACGCGGGCGCTGCATCACGACTCGGAAGTTCTTTCCTAGAGTGTTTCCCAATTCTGTCTGGTGCAGCCGCGAACCCTCACGTATCAGCATGGGGCCAGCATCACGAGGGGTACGAAGAACAACTGGGCCGTCCCAAGGCGAGACCTTCGTGCTCTTCGTGAAGGAGTGGCTACCGTTCGCTGGGCCGGGCCGACCTGCAGGTCGGCAGCGACACGCATCTGGACAATGCTCTAGCCCCCTGACCGCCGAAAGCCGGACGGTGGCCCGTCCGGCTCTCCAGCCTTGCCATTCGACGCGCGTGCCCACAGGGCGGAGACGCGCCGTCTGTCAGTTGCCGCGGTTCGCGATCCTGGACATCAGCTTCTCGACCCGCACCTGGGCGATCTTGAGGTGCTCGTCGAGTTCCGCGTAGACGAACTTGTGCCCCGCGTTGATGGCGCGGGTCATTGGCACGCTGGCCTGTTCGTATTCGTCCAGGAGCGAGGCGCGGCGCGTCTTGTCGTCCACCTTCTTGATCATGGCGTTAGCGAGCTTGAGCTGTTCGCGCACCGCGTTCAGGCTTTCATACATCGCCCTGGCGTTCCGGGCACGCTCGGCGCGCGGTGCCACTTCCTTGGCGCCGTGGCAGTGCGAGCACTGCTTCTCGAGCGCGGCTGGCGACAGCAGGTTGCCGGCAACGGCGTCGTGACAGGTCGAGCAGGTCGGGCCATGCGAGTCGCCGGTCTTCAGCAACTCGAAGTGACGGGTGTCCTGGAAGGCCACGAAGGGGCCGACATGGCAGCCACCACAGGTGGCCGGCAGGTTAGCGCGGTTGACGGGACTCTTGGCGTTGCCCGAGTTCAGGATGCCGCGGTGCGCGAGCGCCGCTTCGAACACGGTGCTGTTACCACCGTGGCACTTCTCACAACCAACGTTGTTGCGCGCGTGCGGTGAGCGATCCCAGTCGAAGAGATGATCCGGGGCTGGGACGTTGTTCTGAGCGAAGTGACAGTCGGCACAGCGGCTAGTCTGCTGTGCGCTGACAGGAGTTGCGAAGAAGAACAGACCGACGAGACAGGCAGTCGCGACACCGAGGCGGTTCATATGCCACCCCCCTTGCCCGAGGTACCGCAAGCGGCATACCGCCGCTATTCCCGGTGCAATTCAGACAGCTGTGCGGTGCGATACCGGATATCCGGCGGAGGACCAGGGCTCAGCCTTCCTTCACGCTGAAGTTCAGGGTGACCGAGAGCACGAACGGCGTCGCCGTGCCGTTCAGCACCAGCGGCGCGTAGCGCCACTGCTTCACCGCGTCAACCGCCGCCTGGTCGAGGAACTTCACAGAGCGGAGCACGCGCACTTCCTGCACCGTGCCGTCCGCACCAACCGACGCTTCGAGAATGACGAGGCCGGTCACCTTGGCCACGAGCGCGAGTTCGGGGTAGGTCGGCTCGACGCGCTTCACGAGCTGCGGTGCCTGGATGTTGCCGCCAATGCGCACCAGCTTCGGCGCGGGCGGTGGCGGCGGCGGGGGCGGCGGCGGCGGCGCGGCCATCAGGCCACCCACGATGCCACCCTGCACACCTCCGACCACGCCACCCTCGACGCCACCGTCACGCGGGGCGACGGGTAGGTCTGGCGGCTCCGGCAGAATCTGCGACGGGGCCTCGACCGGGGCCGCAAACGCGTCGGCCGGCAGCATCTTTGGCGGCTCCGCCGCCGTGGTCGTCGGCGGAGGTGGCGGCGGCGGAGGTGGCGGCGGCGTCGCCGGCATCTCGGCCGTGAAGGCCATCATGCTGGGCACCTGCGGCATGGAATCCGTCGCATACAGTATTGGGATGACGACAACCGCCAGGGCCAGCACAACGTGGCCGGTGATCGAGATGACCACAGGCGTTGCGGCCATGGATTGTCGTGATTTGCCGTCGAATACATCAAACATGACACCCTCCTCCAAGACGACCGACGCTTCCGTTTCCCCTGACGCCGACGACCGGCGCCTGGAAACGTGGGTCGTTACACCCCGACGCGTGCTGCTGCCGATGCTTCACAGAGGGCAAGTGGCATGCCGCGAGGGACACACACGCATACGCACGAAACCATTGGTGTTTTCGTGCGAGCGCGGCGGAATGTCGTCAACAGGCGACGACTGGTTGGGGGATTTCGCGAAGGGTTGTGAGGAAAAACCCGCGACGGGAACGCCGCGGGGCTCAGGCGACGAGCGAGGTGACTTCCTGCAACTCGAACGGCTTGTGCAGCACCGTGAAGGCGCCGCGCTCGAGCGCTTCGTTCGTGAGTTCCGGCGTGCCGTACTCGGTCATCAGGATCACACGCCCCTCGGGCACCATGCGGATGATGCGTTCGAGCAGATTGAGGTCCGTCGAGTCAGGCAGGCGGAAATCGAGGAGGACAACGTCCGGCAGCTCGGTTGCGTCCGAGAGCGTCCGTACAGCACCCTGTCCGTCCTCGGCTTCGAGGACGGTGTATCCGTGGTCGCTGAGCGTCTCGCACAGCGACCAGCGAATGAGCAGTTCATCGTCGACCACGAGGACCCGGCGAACCGGCGTGGTCCGTGTCGCCGCGTGGCCTGGACTCATGCCGTGTGGACCGCGACTGCGGACGGCGTCTCGGGCTTGTCGAGTGCACCGAGCCCGCAGCGGTTGATGCGATCGCCGAGGGTGGACCGCTTGATTTGCAGCAGTTCCGCCGCCCGCGACTTGTTACCGCCACTGACCTTCAGGGCCCAGCCGATCAGGTTCGCTTCGACCTCGCGCAGGCGATCGTCGAGCGAGATCGGCGCCGTCGTGTCGGTGGCCGGCGTCATCGCCTGAGCCACGTCGACCGGCTGCGAGCCGGCGCGGAAAAGAATGCTGGCCGACATGCAGCCGATGCGGACGGTGCCGCAGGAGCAGGTCTGCGCAATGCGCTCGCAGGCGTTCTCCAGTTCGCGGACGTTGCCCGGCCAGGAGTAGCGCAGGAACGCCTGCCTCACGGCGTCGGAGATGGCAGGTATGTCCTCGTTGCGGCGCTTGAAGTAGCGGCTGAGGAAGTGATCCATTAGCACCGGCACGTCCTCGCGGCGCTCGCGCAGCGGCGGCAGCGTCAGTGGCAGGACGTTCAGCCGGTAGTACAGGTCTTCACGGAACTTCCCTTCGGCCACCAACTGCTTCAGGTCGCGCTTGCTGCCGGCGATGACCCGGACGTTGACCGGCACGGTCCGGGTACCACCCAGCCGCTCGACGGTGCGATTCTGCAGCACCCGCAGCAGCTTCACCTGCATCGACAGCGGCACGTCGTCGATGTCGTCGAGGAAGATGGTGCCGCCTTCGGCCAGCTCGAAGCGGCCCAGACGGTCCTTGATGGCCCCGGTGAAGGCGCCGCGCTCATGCCCGAACAGTTCGGACTCGATGAGGGTTTCCGAGAAGAGCGCGCAACTGACCGCCACGAAGGGGTGGTGGCGCCGACGACTGTTCTGGTGAATCAGCGTCGCCGTCACTTCCTTGCCGGTGCCGCTCTCACCCGTGACCAGGACGGTGCTGTCGCTGTTGCCGATGACCCGGAGGAATTCGAAGACGGCGCGCATACGCGCGCTGCGGCCAACGACCACCGAGTCCATGGAAATCTGGGGTGTCGTCATGGCGCACCTACACGAGACGCAGCGTCTCGAACTCCGGGATCTCCTCGCGAATCGCCGACTCGACGCCCACATGCAGCGTCATGTGCGCACTCGGGCACCCGGCACACATACCGGTCAGACGCACGTCAGCGGAGTTGCCGTTGACCGTCATCAGCTCGATATCCCCGCCGTCCGCCTGCAGGAACGGGCGAACTCGGTCGAGCACCCCCTGCACGCGTTCTCTGGAAACCATGGTCGTTCTCCCAAGTAAGGCCGAAAATCAGCGTGTTGAAGTATGAAGCCGCTGGCCGTAAGGGCAACGCACATGCCAGAGAGCCACTGCCGGTTTTCCGGAGCATTTGCGAGATGTCGGCGCTGGAGCGGGTGGGAGAGCTCGGCCGGCGCGGGGAATATTCCGCGGACTGTGGGGGGGAACCCGCACTGGCGTGCGGGTTAGTCGTCAGTCGTCAGTCGCTAGTCGTCAGTCGCTAGTCGCTAGTCGCTAGTCGCTAGTCGCTAGTCGGTGGCAGCAACTGGTGACTCGCGACTTGTGACTTGTGACTTGTGACTTGTGACTTGTGACTTGTGACTAACCGATCAATGCGCGGTGTTGGCTCGTTCGAGGTGGAACTTCTCGATGCGGTAGCGAATCTGGTCGCGGTTCAGCCCGAGCAGCCCCGCCGCACGGGTCTGGTTCCACTGCGTCCGCTCCAGCGCCTGCACCACCAGCGACCGCTCGAGCTGCTCGAGGTCGATGCCGTTCGGCGGCAGTTCGACCCGGTCGCCCAGCCTCACGGCCGAGGCGCCGCCAATCGTGAAGTCGTCCGACTGGAGTACCTCGTTCTCGGACAGCAGCATGGCGCGCTCCACCGAGTTCCGGAGTTCGCGGATGTTGCCGGGCCAGCCGTACGACTGCAACCGCTTCATCGCATCAGGCGCCACGCCGCGCACCCGCTTCTTGAACTCGGTGTTGTACGAATCGATGTAGAACTCGGCCAGGAGCGGGATGTCGTCCGAACGGTCCCGCAGCGGCGGCAGCACGATCGGCAGCACATTCAGGCGGTAGAACAGGTCTTCGCGGAAACGGCCGGAGCGCACTTCTTCTTCGAGCTTCCGGTTCGTCGCCGCCACCACGCGCACATCGACATGGATGTCCACCGAGCCGCTCACGCGCTTGAACGTCTTCTCTTCGAGGAACCGCAGCAGCTTGGCCTGCAGGCCGGGCACCATCTCCCCGATTTCGTCGAGGAACACCGTGCCGCCGTCGGCAGTCTCGAGCAGGCCACGCTTCTGGCGATCCGCGCCCGTGAAGGCGCCCCGTTCGTGCCCGAACAGCTCGCTCTCGAGCAGCGCCTCGGGCAGCGCCGAACAGGTGATGTTCATGAACGCCTTCGATGACCGGTCGCTGTTGTAGTGGATGACCTTGGCGGCAAGGTCCTTACCGGTGCCGCTTTCCCCGTTCAACAGCACGGTGGACGCCGGGCTCGACGCCACCTTCCGCATCAGCGTCTTGATGGTGACCAGCGACTGGCTGCTGCCGACAATCCGGTCGAAGCTGTAGGGCTGCGCCTGGTTGGCGCGCAGCCTCTTGACCTCGCGCCGTAGGCGCGTGGTTTCCAGCGCCTTGTCGACCAGCAGCGCGATTTCGTCGAGATTGAACGGCTTGTTCGCGTAGTGATACGCGCCGTACTTCATCGCTTCCACCGCAGTCTCGATGCTCGAGAACGCCGTCAGGAGGATGACCAGGACGTCGGGGTCCCGCTCCTTCAGCTTCTTCAACACCTGAAGGCCGTCGCCATCCGGGAGCTTGTAGTCGAGAAGCACCAGATCTGGCCCCTCCTCGCTCTTCGCAATAGCTAAGGCGGCGGTGTCGGCTTCGATGACCCGGTAGCCCTGTTCGGTAAGTCGGTCCTTCAGGGACCAGCGGATCAGCGCCTCGTCGTCAACAACGAGGATGGTAGGAGCAGGCATGCCGGGCACTAGTATAGCGAGGCACGGCACCGGACGACGGCTCTGGACGGGAAATGGCCACCGCAGTCGTTCCTGCGCGGCGCGCCCCCGGCGCTCGAACGGGCTAGCTTGGTCTGGGCATCTCGAGTGCCCGCTCGATCAGCACATCCAGTTCATCGAGTTCGAACGGCTTGTCGAGGACGGTGAAGACCCCCAACCGGCGCGCCTCGTCGAGAATCTCGGGCGTCCCGAACGCGGTCATCAGGATCACCGGCACCTTCGGCAGCAGCCGGCGCACGGCGGCGAGCAGCGACAGGTCGTCGTTGTCCGGCAGCTTGAGATCGAGCAGGACGGCGTCCGGCACGGTCGCCGAATCGCGCACCATGTCGAGCGCGCTGTGGGCGTCCGCGGCTTCGACGATGTCGCAGCCGTGGGCACGCAAGGTCTCGGCAATCGACCAGCGCACCAGCGGCTCGTCGTCCACCACCAGCACGCGAGTCGCGGATTTCTTCCTGACGTGGGGGAATTCCCCACCGGTTGCAAGCAGCGTCGACGGCGTGATGGCGGGAAATGAGGCCGGTATTTGAGCTAGCATGATTCCACCGCCGAAACACAATTCAAAAGACGCTCCACATGGGTTGCGAGTGAACGCTACGCCGACCGTCCGTGACCGCATGCTGAACGGGGCGACCATTTCCGCCGCCATCCTGGCCGGCGCGATCTTCGTCATCGACCTCACGACCCCGGTGGGGCACGGCATTGCTGCGCTCTACGCCCTGCCGCTGCTCGTCGGCACCTTCAACGAGCCGCCCCGGTTCCAGCTCGTCGCCGCCGCCGTGGTCTCGGCCCTCACTCTGATTGGCGCCAGATTCGCGCCTCCCGGGCTGACCTTCGGCTTCGTCGCCACCAACCGCGGGATCGCACTCATCCTGATCTGGGCCATCGCGATGGTGCTGGCTCGCTTCCGCGCCACCTGGCTCGACCTGCGCGTGCGCACGAAGGACCTGGCCGACGTCAACTTCGCCATCGACCACTCGGCCATCGTCGCCACCACCGACACCCGCGGCCGCATCACCTACGTCAACGACAAGTTCTGCGAGATTTCCCGGTATACCCGCGAAGAATTACTCGGGCAGGACCACCGCATCCTCAACTCCAGCCATCATCCGAAGGAATTCATCCAGGAGCTGTGGGTGACCATCGCCAACGGCCGGATCTGGCGCGGTGAACTGCGCAACCGCGCGAAGGACGGCAGCCTCTACTGGGTCGACACGACGATCGTCCCGTTCCTGGACGACCGCGGGAAGCCCTACCAGTACATGGCGCTGCGCTACGAGATCACGGCGCGCAAGACCTCGGAAGAACGGCTGCGCGAGCAGGAGGCGCTGGCACGCCTCGGCCAGATGGCCGCCGTGGTGGCGCACGAAGTGAAGAACCCGATTGCGGGCATTCGCGGCGCGCTGCAGGTGATCGCCTCCCGCATGCCGGCCGAGTCGCGCGACAAGCCGATTGTCGGCGACATCATCGCCAGGCTCGACGCGCTGAACGGCATCGTGCACGACCTCTTGGTCTTCGCGCGGCCACGTCAACTCAGGTCGGAAGCCGCGGATCTGGACCGCCTGATCCGCAATACCCTGCACCTGCTCCAGCGCGACCCGACCTTCGCTAATCTGCACGTCGCGTTCCCGCAGACCGACGCCGTCGCGCCGGTCGACGCCGAGCAACTGCAACTGGTGTTCACCAACGTGCTGATGAACGCCGCGCAGGCCATGGGCGGCTCGGGCGAGATCCAGGTCGGCATCGAACGCCGGCTACAGCGCTTTGTCATTTCTATTACCGACCACGGCCACGGGATGCCGCCCGACGTCCGCGAGAAGGTCTTCGAGCCGTTCTTCACGACGAAACACCGTGGCACCGGCCTCGGTCTCCCGATCGCGCGACGCATCGTCGAGGCGCACGGCGGCACGCTCGAGATCGAGAACCCGGAAGCCGGCGGCACCACGGTCCTGATTTCGCTCCCGGCGAAATAGCGGCGCCGCGGGAAATCCGGCAACGCCCGCGCGGGATTCCCCGACGCGCCGCGACCGCCCGGCACACCGCTCCTGCTTTTCGCAGCATTCCCGCGATTCCGGCGGGACGCGCCGACTGGCACGCTGTCTGCTCTCTGTCTCGGCGTCATGTCCATCAGTGCGCGCGCGACACACCTCTTGAGCACAATGCTCATCGTGATCGTCGCGTGCTCTGGATCAGCCTGGACACCGACCGATCGGACGACGCACTGCCCGGCGCCGATGCATGTCTGCCACGACGTGGACGTCATCACGTGCTGCGGCCCCTCCGCGCCAGCCCCGATTGGTCAGGTCCAACTGCCGGAGTCCGCGCCGTCACTCACGCACGTGTCGACCGCGCCGCTGATGGACGCAGCCGTGCTGCAAGCCCCGCGCGTGTGCGTCGCGCACGTCCCCTCTCAGCATTGGGTTCGCGTGCTCGACCTGCCGACACTCCACCGCTCGTTCGTCATCTGATACCACCACCAGCTCTGCGCGCTTCCCGGCGTGCCCGCGCGCACGCCGACGCCGGAGGTCTGCGCCGAGCCACGCGCCCGATTGCGTCCTGCGGCCGGCGTGCGCCTGACCGCGTGATGGAACCCTCGCGAACTGCGTCCTGGTGCTGGTGTGACTGCTCTGCTCCGTTCCCTTCTCATCCTTCAGCTCGTGGCCGGCACGTCGACGGTCGCGGCACAGGAGCGCGTGAGCCTCTCCTCGCTCATCGACGAGGCGCTCACCGCCCATCCCACCCTGGTGGCCGCCGACGCGCGGCGCGCCGCCGCAACTGAGCGCATTGCGCAGGAGCGCGCGCTACCAGATCCGATGGTGTCGGCCGGCTACGCGTCGGTCGGCCTGCCGCTCCCCGGTGCCGGACTCCGGAGTGAGCCGCTCGCCAATCTGTCGGTGATGGTCAGCCAGACGTTTCCGTACCCGGGCACGCGCGCGCTCCGCGCGTCGGCCGCGATGCGCGAGGCCGAGGCGGTGGCGCCGCTCGTCGACATGGCTCGGCTCGACATTATCTCGCGCGTGAAGCAGCTCTATTACCGGCTCGCCAGCGTCCATGCCACCTCGGATGTGCTCGCGCGCAACGTGCAGTTGCTCGACACGTTGCTGCAGGTCAGCGAAGGGCGATACGCCGTCGGCCAGGCCGCGCAGCAGGATGTCATCAAGGCGCAGACCGAACTGAGCATCCTGGAACTGCAGCAGCGCCGGCTGAATCAGGAGCGCCTGGCGCTCGACACCGAACTGAACACGCTTCGCGGCCGGCCGCCGCTCGCTGTTGTCGGACGCCCCGACGACCTGGCGTTCGTGCCGTTCGAGGAACAGCTCGAACCGATGCTCGCCGCGGCGCGCACACACGCGCCGATGCTGCAGCGCGATCGGCTGATGATCGCCAGCGCTGAAACCAGTATCGCGCTGGCGCGGCAGGCATCGAAGCCGGACATCACGGTCTCTGGCGGCTATGCCTACTCAGGAGCGATGCCGCGCATGTTCGAGGCGCGCGTCGACGTGAACGTCCCGTTCCGCA
This sequence comes from Bifidobacterium breve, assembly GCA_943328785.2. Classification (GTDB taxonomy): domain Bacteria; phylum Acidobacteriota; class Vicinamibacteria; order Vicinamibacterales; family CAVVIG01; genus CAVVIG01. Next base: position 26,861 of record CALQBJ020000010.1, read on the forward strand.
AGGAGCGGCGACTGGCGGCAGTGGCCGAGCAGTCGCTGCGGTTGCAGGCCGCGCAGGCCGACCTCGCCAGCAACGAACGTGGTCTCGATGCCGAGTTGCAGGCGGAGTTCCGGGCCGCCGCCACGGCCAGCGAGCTCGCACGTCTCTATCGCGACACGGTCCTCCCCCAGGCGCGCCTCGCGCTCGAATCATCGATTTCGAGCTACGAGAGCGGCGCAGTCGACTTCCTGTCGGTCCTGACCAACTTCTCCTCGGTGCTGCAATACGAGACGAGCTACGTCGAGGAACTGATGAATTTCCATGTGGCGACGAGCCGGGTCGAGTCGATGACCGGCGCACCGCTCGTGCACTGAGGCTGCCATGAGATTCCTGAAGTTCGTGCTGGCACTCGTCGTCGTCGGCGCCGCGTTCGCCGCCGGCTACGTTGTGCGCACCAACGGCACCACGACGATCGCTACCCAGCACACCGAGCGCAAAGTGCTCTACTGGGTCGATCCGATGCACCCCGCCTACACGGCGGACAAGCCAGGCACCGCGCCCGACTGCGGGATGGCCCTCGCGCCGGTCTATGCCGACGAACCCGCGCCCGTCGACCCGTCCGCATCGGCGGCCTTGAAGCGCGCGCGACCCGCAGGGACGATCCATGTCTCGGCCGAACGGCAGCAGTTGATCGGCGTGCGCTTCGCCACCGTGACGTGGGACGACTCGGCCAGGAGCCTCCGCACGGTCGGCAAGGTCACCTACGACGAGACGCGCGTCGCCCACGTGCATCCGCGCATCGAAGGGTGGATCGAGCAGGTCTTCGTCGACTTCACCGGCGACCTGGTGAAGAAGGGGCAGCCGATGCTCACGATCTACAGCCCGGAAATGCTGGCGTCCCAGCAGGAACTGCTGCTGGCCGCGCGCGCACGCGACCTGATGGCCGCCAACCCGCTCGCCAGCGCCGCGCGCCACGGCGACTCGCTGTTCGACGCCGCCAAGCGGCGCCTCCAGCTCTGGGACCTCAGCCCCGACCAGATTCAGCAGGTACTCGACACCGGCGAACCGTTCCACAGCATCACGCTGAGTGCGCCGGCGTCGGGATTCATCCTCGAACGCTCGGCGTTTCCGAACCAGAGGGTGACCCCGGACAGCGACCTCTACACCATCGCCGACCTGAGCCGTGTCTGGATCATGGCCGACGTCTTCGAGTCGGACATCGCCGGCCTCAGCGTCGGCAGCCAGGCGTACCTGTCCTTCCCCTACCCGGGTGCAAAGCCGCTCGGTGCGCGCGTCACCTACATCCAACCGCAGGTCGATCCGACGACGAGGACAGTGAAGGTGCGGCTGGAGGCACCCAATCCGTCCGTCGCGCTCAAGCCGGAGATGTTCGTCAACGTCGAGTTCGGCCTCGCCGGCACGCATCGCCTCACCGTCCCGGCCGACGCGGTGCTCGACACCGGCGACCGGCAGACCGTGTTCGTCGACCTCGGTGACGGCTACCTCGAGCCACGCTCCGTCGTGGCGGGTGAGCGGACCGACGACCGGATCGTCATCATCAGCGGCGTCCAGGCGGGCGAACGCGTCGTGGCGTCGGGCACCTTCCTGATCGACTCCGAGAGCCAGTTGCGGTCCGCGGCCCGGTCGATGGGCGCGCCGTCGGAGCACGGTCATGATTGACCGCATCATCGAGTTCTCGGCGCGCAACCGCTTCTTCGTGATCATGGCGGTGGCGCTAGCCACGGCGGTCGGCATCTGGTCGATGCGCACGATCCCGCTCGACGCGATCCCGGACCTCAGCGACACGCAGGTCATCGTCTACTCGAAGTGGGACCGCAGCCCCGACCTGGTCGAGGACCAGGTGACCTACCCCATCGTCACGGCCATGCTCGGCGCACCGAAGGTGAAGGCGGTCCGCGGCTTCTCCGACTTCGGCTACTCGTACGTGTACATCGTGTTCGAGGAGGGGACCGACATCTACTGGGCACGCTCACGCACGAGTGAGTACCTGTCGAGTGTGCTGCCGCGCCTGCCACAGGACGTGCGCACGGAACTCGGCCCCGACGCCACCGGCGTCGGCTGGGTGTTCCAGTACGCGCTCGTCGACACCACCGGCACGCAGAGCCTGGCCGACCTCCGCACCTATCAGGACTGGTACCTGCGCTACTACCTGAAGTCGGTGCCTGGCGTGGCGGAGGTCGCACCACTCGGTGGCTTCGTCCGCCAGTACCAGGTACAGGTCGACCCGAACCGTCTGCGCGCCTTCAACATCCCGATCGGCGCCGTCTCCGCCGCGATTCGCGCCGGCAACAACGATGCGGGCGGACGACTCGTGGAAATGACCGGCGCCGAGTACATGGTGCGCGGACGGGGCTACGCGAAGTCGGAGGCCGACATCGGCAACATCGTGCTCGCGCGCAACGACAGCGGCGTGCCGGTCCGGGTGCGAGATGTCGGCTCCGTCACCCTCGGCCCCGACCTGCGGCGCGGCGTCGCCGACCTCGACGGCACCGGCGACACGGTGTCGGGCATCGTCGTGATGCGACAGGGCGAGAACGCGCTGAAGGTGATTGCGCGCGTGAAGGCGAAGCTGAAGGACCTGGAGCCGTCACTGCCGGCCGGCACGAAGGTGATCACCACCTACGACCGCTCGGACCTCATCCTTCGCTCGATCGACAACCTGCAGCACACGCTGCTCGAGGAACTGCTGATCGTCTCGCTGGTCATCCTCGTCTTCCTCTGGCACATCCCGAGCGCCCTCATCCCGATCATCACCATCCCCGTGGCCGTGGCCATCGCGTTCATCCCGATGCGAATGATGGGGCTCAGCTCGAACATCATGTCGCTTGGCGGCATCGCCATCGCTGTCGGCGCGATGGTGGACGCGGCGATCGTCGTCGTCGAGCAGACCCACAAGAAGCTCGAGGAGTGGGAGCGTAACGGCCGCGTCGAGGACTACACCCGCGTCATCATCAACGCGGTGAAGGAGGTGGGTGGTCCGAGCTTCTTCGCCCTGCTGGTCATCGCGGTATCGTTCCTCCCCGTGCTGACGCTCGAGGCACAGGAAGGCCGGCTGTTCCGCCCACTGGCCTACACCAAGAACTTCGCGATGATCGTCGCCGCTGTCCTCGCCATCACGCTCGATCCGGCGATGCGGTTGCTGTTCACGCACGCTGGCGAGGCCACCCGTGTCGTCACGACCGGCGTCCGTGGGTGGTTCAGCCGGGCGGTGAACGCCGTCTTCGTCGGCACCATCCACTCTGAGGACAGGCACCCGATCAGCCGAGTGCTGATTCGCGTCTACGAGCCGGTCTGTGCCTGGACGCTGCGCAGCAAGTGGCTCGTGCTCGCTGGCGCCACCGCACTCGTGTTCGCCACCGTGCCGGTCTACCTGCAACTCGGCTCCGAGTTCATGCCGCCGCTCGACGAGGGCACGCTGCTCTACATGCCGTCCACGCTGCCTGGGCTGTCGGTCACCGAGGCACAGCGCCTGCTGCAGGTGCAGGACCGCATCCTCACGCGCTTCCCGGAAGTGGCCCGGGTCTTCGGCAAGGCCGGACGCGCCGAGACCTCCACCGACTCGGCGCCGTTCTCGATGATGGAGACCATCGTCAGCCTCAGGCCACGCGACGAATGGCGTCACGTCGACACGTGGTATTCGGAGTGGGCGCCGGCCTGGCTGACGCCGGCACTGCGGCACATCACCAGCGACCGGACCTCCACCGAGCAACTGATCGCGGAGATGAACGACGCGCTGCAGTTGCCAGGCGTTACCAACGCCTGGACAATGCCGATCAAGGCGCGCACCGACATGCTGACGACCGGCATCCGCACTCCGGTCGGCATCAAGATCTACGGCAGCAACATCAAGGAGATCGAGCGGATCGGCACGGCCATCGAGCGCGCGCTGCCAGGGGTGAGCGGCACCAGGTCGGCCTTCGCGGAACGGACGTCTGGCGGCTTCTTTCTCGACGTCGACTGGAAGCGCGACGAGTTGGCGCGCTACGGGCTGTCGATCAACGATGCGCAGATGGTGGTGATGTCGGCGATCGGCGGCGACACCGTCACGACGACCGTCGAAGGGCGCGAGCGTTACCCGGTCAGCGTGCGCTACTACCGCGACTACCGCAGCGACATGGATCGCCTGCGCCGCGTGGTGGTGCCGGCCATGGATGGACGGATGCAGGTGCCGATCGGCCAACTCGCCGACCTGCGCATCGTCAATGGTCCAGCCATGCTGCGCAACGAGAACGGCATGCTGAACGGCTACGTCTACGTCGACGTCGCCGGCCGCGACATCGGCGGCTACGTGGCCGAGGCGAAGCGGGTGGTGTCGCAGCAGGTCACGTTGCCTGCCGGCTACACGCTGGAGTGGAGCGGCCAGTACGAAGCCATGCAGCGCGTGCGCGAGCGGCTCTTCCTCGTCGTGCCGATCACCCTGCTGCTGGTGGTGCTGCTGCTCTACGCGAACACGCGGTCGGTCTGGAAGACCGCCATCATCGTGATGGCCGTGCCGTTCTCGGCCGTCGGCGCCATCTGGCTGCTCTATGCGCTCGGCTACAACATGAGCATCGGCGTCTGGGTCGGACTCATCGCCCTGCTCGGCGTCGATGCGGAGACCGGCGTCTTCATGCTGCTGTATCTCGACCTGGCCTACGACGAGGCGAAGCGCGGCGGCAGGCTTCGCTCGCTGGCCGACCTGCGGGCCGCCGTGCTGCACGGCGCGGTGCGGCGCATCCGGCCGAAGTTCATGACCGTTGCCACGATGTTCATGGGCCTCGTCCCGATCATGTGGTCCACTGGCGCCGGCGCCGACGTCATGAAACGTGTCGCGGCGCCGATGGTCGGCGGTATCTTTACGTCATTCATCCTCGAACTGATGGTCTATCCGGTCGTCTATGAAATCTGGAAGTGGCATTTCGGATTGAAACAGGAGCTGCAGTCATGAGCCACAGGAAGCACGCCACACACACCCCTATCGCCGACGACCGCGACGACGATGAGCCGGCACGACCGTCCCAGTACACGTGGATTGTCTATGCGGTTGCCATGCTGCTCGTTGGCGGACTCGCCGGCTACGTGTTGTCGATCGTCGGCACCAGCGGCAGCGCGCCGCCGGCAGCCACCGCCCCCACGGCTGCGTCCGCTCCCGCGGCTGGCGCGCCGGCCGCCGGCATGGTGGACGATGTGGCGCTGAAGGCGTATCGCGACATCCTCGCGCGCGACCCGAAGAACCTCCAGGCCGCGGTCAGCGCCGGCAACATGCTCTACGACGCCAGGCGCTACGAGGAGGCGATCCCCTTCTACCAGCAGGCCATGGCCGCGAACGGCCGCGACGTGAATGTGAGTACCGACCTCGGGACCGCACTGTGGTACACCGGCCGTGCCGATGCCGCGCTGGCGCAGTACGCCGTGTCGCTCACGATCGAGCCCGGGCATGCGCAGACGCTCTTCAACGTGGGCATCGTCCGTTCGGACGGGAAGAAGGACTTCGCGGGCGCCGCGCAGGCGTGGGAGACGCTGCTGCAGACCAATCCGGCGTATCCGAACGCCGCGAACGTGCGGACGCTCATCGCGGAAGCGAAGGGCAAGGTGGGCAAGGGCAACTGACGGCGAAGTCAGAGGAGCAGCGTCTGCCCCTCTGGCAACTGCAGCGCGAACAACTGGACGATGGCGTGGATGGCCGTCGGATGCGGCGGCGCGGCGGCCAGCATCTGCGACGACTCCCGGGTGAGCGCACCGATCACGTCAGCGATAATCGTCTCAGCCGACTCCCGTTCGGTGTCAGACAGGCCGGTCAACTTGCGGCGTAGCCGCTCGAGTTCCTCGCGGCACACCGCTTCGAAGTGCTCCTGCAGCACGTCTCCGACCATCCCTCCGCTCATGATTCCACTCCTGCCGGAAGTCCGGCAGCTTGATCCAGCCGCGTGTGCGCGCAGAACCCGCAGTCAGACGTCCCGCCGCTTGAACAGGCGGAACTCGATTCCTGGCTCACCGACACCCGTCTCGGTGAGATGACAGAGGTCGCCGCAGTCGTGCGAGAAGTGATAGCTGCCCTGACGTTCGTCGTGCAGCACCTCTTCCCACTCATCCGACAGCCCCATGATGGCGTTGGCAGCCGCAGCGACCTGGTCGCGAGTCGCACCAGGAAAGCGCCGGCTCAGAATGGCTTCGACTTTCTGCCGGTCAAGCATGATGAGACTCCATCTGCCGCCACGGAGAGGCAAACCCGATGCCCGGACTTCCGCCGGATTCCCGTCGGGCTGAGGCTTTGCGCTATGCTCTGATATCTGTCTGGTATGCAGGAAATCCGGGAGGATTCAATGAAGCAGTTGTTTCGTGGAGTGATGGTCGGCGTCGGTCTCGGCGCCGTGATGCTGGCAGTCAACCTCGCCGCGCAGGGTCCGGTGAAGGTGGAACTGAAGGACGGCACGGGGCAGTCGGTTGGCACGGCCAGCCTGAGCGAATCGATGGGCATGGTCCACATCCAGCTCGATCTGAAGGGGCTCAAGCCCGGCGAACACGCGCTGCACGTGCACGGCACGGCGAAGTGCGAAGGTCCCGCCTTCACGACCGCCGGCGGCCACTTCAATCCGGCTGCCAAGAAGCACGGGCTGCAGAACCCGGAAGGTCCGCACGCGGGCGACATGGAGAACTTCACCGTGGCCGCTGACGGCACGGCGAAGGGCATGCTCATGCCGAAGGGCATCTCGCTCGGCAGCGGCGCCAACTCGGTGTTCACCGGCGGCGGCACGGCCCTCGTGATCCACGCCGGTCCGGACGACATGAAGACCGACCCGGCCGGTGCAGCCGGCGACCGCATCGCCTGCGGCGTCATCACCAAGTAGCTCTCCGACGCTGGTCATCTGGCTTTCGAGCCAGATGACCGCTCCGCCCCACCCACCTTCAGCTCGCCGCCTGCCGTTGAATCGGCGGGGTTCCCATCACCGCCGCCTCCAGCGCCACCGCTTTCGGAAACAGGATGTTGTTTTCCAGGTGGATGTGTATGCGCAGGTCGCGGTCGAACGCGGCCAGTTCCTCGAAACAGACGCGATAGGTGGCGCAGCCGTCCTCGGGAACCGTGAAGTCACGGGCCAGGGCACGCACGAGGTCGAGTTCGTTACCCGCGCTCTGGTGCTCGGCCTCCATCATCCGGATCGGGTTCATCACCGTCCCGAACATGTTGGGC
>CALQBJ020000011.1 GCA_943328785.2 Bifidobacterium breve
GGTCGAGCGGTGCGAGGCCGATCGTGGCGCGGTAGCGGTTGATCTCGCCCGTGCAGAACGACACGCTGGCGTCGACGTTGGCGGACGCGGCCGCAGTGGTGGTGCCAGCCGCGGATGGGGCAGTCGGAGCGGCGGCGCAGGCGACGGCGACCACGGTCAACGCCGCAACAGCGGCAACCCGCGTGATGCGGGTGAGGCGGGCGGCAGTCGTGGTGATTCGCATGGTCAGGCTCCGGACCGACGATGTGCCAGCATGGCCCGTACGCCCCGTGTCGGCGCACGCCGTGAACTGGATTGGAAGGAGGTCCACCTACAGGTCTTATCGGCTGATGGGCGGGCAGCCGCAGCTCTGGCGAGTGTCACGCGCGCGAAGTGTAGCGCGTCACGCCGGTCCAGGCAATCGTGTGAAGGTAATTACTTGAGCAGAACCCGCGTCCCGCGAATCTTCTGGCTGCTCAGGGTGCTCAGGAAGTTCGGCACCAGACGGTCCATCAACTCGAAGTAGGACGATAGCGCGGGTGTCATCTGCTGCGCGTTGTAGAGCACCTCTTCGCGATAGCTCTCCGAGTACATCGTCGCGCCCGAGCGGCCGTCGATGAAGATGAACTTCGGCCGCAGGATGAAGCCCTTGCGTTCGAGGTAGGTGCGGGTGGGGATGACACGGCGCCTGCCGAAGGAGTCGTACTCCTCGACGTCGCGCGAGACGAATCCCGAGCGCGAGTGTGGCGTGAACAGCACCGTGCCGGTGACGATGAGCGGGTTCTGGTATTCCTCGCCGATCCGCTTCCAGTAGGCGGTGTTGGCGAAGAGTCGCTCGTAGGGCTCGAGGTCCTTCTCTTCCCGGATGCGCTGCGGCAGCGCCATCGCCTGCGGGCTACTGCGATCGGCCACCGTCGTCGGGTGCGGGCCGTCTGACGGGGACGCGTCGGCCTGGTCACCGCTCCGGCCCTGTTCCTGCGCGATTTCCATCAGCGGCATCGGGTCGGCGTCGATGATGCGAAGCCCGGACTTCGATCGCAACTGGCTGCGGAGCAGGCGCACCGTTTCCTGGTTCGTGTCGACGTCCTCGGTGCCGCCCGCGACGAAGCCGGCGATCAGCACACGCTGGAACGGCGTGACGTCCAGCTTCGGCTGGATCGGCGTCTCGATCGGAATCTCGAACGAGACCGGGCCGCAGGCAATGAGCGTGGCGACGCCGGACGCGGCAAGCAGGCCGAGCCAGCGACTACGGCGTGTCCTTGTTGTCGGCCCCAGTCCGGTCATTGATTTCCTTGAACAGTTCGTAGTTCTGGCGAATCTGCACGTTGTTCGGATCGATCTCGAGCGCCTTCTCGTACGCCTGACGCGCTTTGTCCAACTGTCCCTCGTGCTCGTAGGCGACGGCGAGGTTGTTCAGGGCGGGTGCGTACTTCGGGTCGATTTCGGCGGCGCGCTCCCACCGATAGATCGCCTCACGCCAGAGTCCGCGCTGCGCGACGTCGATGCCGAAGGCCACCTGCGATTTGGCGTCGCTGCGCGGGTCGGCATAGGCGGAAGTGCCGAGGAGCGCGGCGAACAGCGTGCAGGCGAGAAGGCGCGTATGCATGATGGGCCGGATACGACTGACTATATAGACTCGAATCTGCGCGAAGCAAGGCAATTGGCGCGCATCAAACCCTTCGGGCGAGCAAGCGATGTGCCACGTCAACACGCTCGAAATCCCTGCAATCTTGCACAGAAGGTGGGGCGCCGACTTACGAAACGTCGTTGCACTGTCGCCAAGTGGGAGCGGACCGAACGCTATACTGGACGCGGTCGGGCTCCGCGTGTGACAGCGGCGGCTCGACGTGGTGCGTACGCGCCCGGACCGCCTGGAGACGCGCATGTCCACGACGGTCGACCTCATCGCGCTGTCGCTGCTGCCCATTTGGCGGTGGCGTGCCGTAGCCGAGCAACTGCGCGCCGGCCAGGATCCCATCGATATCCTGCGCGCCCAGTGCGCCGATGGCCACCGAGGCCGGGAACGGCCGCCGAAATGGGCTGACGCGGCCCGCTGTCGCGAACGAGCCATTCAGGCCGTGCGCGACGGCGTCGACAGCGGCCTCGCGGCCGTCACGATTCGCGACGAGGGGTATCCGCCCTCGCTCCTCGATATTTCCGATCCGCCGCCGGTGCTCTGGGTGTCCGGCCACATCGACGTACTCTCCCGTCTGGCGGTCGCCATCGTCGGGTCGCGTGCCGGCTCGTCGTATGCCCTGAGCGTCGCCGAACGGCTCGGTGCGGACCTCGCGGCGCGAGGCGTGGTCGTCATCAGCGGCCTTGCCCGAGGTGTCGACTCGGCCGCCCACCAGGGTGCCCTGGCGGTCGGGGGGATCACAGTCGGGGTGCTAGGATGCGGAGCCGACGTGGTCTACCCGCCCGAACATAAGGGGCTGGCCGACGCCATGCGCGTGCGTGGTGCGCTTGTCAGCGAATTGCCGCCCCGCACGGCTCCCCGGCCAGGATTTTTTCCACGGCGGAACCGGATCATCAGCGGCCTTGTGCGAGCCGTCGTCGTGATTGAAGCGGGCGACAAGAGCGGCTCACTCATTACGGCACGGATGGCGCTCGAGCAGGGACGCGACGTGCTGGCGGTGCCGGGCAATGTGCTGAGTGGGCGTAACCGCGGCGGCCACGCCCTACTCCGGGACGGCGCGCGGCTCGTGGAGAGCGCGGACGACATCCTCGAGGAACTCGGCTTGGCATCGGCCGTTCGGGTCGGACCCGCGCCAGAGGCCCCCGAGCCGGATCCAGTGCTGGCGGCGATGGTGCCAGGCGAACCTGCGGATTTGGGCCAGATTTCAGTGAGAACCGGGCTTGGGGCGTCGCAGTTGCTGCCCCGATTACTCGAACTCGAACTTCGCGGCGCGGTCAGGCGCGAGCCGGGCGGCCGTTTCGTCCGTTTTGACAGAACGTGCTAGGGTGACAGGGCAGATGGCAAAGACACTCGTGATCGTCGAGTCGCCGGCGAAGGCCAGGACGATTCAGCGGTTCCTGGACAGCAAGAATTTCGACATCCAGGCCAGTTTCGGACATGTTCGCGACCTTCCCGAGTCGGCGGACGAGATTCCTGACGAGATCAGGAAGAAGAAGTGGGGCAGGCTCGGCGTCGACACCGACAACGACTTCAAGCCCTACTACGTCGTCCCGAACGACAAGCGGAAGCACGTGGCCGCCCTCAAGGCCGCGCTGAAGGGCGCCAGCGAAGTCTTCCTGGCAACCGACCCTGACCGCGAAGGTGAATCGATCAGCTGGCACCTCAAGGAGGTGCTCCAGCCGAAGGTTCCCGTGAAACGCATCGTCTTTCACGAGATCACCGAGTCGGCCATCCTCGAGGCGGTCAAGGACGCGCACGACGTCAACGAGAACCTGGTCCGCGCCCAGGAGAGCCGCCGCATCCTCGATCGCCTCTATGGCTACACGCTCTCACCGGTGCTCTGGAAGAAAGTGCAGACCGGCCTGAGCGCGGGGCGCGTCCAGAGTGTTGCCGTCCGCCTGATCGTGGACCGCGAGGAAGAGCGCCGCGCCTTTACCACCGCCCTCTACTGGGACCTTGAGGCGCGCCTGTCCGGTGACGGACGCGAATTCACCGCGTCCCTGGCGCGACTCGGCACCGAGCGCGTGGCGAGCGGCAAGGACTTCGACGCCAACGGAACGTTCGTAGGAAAGAACGCCCGCGTCCTCGCTGGCGAGGCGGCCGCGGCGCTGGTGACGGCGCTTCGTTCGAATCTCCCCTGGACCGTCACGTCGGTCGAAGAGAAGCCTGGCGTCGAACGTCCGGCGCCGCCCTTCACCACATCGACACTGACGCAGGAGGCGAGCCGCAAGCTCGGCTTCTCGGCCAGTCGCACCATGCAGGCGGCCCAGTCACTGTTCCAGGACGGTCACATCTCCTATCACCGCACCGATTCGACGACCCTGAGCGAGAAGGCGCTGGGTGAGTCGGCCGCCGCCATCCGCGAGATGTTCGGCGACGCGTACCACTCCAGCCCGCGGCGCTACGCCACCAAGGTGAAGAACGCCCAGGAAGCGCACGAAGCCATCCGTCCCGCGAACTTCACGGCGACGCCGCTCACTGCGGGGCTCCACGGCGACGAGTTCCGGCTCTACGAACTGATCTGGAAGCGCACGATGGCGTCCCAGATGGTCGATGCGCGCGTGCTGCGGACCTCGGTCGAGATCACCGGCACCGGCGCCAACGGCGAGCCGGCCGTCTTCAACGCGTCGGGCAAGGCCATCGAGTTCGCCGGCTTCCGCCGCGCGTATGTCGAAGGCAGCGACGACCCGGCCGCTGAGCTCGAAGATCAGGAAACCGTGCTGCCGAAACTGGCGGTCGGCGTCCGCGTCAATGCTCCCGTGGCGCAGGCACCCGGCGGTCTGGTGCTGTCGGCGCTCGAGTCGAAGAAGCACGAGACGACACCGCCCGCGCGCTACACGGAAGCGTCGCTCATCAAGAAGCTTGAGGACGAGGGCATCGGCCGCCCGTCCACCTACGCTGCCACCATCGGCACGATCGAGCGGCGCGGCTACATCTTCCGCCAGGGCAAGGCGCTGGTGCCGAGCTTCACGGCGTATGCGGTGACGCGGCTTCTCGGCGCGCACTTCAGCGATCTGGTCGACATCAAGTTCACCGCGATGATGGAGGATGATCTCGACGAGATCTCCCGTGGCGAGCGCGAGTGGCTGCACTTCATCGAGGAGTTCTACCGCGGCGACGCGAACCACCGCGGTCTCGAGGTGGCAGCGAAGCAGGCCGAGGAACTGGCCGAGTATCCGCTCATCGACATCGGCGTCGACCCCGAGTCGGGCGACCCGATCCGCGTCCGCATCGGCCGCTTCGGCGCGTTCCTCCAGCTCGGCGAGGGCGGACCGGGCAAGACCGGCTCGCTGCCGCCGAACGTGGCGCCTGCCGACCTGAGTGCCGAAGACGCCATGCGTCTGATCCGGGCGAAGGCCGAAGGGCCGCGTCTGCTCGGGGTCGATGACAAGACCGGTCAGAACGTCTACGCCATCCACGGGCGCTTCGGCGCCTACGTGCAACTGGGCGAGGCGCCGGAAAAAGGGTCGAAGGAGAAGCCGAAGCGCTCGTCGCTCGTCGGCGGCATGACCGAGTCGTCGGTCACGTTCGAGGAAGCCCTGCGCCTGTTGCAGTTGCCGCGGGAACTCGGCATGCATCCCGAGAGCGGCGACGTGGTGGTGGCCGGTCTCGGCCGCTTCGGCCCCTACGTCAAGCATGGCGACGACTTCCGCTCGCTCGAAAGCGACGAAGAGTTGTTCACCGTCGACCTCGCACGCGCCCTCCAACTCTTCGCCGAACCGAAGAAGTCGCGGAGGCGTGAGGCTACCAAGAAGGTGATCACCACGATCGCTCGCACCGAAGGCGCGCCGCTCCAAGTGCTCGAGGGACGGTTTGGCCCGTACGTCACCGACGGCGAGACGAATGCGTCGTTGCCGAAGGGCACCGACCCCGCGACGCTGACGCTGGCGGCCGCCAACGACCTGCTCGAGGCGCGGCGCTCCGCGCCGCCTCGTCCCGGCCGTGGCCGCGTGGCCTCTCGCGGGAAGAAGAAGGCCGCTGGCGGGACCACCGCCAAGGCCAAAACCACCAAGGCCAAGACCGCCAAGCCAAAGGCGACGAAGGCGAAAGCCAAAGCCAAACCTGGCGCCAAGAAGTCCCGCAAGGTTGCCGCGTCATCATGATCCGCATCATTGGTGGCGGCCTCGCTGGATGTGAGGCTGCATGGCAGGTCGCGTCAGCGGGCCTCCCGGTTACGCTGTACGAGATGCGCCCGGTGCGCGGCACCGCCGTGCACAAGACCGACCGGCTCGCCGAACTGGTCTGCAGTAACTCGTTTCGCGGCGACAAGGTCGACAACGCCGTCGGGCTCCTCAAGGAGGAGATGCGCCGGTTGGGATCCCTGGTGATACGCGCCGCCGAGGCGAGCCGTGTGCCCGCCGGGGCGGCCCTGGCCGTCGACCGTGAGCGCTTCGCCGACGCCATCACCGCGGCCATCGCCACGCATCCGCTGATCACCATCGTGCGTCAGGAAGTGACCTCGCTTCCGGCTGCCTCCGTCGACGAACCACTTATCGTTGCCACGGGACCGCTCACGAGCGAGGGACTGTCTGGTGAGATTGCCCGGTTGGTCGGCAGTAGTCAGCTCTACTTCTACGACGCCATCAGCCCGATCGTCCTGGCTGAGTCGATCGACCGCACCAAGGTCTTCCGTCAATCGCGCTGGGACCGCAGCCTCAGGAATGCCCCTGCTCCAGTTGGAGCGGAGGCTGGCGTCGCCAGCGAGGGGTCTCAGCCTTCCGCGGCGGACGTCGCCGGCGAGAGCGGCCCGGCCATTGGTTGCGGCATCGACGATGGGCAGGGCGACTACCTGAACTGTCCGCTGAACAAGGACGAGTACCTGCGCTTCTACGACGCGCTGACGCACGCCGAGTCGGCGACCGTGCACGACTTCGACAAGGAGCGCTTCTTCGAAGGGTGTCTACCGGTCGAGGTGATGGCGCACCGCGGTGTGGACACGTTGCGGTTCGGGCCGATGAAGCCGGTTGGTCTCACCGATCCGCGCACGGGCCGTTTCCCCTACGCGGCGGTGCAGTTACGCCAGGACAACCTCGCGGCTGATCACTTCAGCCTCGTCGGCTTCCAGACGCAGTTGAAGTGGGGCGAACAAGCGCGGGTGCTACGGCTGATTCCAGGTCTCGAGCAGGCGGAGTTCGTGCGCTACGGCATGGTGCACCGCAATACCTACGTCAACGGTCCCACGGTGCTCTCGGAGACGTGGCAACTGAAGCAGCATCCCGCCATTTTCTTCGCCGGCCAGATGTCAGGTGTCGAAGGCTACGTCGAGTCGGCCGCCTCTGGCCTGCTTGCCGGGTTGAATGCCGCGGCGCTCGCCCGTGGACGGGCCACGTCGGCGCCGCCGCGCACCACCGCCATCGGCGCGCTGGCCTACTACGCGTCGCACGCCGACCCGGCTCACTACGAGCCGTCGAACATCACGTTCGGCATCATGGAGCCGCTGGTGAAGCCGCCGCGCAGCAAGATGGAGCGGAAGATGGCGATGGCGAATCGCGCGCTCGACGTGCTCGCGGACTGGATGCGGGACAGGGCGGAATGATCGAGTACCTGAAGGCCTTCCTCAGGTTCCTCGCCCTCAACCGCAACGTGTCGCCGCACACGGTGCGGGCCTACGACAGCGACCTCACGCAGTTCATCGGTCACGTCGCCGCCGAAGCCGACCTGAAGAAGCGGGAGCTCGAGCCGGAGGCGCTCGACCGCGACGCCATCCGCTCGTTCCTCTCGCACCTCCACGACGAAGGGCAGTCGCGGGCGACCGCCGCCCGCAAGCTCGCCGCCATCCGCACCTTCCTCCGCTACCTGCGTCGCGAAGGCATCATCGACTCGGACGCTGGCTCGCTCATCGCCACGCCGAAGCGCGAAGTGCGGATGCCGGCCCACCTGTCTGAGGAGGAGATGGCGCGGATGCTCGAGGCGCCAGACGACGAGCAACCGCTCGGCCGCCGTGACCACGCCATTCTCGAGCTGTTCTATGCGTCGGGACTCCGGCTGAGTGAACTCGCCGGACTCGACATCGACGACGTGAACCTGAGCGGACGCATGGTGCGCGTGCTCGGCAAGGGTGGCAAGCAGCGGCTGGTGCCGTTCAACGGCGCCTCGGCGAAGACCATTCGCGCCTGGCTGCAGGACCGTGAGCAGTACGTGCGGAATGCGGGCACCGACGAGCGGGTCATCGGCTCACGCGCCCGCGACCAGCGGAAGCAGACCGGCCGCACGCGGCGGGAGCCGATCTTCGTGAACTATCGCGGCGGGCGCCTGACCGTGCGCAGCATCGATCGGCTGGTGCGCAAGTACGCGGCGGTGACCGAGCGCGACGGGGTCAGCCCGCACGCGCTCCGACACTCGTTCGCCACGCACCTGCTGCAGCGCGGCGCCGACCTGCGCACCATCCAGGAACTGCTCGGACACTCGAAGCTGAGTACCACGCAGCGCTACACGCACGTGAACGCCGCGCAGTTGCTCGCGGTCTACAAGAAGGCACACCCGCGCGCCATCGCCGACACTCGCAGCGGTCACGACCGCACGACCGAGCCGAAGAAGTCCGCCGGCTGACGGTCCCGGCTGGCGGTCCCTACGACGCCGCCGAGAACGACGTGTCGGCCGGGCTCAGTGGCGCCGCGCGCCGGCCACGCGGGAACTCGATGCCGAGCGTCTTGATTTTGTAGTTCATGACGCGGGGCGAGATGGACAGCAGCTCCGCCGCATCCTTCTGCACCCAATTCGACATCTTGAGCGCCTCGATCAGTGCGAAGCGCTCGATATCGTCGAGCGGAATCCCGGTCGGCGGAATGCGGACGATCGTCGCATGCTCGCGCGAGCTGCCTGGTGTCGGCGCCTCGCCGAGCCGCAAATCGTCGGCGGCGATCACGCGCCCTTCCGCCAGCAGCATGGCGCGTTCGATGGTGTTCTCGAGTTCGCGGATGTTGCCCGGCCAGTTGTAGCGCATCAGCAGTTTCTGCGCCTCGGGTTCGAGCCCTTCGATCCGCTTCTTCAGTTCGCCCGAGAACTTGTGGATGAACGAATGGGCGAGTGGCACGATGTCGTCCTTACGTTCGCGCAGCGGCGGCATCTCGATCGAGACGACGTTCAGGCGGTAGTAGAGGTCCTCGCGGAACAGCCCTGTCTGCACCATCGCCGGCAGGTCGCGGTTCGTGGCCGCGATGAGGCGCACGTCGACCCGCAGCGTGCGCGTGCCGCCGAGCCGCTCGAACTCGTGCTCCTGCAGCACGCGCAGAATCTTGGCCTGCGTGTTCGGACTCATGTCGCCGATTTCGTCCAGGAACAGCGTGCCGCCGTCGGCCTGTTCGAAGCGGCCGATGCGCTGTTTGTCGGCGCCGGTAAAGGCACCCTTCTCGTGGCCGAACAGCTCTGATTCGAGCAGGTTCTCCTGCAGCGCGGCGCAGTTCACCTTCACGAAGTTCCGCGAGTTCCGCAGCGAGTTGTGGTGCGTCGCGCCGGCGATCAGTTCCTTGCCCGTGCCGGTTTCGCCGCGAATGAGCACCGTCGTGTTGCTCTTCGCCACCTTCTTGACGATGTCGAGCACGCGCTGCAGGGCTGCGCTCGAGCCGACGATCTTGTCGAACTCGTAGATGTCCTGTTGGGTACCGCGGAGGTAGTCGAGTTCGTGCTTCAGCCGCTTCATCTCGAGCGCCTTCTCGATCTTGACCTCCATCTCCTCGATCTCGAACGGCTTCTGCACGTAGTCGAAGGCGCCGATCTTCATCGCCTCGACCGCGGTGTTGACGTTGCCGAACGCGGTCATCAGGATGACGGCCGTCGAGGGGTGCATGGCCCGCGTCGTGCGCAGCACGTCCATGCCGTCGCTGCCGCCCATCTTCAGGTCGCTCAGCACGACATCGAAGTGGCTCTCGTGCAGGCGCTCGATCGCGGCATTGCCATTGGAGGCCTCCTCGACCTCGTGTCCGGCATCCGCCAGACCGCGTGCCAGACCGCGGCGCAGCGCATCGTGATCGTCCGCAATGAGTATTCGACCCATGACCCGTAGCCTCTTCTCTATTTGAACCAGCTCGATGTGGACGCGACCGGCAGCGTCACCCTGAACCGCGTCCCGCGTCCGGGTTCGCTGGTGAGATCGATCCGTCCGTCGTGTGCGTCGATGATCTTCCGCACGATCGGCAGGCCCAGGCCAGAGCCGGTGACCTTGGTCGTGAAGAAGGGGTTGAAGATCCGGTCGCTCAGGTGTGCCGGGATGCCCGGGCCGTCATCGATGACGGCGACGACGATGACGGGCGTCGGCTCCGGGGCATCGGCGGCAAAGCCGGGGTCCTGCGCCAGCGACTCGAGCGAGGCACGGAGCACGACCTGTCCGGTGCCGTTCATCGCCTCGAAGGCATTGGTCAGCAGGTTCGAGAACACCTGGCAGAGCTGGTGTTCGTCGCCGTCCATCAGCGGCAGTCCGTGGGCGACATCGACGTCGATGCGGATGTCGCGGCGCGGCACCTTGCTCTCGGCGTTGGTCACCGACTGCTTCAGCACATGCGCGATGTCGGTCTGCTCGACCTGTAGCCGGATCGGCCGCACGAACTCGAGCATCTCGACGACGATGGCGTTGGCCAGCTTCGTCTCGCTGAGGATGTCGGCCAGCAGCGACTGGGCGTCCGGTGAATCGGGCACCTGGCGGCGGAGCAGGCCGGCCATCACCTCGATGCCGGCGAGCGGGTTCTTCAGTTCGTGCGCGATCCCTGCCGCCATCTCGCCGAGCGAGACGAGACGGTCGCGCAGACGCTCGCGCTCCTCCATCTGCTCGACGTGCGTGAGGTCCTTGAAGAACAGTACGGCGCCAATGGCGGCGTCTGCCTCGTCGCGCACCTGCGACAGGGTGAAGCCGATGACCCGGTCCAGTTCCTTGAGCCGCAGTTCCGCGCGGTTCGGCAGCGTGGTCAGGACGAAGGCGCCCGAGAGGACGCGGACGAGGTCGGGCCACTGGCGGAACGTGTCGCTGAACGGGCTGCCGAGTGTGGCGTCCTCGCGGGCGATGGCGAAGATGCGGCAGGCCTCGTCGTTGATCAGCGCCAGCCGGCCGTCGCGATGGATGGCGATGACGCCGTTCCGCATGCTGCTGACCAGATGCCTGAAGAAGCGGTCGTCGGGCGAGGCGCCCGTATCTGCCTGGGCGGCCCCGGCCACCTTGGCGGTCGAGGTGCGTCGTGCGCGAGGCGTGGCGGTGGACGGCGGTCGTATCGAGGGCATACCCTTCAGCTCGTGGACAGAGGGGCAAGGGATGTACCCGCCCGCCGAGGTCAGGAATTGCGCTGAAACCCGCGCAAACCGCGAGCAGAGCGCAGGGAGGCTGAAGGGGAGTCTAACAGAAATGTAATGGGATGACGGATCCGTGATCAGTCGGCGGCTGCCGCCAGGTCCGGCTCCGATTGCAGATCTTCCCAGCGCTGCATCAGCTCGTTGACCTTCCACATCAGCGCCTGGTGATCGTCGGCGGCCGTCTGGGCGGCGGCGCGGTCGTCGTAGAACCCCGGCGCGGCCATGCGCCCCTCGAGTTCGCGGATGGCCGATTCGGTCTCCGCGATGCGCCCCTCGAGCCGATCGACCTCGGCCTTGCGCGCCTGCCAGGCCTTCTGCTTCTTCCGGAGTTCGGCGTCGACCCGCTTCTTCTCGTCGCGGCTCGGCGGCGCTGGCGTGGCCGCCGCAGCGGTCGTGGCCGGGGCGTTGCGCCTGGCAGCGTCTGCGGGCGTCTGCGGTTTCGCCGACTGCGCCTTCGACGGGGCCTTCGGCGCGGAGGCTGTCGTCGAAGGCGCCGCGGGGTGCTCCTTGTGCCACAGGAACTCGCGGTAGGTGCCGGGGTAGACCAGCACGCCGCCGTTGCCGACCTCGATCACCTTGGTGGCGAGGCGTTCGACGAAGTAGCGGTCGTGCGACACGAAGATCAGCGTGCCGCCGTAGTCGACCAGTGCGTCGAGCAGCACTTCCTTTGAATCCAAATCAAGGTGGTTCGTCGGTTCGTCGAGCAGCAGCGTGTTCGACGGCCGCAGCAGCATGCGCGCCACCGCGAGGCGCGTGCGTTCGCCTCCCGACAGCACCTTCACCTTCTTGAAAATGTCGTCGCCCGAGAACAGGAACCCGCCGAGGATGTGCCTGATCATCGGCACCATGTGCATCGGCGAGCCGGACGACAGCGTGTCGTGCACGGTCGGATTCGGGTCCATGCGCGTCGCCTCGTCCTGCGCGAAGTACTGCATGACCAGGTTGTGACCGGGGGCATACTCGCCCGAGTCGGGCACCTCCTCGCCGGAGAGCATGCGCATCAGCGTCGACTTGCCGGCGCCGTTGTGGCCGACCAGCGCGATGCGGTCGCCGCGCTCGACGTGCAGGTTCAGGTCCGTGAAGACCACGAGCTCACCGTAGGACTTGTGCACGTGCTGCAACTCGAGCACCGTGCGGCCGCTCTTCTCGCACACGGGGAAGTTGAAGCGGATCTTCTTCCGCTCAACCGGCACCTCGATCGGCACTACTTTCTCGAGCATCTTGATGCGGCTTTGCACCTGCGAAGCCTTCGTCGCCTGGTAGCGGAACCGGTCGACGAACATCTTCACGCGCGCCAGTTCCTCGTCCTGCTCGCGCTTCGCCTTGCGCATCGCATCGATGCGCGCGTCATGCGCGACGAGGTAGTCGCTGTAGTTGCCGACGTAGTCGGTCAGCGTGCGCAGCGTGAGGTCGGCGATGCGGGTGACGACGGCATCGAGGAAGAAGCGGTCGTGCGAGACGAGGATGACGGCGTGCGGGTAGGCGTTCAGGTACTCCTCGAGCCAGTTGCGCGCCTCGAGGTCGAGGTGGTTGGTCGGTTCGTCGAGGAGCAGCAGGTTCGGCTGCTTCAACAGCAGCTTGGCGAGCGCGATGCGCATCTGCCAGCCGCCCGAGAAGGTTTCGGTCTGGCGCTCGAAGTCCCCGCGCGCGAAGCCGAGGCCCTGCAGGACGGTCGCGGTCTTCAGCTCGATCGCATAGCCGTCGCCGAGGCGGAAACGATCCTGGAGGTCGCTGTAGCGGCCGAGCATCGCTTCGTGTTCCGTCTCGGGGATGGCCGGGTCGCCCAGGCGGTCCTCGAGGACGTGCATCTCCGCCTTCATCGCGAGCAGATCGGCGAAGGCGCCGCTCGCTTCTTCGAACACCGACTTGCCGGCGTGGTTGAGGCCGTCCTGCGGCAGGTAGCCGACCGTCAGCGCGGACGGCTTGAGGACCGCGCCGGAGTCCGGCTCGTCGAGGCCGGCCATCATCTTCAACAGCGTGGTCTTGCCGGCGCCGTTGGGTCCGCAGAGGCCGACGCGCTCGCGCGCCGTGATCTGCCACGTCACATGGTCGAACAGGACGCGACCGCCGAAGGTCTTGGTGAGGTCGGAAAGCTGAATCATGGAAACGGCGAACTCGGGGTCTGGAGCCTGGCGCTGCCAGGCTCCAGGGGTCGACTGGGCAAACCAGCGACCGGGTGGTGCGGTTGTCCGGTGGGCTATTCGCCCAGCGCCTTTGCCGCCGCCGCCAGTACCTGCGGTACGCGGAACGGCTTCGTCAGGTACCCCGAGACGCCGAGGTTGACGGCTTCGATGGCGGCCGACTCGGTGGAGTAGCCCGTGATGATGATCACCGGCAGGTCCGCCTTGTAGCGCTTGGCTTCGCGAATGACGCTCAGGCCGTCGATGCCCGGCATCTTCAGGTCGGAGATGAGCAGGTCGTACGACTGCACGCGCATCCGTTCGAGCGCGGTGCGCCCGTCCGGGGCGACATCGACGTCGTACTCGGCCAGCGCCAGGGTCTTGGCCAGCAGGTCCCTGATGCTCGCCTCGTCGTCGACGACCAGAATGCGAGGCCGGCTATTGATGCTGCCGTGTTCAGGCCTGGTCAGCATGTCGGACGCGGGGGCGGCCGAGCGGGTGGCGGGGCGCGAATGCTGGCTGTCGAGCCACGCATCGATGTCGCTCTTGCGGAAGCGCCACTGCCGTCCAACGCGCACCGCGGGAATCTTGCCGGCCTTGATAAGCCGGTAGACCGTTCGCAGATTGACCTGCAGATACTCCAGGACTTCTTCGGTTGTCAGGAAGGTTTCGTCAATCATGGTCACGCGATCGGCAACTCCACCGTGAACACGGCACCACCGTCAGGATGGTTCCCCGCAGAAATGCGTCCTCCATGGTCCTGGACGATGCCGTAGGCGAGTGAGAGGCCGAGGCCCGTTCCCTGCCCTACGTCCCTGGTCGTGTAGAACGGTTCGAAGATGCGCGGAAGCGTATCATCGCTGATGCCCGCGCCGGTATCTCGAACCGTCGCCACCAGCCAGCCGCTCTCGCCACTCCCTGTCCCGATCTCGATCCGCCCGGGCTTGCCCGTCGCGGCGATCGCCTGCTCCGCGTTCATCAGGATGTTCAAAAAGACCTGATGGAGCAGGAGCGGGTCGGCCTGAACCTGTGGAAGATGCAGGTCATATTTTCGCACGACTTCGATGTGCCGGGACCTGCACGATGCCTTCCGCAGTGCGAGCACTTTCTGCAGGATCCCGTTCAGTCCGGACTTCCGGCGCTGCACGCGGCCAGAGCCGGCGAACACTAGCAGGCTGCGGACGATTCGCGCGGCCCGATCTGCCTCGCGGTAGATGGTGCGGATTTCATGGCGAATCGCCTCGGGAAACGCGCCGGTGGTGCGGAGCAGCTCGAGGTGGCCCATCACGCTCTGCAGCGGATTGTTGAGTTCGTGCGCGATGCCCGACACGAAGTGCCCGAGCGCCGCCAGCTTCTCCGACTGGACAAGGCGGTCGCGCATCGCGTCCCGCTCGCGCAGCGCCATGACCGGCAACATGTCTCTCGCCACGATGACGCGTCCGGCATGGCGGCCGTCCGAGCCGGCGATGTCGGTGACGGTCACAACGTAGTGTCCGATGAACCCGGGATTGCTGAATTCGTGCAGGGCCGGACTGGACAGCGGGTAGGCGAGCGTGTCGAGCCAACTCGTCAGCTCCGCCGTGACGTGTTCGCGCAGCGGCTGCAACTTCAGGGCGTCGGCTGCGATGCCGACGGCGTCGGCGAAGGACGGGTTAGCGCGGACGATGCGCCCCTCGTCGTCGATCACGACGATCAAATGGGCGATCGAGGCAAACAACTGCTCGAGTTCCCGCCGCGACTTCAGCACGACATCGAGCAATTGCATCGTCTCGACGGCGCTCGACAGTTGCCGGCCCAGCTCGTCGGCGCGATTGAGGAGCGCGATGTCGTCGCCGGCTTCGATCCGCACGCCTTCGAAGACCAGCGTGCCAAGGGCGCGCCGGCATCCGCGCAGCGGCACGGTGACGAGGCTGGTGGCGTCGGCGGGGCGGCTGGCCAGGCCCGCGCGCAACGTACGGAGCGCGGTGGCGGCCGGCGCCAGTGGATCGTCGGCCCTGACTGAGGCGGTCGAGTGCGCGTGGCCAGGCGCGGACGATGCCAGCGGCACCAGCGACCGCGAATCGCGTTCGTAGATCCAGACGGTGGTGCGGTCCGCGGCAAACAGCTTCGTGGCGGCGGCACACAGCGGTTCGAGTGCGCCCGGCAGGTCGAGGCTGGACCAGAGCCGGACCGAGAACGCATCGAGGAGCCCGCGCACATCGTGCTCGAACTCCTCGCGCTGGCGGAGGCGCGCGAGCTCGAGCGCCAGCAGGAACGCTGCGGGCACATCGCTGCGCTCGAGCTCGGCGACGTCGAGGAGCGCCCCGGCCGGTATGCCGATGACCAGCAGTCCGACCCGCTGCGTGTCCGTCAGCAGCGGCAGCAGGACGGCACGGTCGGCGCCGAGCCGCTCGTGCAGCAGCGGCATCTTCAGCGCAAGGCCGGTGACGGCCACGGCGCGGCGCGAGCCGAACGATTCGCCGATGAGCGCGGCTTCATCGCCACGCGGGCGCCAGGCTTCCGTCGGCAGTTCCGCGACGCCGCTGCCGGAGGTCGCCTGCAACAGGCCGCTGGCCGGATGCTGTTCGAACAGTATCGACGACAGGCCGCCGGTCACCTGCAGCGCCTGTTGATGCAACCGGGACAGCGTCGCATGCCGGCTTCCGCCTTCAGCGAGTAGCGTCAGGAGTGAGTGCGCGGCCACGCGGGTGGCGCTGCTGGTTGGTTCCATATGGGGGAGGGTCCGGGGATTCTATCCGACGGAAGCCAGGCCTATCCAACGACCTCCTGCTAAGATCGTCACCAGCCCCCACGCGTACAGGCCGAATCGCCGCCGATGCCGTCTAAGCCCATAAGAAGAGAGGGCGTTCCGCGCAGCGCATGACGTCGACCGACGAAGAACTCGTTGCCCGCTCCATGGGCGGCGACCACGACAGCTTCAATCAGCTCATCCTCAGGTGGGAGCGGCCGATCTATGCCTTGGCCTACCGGACGATTGGGCGCGAGGAGGATGCGCGGGACGTGTGTCAGGAGACCTTCCTGCGCGCCTACCGCGCCCTGCCGAAGTTTCGCCGCGAAGCGAAGTTCTCCTCCTGGATCTACCGTATTGCGTTGAATCTCTGCCGCGACTGGGCGCGGCGTGAACGCCGCACGCCGGTCGTCCAGCTGCCAGAGGACATGGACCTGATCGAGATGGCCGCCGCGGTCGGACCGTCGGAATCGATCGAGGACCTGGTAGCGCGGAAAGACCTGACCGCCCGCGTTGAACTGGCGATGGCGCGGCTGCCCGACGAACAACGCACGGCCATCGTCCTCAAGGAGTACCACGGGCTGACGTTCCAGGAGATCGCGGACCTCCAAGGGTGCCCGCTTAGTACGGTGAAGACACGGTTGTATCAAGGACTGTCGGTGCTGCGGCGCGAGTTTGCGCGGAGCCCCGGCCGAGTGGCCTGAGACCATGAACGACACACGCTGCACATTCGACGGTCCCCGGGACGAAGTCCTCGTGGCCTATCTCTACGACGACATCGGGCCGCGCGAACGCGAGGCGTTCGAGGCGCACCTGCCCGATTGCCTGATCTGCCGCACCGAACTGGACGCGCTGTCCGATGTGCGTGGTGGACTCGCGGCCTGGGCACCGCCCGACGTGCTCGACGGCATCGGCGGCACCGCGCCCAGCTCGGCCCTGCGGATTGTCAATCCCGAGTCGCCCCGCGTCTCGACCGGCTTTCGCACGTTCGCCGAGGCGCCGGTCTGGCTGCAGGCGGCCGCGGCGATGCTGGTGGTGGCGGCATCGCTTGGCCTGGCCAACCTCAACCTGACCTACTCGCCGAGCGCCGGACTGAGCGTCAGCACCGGCTGGATGCTGCCTGCACCGGCCGTGACGCCAGCGCCAGCGCCCGTGGTGACGGCTGCGGCGCCGACGCCCGATCCCTGGCAGGCCGACCTGACCGTCCTCGAGCAGAAGGTGATGGCGGGCGTGAAGGCGCAGCTCGCCGCGACAGAGGCGTCTGACGGTGATGCGGCCCTGCTGGCCCGCGTGCGCAATATCGTGCAGGAGAGCGAGCGTCGCCAGCAGCGCGAACTGGCCCTGCGAGTGGCCGAGGTCGCGCGCGAGAGCCAGGTGCAGCGTCAGGCTGACCTCGTGAAGATCGACCGGAACCTTGGCCTCATCCAGCGCAGCACGGGCGTCGAGGTGATGCGGACGCAGCAGCAGTTGAACACGCTGGCGCAGCGCGTCTCGCAGCAGCGATGAGGATGTGGCGTGTCGCGGAGCCGGACCCAGAGCCGCGCCGGCACTCGCTGAACGCAGAGAGCGGAAGAGAGTCATGCGCAGATTACTGATGTCGACGATGGTGATGGTGGCGGGCATGGTGGTCGCGGCAGGGGCGCAGGACGCCGGGCGCACAACGCCGGCGAGCCGGGCCGACGCGCGCAGCCAGCAGCAGGTCCGGGAGGCGCGCTACCAGATCGGCCAGATGGAGCGGTTGCTCGAGGGCGCGGTGGAGCACGGTGCCACGGCGATGCGCGATCGTCTGCAGGCCGTCATGCCGGCGGACATGCTGCTCGCCGAAAATGCGCGTGCCCGGGGCTTCCGCCTCGACGGCTACGGCATCTTCTTCGACGTGGAGGTGCCCGACCTTGGCGGCACCCTGGCCTGGAGCCTTCGCACCCTCGACCAGAACGACCTCGGGCTCGACGCCGCGCTCCAGACGCTGCGGCAGGCGGCCGGGAACGACCTGAACCTGCAGCAGGCGCTGAAGCGCGTCGAATTGCAGGTGTCGCCGATGACCGCCTCGATGCCGGCCCAACCGGGGGGCGCGGCCGCCGTGCAGGCGAGCGGATCGGCTCCGGCCCCTCCAGCCGCGGCCGGCCGGTCGGTGGCGGGCGATCCGGTGCTGGCCAATCCCGACGAGGCGTATCGCATCGAAATCAGCGAGGCCCTCATCGACGCGATGCTGGAGCACAGCCGTGGCCTGAGCATCGGCGCCGACGAACGATTGACCGTCGCGGCGCGGCGCAGCGACGACCGTCCCAGGCTCGGCATCGACACCGATGCGCGGACGGTGGTTCTCAGCGTGCGTGGCTCCGACCTGGCCGCCTTCCTCGGCGGGCACCTGAGTCCCCAGGACGCTCGCGGTCGTGTCGAAGTCCGGGTGTTCTAGAATGGCGGCATGCGCGCCACACTCTGCCTGATTGTCCTGCTGGCTCTGTCCGGTACGGCCTGCGGTCCCAACATCGACCTGAAGGCCTCGCTCCAGGTCGCTGACGTCTCCACCGGCTGGGCCGACCTCGGCGTGGTGAACGGGCAGAACAAGATCGTGCCCTCCGTCACCTTCACGCTGAAGAACGTCGGCTCGCAGTCGATCCCGACCCTGCAGTCGAACGTCATCTTCCGCCGCGTCGGCGAAGATGACGAGTGGGGGGCCGGCTTCCTGAAGATCACCGGTTCCGACGGACTCGCGGCGGGCGCGTCGTCGAAGACACAGACCGTGCGTTCGACGCTGGGCTACACCAGCTCCGAGACCCGCGCCCAGATGATGGCCAACAAGCAGTGGGTCGATGCCCGGGCGCAGGTCTTCGCCAAGTACGGCTCCACGCAGTGGATTCTGCTCGGCGAATACCCGGTCGAACGTCGCCTCATCCAGAAGTAGCGTCAGCGGTTCCCGCGTGACGAACGACACCACCACGACCCTCGATCGACGCCTCGGCCCGTTCGATGCGGCGGCCATCGTCGTGTCGAACGTCATCGGCGGCGGCATCTTCTTCTCTCCCATCATTGTCGCGGGGCTCGTGCCGAGCGCCCGCGGCATCCTGTTCGTCTGGTTCCTGGGCGGTGCGCTGGCCTTTGCCGGCGCCATGGCCTATGCCGAGCTTGCGGCGCTGCGCCCGCGAGCGGGCGGCGAGTACGTGTACCTGCGCGAGGCCTTCGGTCCGCTCGCTGGATTCCTGAGCGGCTGGACGTCGTTCGTGGCCGGCTTCTCCGGGGCGATTGCCGCCAGTGCTGTCGCGCTCGCCGAGTACCTCGGCCGGTTCGCGCCGATCGCCGGCGACGGCACGCCGCTCCTCACCATTCCGCTGCCGCTGGTGCCGATCGTGGTGTCGCCGAAGGCCATCGTCGCCCTTGCCGCCATCCTGCTCATCACCCTCGTGCACCTCCGCGGGTTGGGGCCTGGCCGGCTGGTGCAGAACGTCCTGGCCGGCGCCAAGGTGTCGGCCATCCTCATGTTCCTCGTGCTGGCGTTCGGCGCCGGGCATGGCCAGCTGTCGAACGTCACCGCTGGAGGTACCGCGACGGCGAGCGGCATGCTGCTGGCACTGGTGCCGGTGATGTTCACCTACTCGGGCTGGAACGCCGCGGCCTACGTGGCCGAAGAAGTGCGGTCGCCAGGACGCAACGTGCCGCTGGCGCTCGGCCTCGGCACGCTCGCGGTCGTCATCATTTATCTCGGGCTGAATGCGGTCTATCTCTACGCGATGCCGGCCGACGCGCTTGCGGCGGTGCCGGGCACGCTGATCGACACCGTCGCCGAGCGGCTGTTCGGCTTCACCGTCGGCAACGTCATCGCGGCGTTCACGGTCGTGAGCATCGCGGCCAGCATCAGCGCCATGGTGCTGGCGGGGCCGCGTGTGTACTTCGCCATGGGGCGCGACGGCCTGTTCACCGCGGCGTCAGGACGCGTGCATCCGCGCTTCCGCGCGCCGGTCAGTGCCATCGTGACGCAGGCGGTCTGGAGCGGCGTCCTCGTGCTCTGCGGTTCGCTGTCGCAACTGGTGAGCTATACCGGGTTCGCCGTTGTGTTGTTCTCGGGAGTGGCGGTGGCCGCGCTCTTCGTGCTGCGCACCAGGGATGGTGCAGTCGAGCGTCCGTTCCGCGCCTGGGGCTACCCGGTGGCGCCGGCGGTGTTCGTGCTGGCGAGTGCGGTGATGGTGGGGAACGAGATCTGGCGTAACCCCCGCCCCTCGATCGCCGGTCTCGCAATCATCGGGCTGGGGGTTCCACTTTTTTTCTGGCTGCGGCGCCGGAAGGCGTCGTAGCGCGGGCTCGTACGGTTACGGCTCGGCCCGTTCCAACTCGCCCTTGTAGGTAATGGTGCGCTCCGGCGTGATGCGGACTTCGAACGACAGCGGCTCGTAGCCGTCGAGGCGCACCTCGATGCGATGCGGACCGGGTTCGAGACGCAGTTGCTGGAACACGCCGTCATAGTCGTCGACCGAGCCCGCGAAGTAGCCGTCGACGAACACCTCCGCCTGCCGAGGTGTGACTTTCAGCTTCAGCGCCCCGTCGTAACCCTCGCGGTAGCCGTAGCTGTAACCGCCGGGCGGATACGGGTCGTACCAGCCCCCGCCCCACGGGTCGTAGTAGCCGTAGTAGCCGCCGAGCCCCAGGCCGCCCCAGCCCCAGGGATAGTAGCCGCCGTAGTAACCGCCGCGATTGACGATGACGGTGGGCGGGCGGTCGCCGTCGCGCCGCTCGACCGCCGTGCCTGTCGTCGGGCGATCGCCACGCGGACGGGCGGTCGCCTCGCCGCCGCCGGAGGCGCGACCCGAGTCGGCGCCGCTGCCGCTGCGGGTGCGGGTATCACCGCCCGAGTTGCCGCCGGACCGCGTGCCGCCGCCGCTGGAGGTGCCGCCGCCAGCAGTCGAGCCGCCGCCGGCCCCGGAGCCGCCCCGTGGCACCGCCTGCCCACCGCCACCACCGGAATCGCCGCCGCCACGGCGGGAATGTTGTTCGAACAGAGGCGCCGCCGCGCCGGTCGACCCTGGCCGCATGGCGCGCAGCTCCACGGTCGAGTGGGGCAGCAGGGTCGCCGGTTGTGCCGGCCTGGCCGAGACCGTGCCTGGCGTGAGGCCGAGAAGCGCCGCGGCCAGCGCGCCGCCGAGCGCGCTCAGCGCACGTGTTACCGGAACACCGACGGAGATTCGCGATTTCGCAGTCATGGGCGTGGCTCCGAACAAGGGAACTGCAACCGGTCTGCCAGCCTCATCCCGCTGGAATGGGCCTGTTTTACACGTTCGAACGGCGGGCTGCGCCGGGCTGTCCTGGTGCGAGTCCACCGCGCGTCCCGTTTTCTTGACACCCTGATCTCCGGGCCGATACAGTCAGAAAATCGCCATGTTCCACAGCACTACCATCCTCGCCGTGCGCCACCGCGGTCAGTCGGTCCTGGCCGGCGACGGCCAGGTGACGTTCGGCCAGACGGTCATGAAGCAGAGTGCGAAGAAGATTCGCCGACTCTACAACGACCGTATCCTGGCCGGCTTTGCCGGATCGGCGGCGGACTCGTTTGCGCTCTTCGCCCGTTTCGAATTGAAGCTCGAACAGTACCGGGGCAATCTCGAGCGTTCCGCCGTGGAACTCGCCAAGGACTGGCGCACCGACCGCATCCTGCGACGGTTGGAGGCGATGCTCATCGTGCTCGACACCAGGTCGACCTTCCTGCTCTCGGGCACCGGCGACCTGATCGAGCCGGACGACGGGATCGTGGCCATCGGGTCGGGCGGTCCGTATGCCCTGTCGGCGGCGCGTGCGCTGGCGGCCAACACCGAGCTCGACGCCAGGACCATCGCGCAGAAGTCGATGCAGATTGCCGGCGAGATCTGCATCTACACGAACACCAATATCGTGCTCGAAGAGCTGTAGCGCGTGCCGATTCTGCTGCCCGACAGCGCGCACTCGTCGCCCGACGCGATGACGCCGCGCCAGATCGTCGCCGAACTCGACAAGCACGTGATCGGACAGGCGGCGGCGAAGCGTGCCGTGGCCATTGCCCTGCGCAACCGGATACGCCGCCAGAAGCTGTCTCCCGAACTCGCGGAAGAGATCGCGCCGAAAAACATCCTCATGATCGGACCGACCGGCGTCGGCAAGACCGAGATTGCCCGCCGCCTGGCGCGGCTGGCGCAGTCGCCGTTCATCAAGGTTGAAGCCTCGACGTTCACCGAGGTTGGCTATGTCGGCCGCGATGTCGAGTCGATGGTGCGCGACCTGGTCGAACTGGCGGTCGAGATGATCCGCGCCGAGCGGCTCGAAGATGTGCGCGGGAAGGCGCGCCAGAATGCCGAGGAGCGGGTGCTCGACCTGCTGCTGCCGCCGTCGCGACCACTGACGCCAGGGGAAGAGGCGTCCGGGCGCGAGCAGGGGTCGCACACGCGCGACTGGTTCCGCGAACAACTGCGCGATGGCCGCCTCGACAACCGCGTCGTCGAAGTGGACGTGCGCGAGAAGTCGGTCCCGTCGCTGGAGATCATTGCCGGCGGGTCGGCCGAGGACGTCGGCCTGAACCTGAACGACGCCATGCAGGGGTTCTTCCAGGGCGGCGGCCGCTCGAAGAAGCGGAAGATGAAGCTGCCCGAGGCGCTCGAGTCTCTCGCGCAGGAAGAAGAGCAGAAGCTGATCGACATGGACAGCGTCGCTCGCGCCGCGGTCGAGCGCGTGCAGCAGTCGGGCATCATCTTCGTCGACGAGATCGACAAGATCGCCGGGCGCGAAGGCGGGCACGGGCCGGACATCAGCCGCGAGGGCGTGCAGCGCGACATCCTGCCGATTGTCGAAGGTACCACCGTGAACACCAAGCACGGCATGGTGCGCACCGACCACATCCTCTTCATTGCCGCTGGCGCCTTCCACGTGTCGAAGCCGTCGGACCTCATCCCGGAACTCCAGGGACGCTTCCCGATCCGTGTGGAGCTCGAGGCGCTCGGCAAGGAGGAGTTCGTGCGTATCCTCACCGAGCCACGCAACGCACTGGTCAAGCAGTACACCGCGCTGATGGGCACCGAGGGGATCACGCTGTCGTTTACCGACGATGCCGTCCGCGCCATCGCCGACTACGCGTGCCTCGTCAACGAACGGACCGAGAACATCGGCGCGCGCCGCCTGCACACGGTGATGGAGCGGTTGCTCGACGAGATCTCGTTCGAGGGGTCCGACCTTCACGAAAAGCAGGTCGTGATCGACGACGCCTACGTGTCGCGCATGCTCGCCGACATCGTCAAGAACGAAGACCTCTCCCGGTACATCCTGTGAACCGTCCCCGTCTGCGTTCCGCGCGGCTGGCGCTTCTGGCCGCCACGGTCGCTCTCTCGGCCTGCGGCAAGAAGGGGCCGCCGCTGCCGCGGCTCGTCCTGCTGCCAAATCCTCCTGGTGAGGTCGCCGCGGTCCGCCGAGGGGAGCGGATCGACCTGTCGTTCACGGTGCCCAACGCCAACACTGATCGCAGCGCGCCGGCCGATCTCGCGCGCGTCGAGGTCTACGCGTGGACCGTGCCAGGCGCCGTCAGTGGTGACGACATCGTCCGGCGCGGCAGCCGCGTCGCCAGCGTGGCGGTGAACCTCCCGAAAGACCCCGACGAGCCGGAACCGAAGGCCGCGGCGCCGAAGGGCGACGGCGTCGAACAGAACGCCAAAGTCAGCGTCAGCGACACGCTGGCGCCGGGCGTCGAGCCGTCGGCCTACCGCGCCTATGTGGCCGTCGGCATCAACGTGCGCGGACGCCGCGGCGCGCTGTCGCGCAGCGTGGCGGTGCCGCTCCTACCGCCGCCCGCCGCACCGGCGCAGCCGACGGTCACCTACACCGAGAAGTCGATGACGGTAACCTGGCCGGCGGTCCCATCTGGTGGGACGCCGATCGCCTACAGCGTCTACCGCGCCGGTGCCACGTCCGTCGCGCTGACGCCGACGCCCGTTGCCGACACCACGTTTGCCGACGCCGGCATCGAGTGGCAACAGGAACGGTGCTACGAGGTGCGTGCGGTCGCGACGATCGAGAGTGTCCGTATCGAGAGCGCTGCCTCGCCGGCGCACTGCGTGACACCGCGAGACACCTTCGCGCCGGCGAGTCCGGAGGGGCTGGTCGGCGTCGGCTCGGAAGGAGCGGTCAGCCTGATCTGGACCGCCAATGCCGATGCCGACCTGGCCGGCTACCTCGTGCTGCGCGCCGTGGCTCCGGCGACGCAACTCGAGCCGATCACGGCCGCACCGATCACCGACACGAACTTCAGGGACACGGCGGCAGGCGGGTCGCGGGTGACCTACGCGGTGCAGGCAGTCGACAAGGCCGGTAACCGCAGCGCCGCGTCGGCCCCGATTACGGAAACAGCACGGTAGCGGCACGCGTCGCGGGAGCTCCCATGGAACGACTGTATCGAGTATCACGGGCCGGCGAGCTGTTCTTCGCCGTGGAGCAGGACGGCGTGCTGCGGCGGGCGCTGCCGGCCGGCGCCAGTATCTACGATGGGTTCGAGGCCGGACCGGCCGTCGACGGCGGCCTGACCGCTGTCACCATTCATGCCCCGGTCCGGCCGTCGAAGATCGTCTGCGTCGGTTTGAATTACAAGGACCACGCGGCGGAGATGAAGAAGGTGATTCCGCCTGAGCCAATGCTGTTCCTGAAGCCGCCGAGCTCGGTGCTCGATCCGGGCGAGGCCATCCTCATCCCGCCGGGCGTTGGCGCGGTGCACTATGAGTCGGAACTGGCGTTGGTTATCAGCCGGCGCGCCCACCGCGTCAGCGCGGCGAACGCCTGGGATTACATCCTCGGCGTCACCTGCCTCAACGACGTGACGGCGCGCGACATCCAGAACACGGAAACCCAGTACACCCGCGCCAAGGGGTTCGACACCTTCGCGCCGTTCGGGCCCTGCATCGAGATTGGCGGCAGCCGTGGGCCGCGCGTGATCGAGGGGTTCGTGAACGGCGAACGCCGCCAGCACTCGAGCACGGCCAACCTGATCTTCTCGATCGAGTTCCTGGTCGAATACATCACTTTCGTGATGACGCTCGAGCCGGGCGACATCATCTCGACCGGCACACCGTCTGGTGTCGGCCCGGTCGTTGCGGGTGATACGGTCACCGTCCGTGTGGAAGGCGTCGGCGACCTGAGCAACCCGGTGCGGGCGGAACACGCGCACTGAGACGCCGATCGGTCACCGCACGTCAGCAATTAGTAATCAGCAATTTCTTGAGGTCTGTAATGAAGCTGTTCATCGACTCGGGCAACCTGAAGGACATCGAAGCGCTCTGTGCCATCGGCATCATCGACGGCGTCACCACCAACCCGACGCTGCTGGCCAAGGAACCCGGCGACTACAAGGAGAACCTGAAGAAGATCTGCGCCATCGTGCAGGGGCCGGTCAGCGGCGAGGTCATCTCGACCGAGTTCGACGGGATGATGCGCGAAGGGCACGACATCGCGGCGCTCGACGAGCACATGGTGGTGAAGCTGCCGCTCACCCGCAACGGCATCAAGGCGTGCAAGGCGCTGTCGGATGAAGGCATCCGCGTGAACGTCACACTTGTCTTCTCTGCCGCGCAGGCGCTGCTCGCCGCCAAGGCCGGCGCCACGTTCGTCAGCCCATTCGTCGGCCGGCTCGACGATATCGGCCAGAACGGCATGGAACTGATCCGCGAGATCGTGCAGATGTACGACAACTACGCGTTCACCACCGAAGTGCTGGTGGCCAGCTGCCGCAACCCGATCCATGTCGTCGATGCCGCCAAGATGGGCGCCAACATCTGCACCTGTCCGCCGGCGTTGATCGACCAGCTCTTCAACCACCCGCTCACCACCAGCGGCCTCGAGCGGTTCCTGAAGGACTGGGAGAAGGCCTACCCGTCAGCCAAGTGAACCCATCGACCGAGAGCGAGCCGCCGACCATGGACCCCACCCGCATCCTCGCTGATCTCGAACGCCGCGCCGAACTGGGCGGCGGAGAGGAACGCATTCGCCGCCAGCACGAGGCTGGCAAGCTCACCGCGCGTGAACGGATCGATTGCCTCTTCGATCCTGGGACGTTCGAGGAGGTCGACAAGCTGGTCACTCACCGGTGCCTCGACTTTGGTATGGCCGACCAGCTCATTCCCGGCGACGGCGTGGTGGCTGGGCACGGCCTGGTCGATGGCCGGCAGGTGTTCGCCTTCGCGCAGGACTTCACGGTGTTCGGCGGGTCGCTGTCGGAAACGAACGCCGCGAAGATCTGCAAGGTG
This sequence comes from Bifidobacterium breve, assembly GCA_943328785.2. GTDB lineage: Bacteria > Acidobacteriota > Vicinamibacteria > Vicinamibacterales > CAVVIG01 > CAVVIG01. Next base: position 25,978 of record CALQBJ020000011.1, read on the forward strand.
ATGGACCTGGCGATGAAGCTGGGCTCGCCGGTGGTCGGTCTCAACGACTCCGGCGGTGCGCGCATCCAGGAAGGGGTGGTGTCGCTCGGTGGCTACGCCGACATCTTCCTGCGCAACACGCTCGCCTCAGGGGTGGTGCCGCAGATCTCTGCGATCATGGGCCCGTGCGCCGGCGGCGCGGTCTACTCGCCGGCCATCACCGACTTCAACGTGATGGTGAAGAACACGAGCTACATGTTCGTGACCGGCCCCGACGTCATCAAGACGGTGACGCACGAGGAGGTGTCGAAGGAGGAACTCGGCGGCGCCATGACGCACAACGCCAAGAGCGGGGTTGCGCATTTCGCCGTGGAGGACGACCGCGAGTGCATCGCGCTCATCCGCGACCTGCTGTCGTTCCTGCCGTCGAACAACGTCGACGACCCGCCGCGCCACGCCCCGGCCGCCGACCCCGACCGCGAGGTCGAGGCGCTCGACTCGATCGTGCCCGCGTCACCCAACCAGCCGTACGACATGCTGGACCTGATTCACGCGGTCACCGACGATGGCTACTTCCTCGAGGTACACCAGTACTACGCGCGGAACATCGTCGTCGGCTTCGCGCGCATCGATGGCCGCCCTGTCGGGATCGTGGCGAACCAACCGGCCGTGCTCGCCGGGACGCTCGACATCGACGCATCGGTGAAGGGGGCGCGCTTCGTCCGCTTCTGCGACGCCTTCAATATCCCGCTCGTCACCTTCGAGGATGTTCCGGGGTTCCTGCCCGGCACTGTGCAGGAGTTCGGCGGCATCATCCGGCACGGCGCCAAGCTGCTCTATGCCTACGCGGAAGCGACGGTGCCGAAGGTGACCGTCATCACCCGCAAGGCCTACGGCGGCGCCTACTGCGTGATGGCGAGCAAGCACCTCCGCACCGACTTCAACTATGCCTGGCCGACGGCCGAACTGGCGGTGATGGGGCCGGAGGGGGCAGTCAATATCCTCTACAAGCGGGAGCTCGACGCGGCGGCCGACGCGATCGCCGCGCGCGCCGAGAAGGTCTCCGAGTTCCGCGAGAAGTTCGCCAACCCCTACATCGCCGCGTCGCGCGGCTTCGTCGACGAAGTGATTCGTCCGCGCGACACCCGGCGCAAGCTGATTACCGCGCTCCGGAACCTCGAGAACAAGCGCGACCGGAATCCACCGAAGAAGCACGGCAACATCCCGCTCTGACGCAGGGAGGCCACGTCCGGCGAGGCCGGGTGGTCAGATGGCCATTTCGTGCGTAAGTCGAGGTGCTAGAATCGTTAGCTATTCACCCGTTCAGACGAACCCGTGCGAAAGATTCTCATCGCCAACCGCGGCGAAATTGCCGTTCGCATCATCCGCGCCTGTCGCGAGATGCAGATCTCGCCGGTCGCGATCTATTCCGAATGCGACCGCCGCGCGCTGCATGTCCGCTACGCCGACGAGGCGTATCCAATCGGGCCCAGTGCGCCGCGTGACAGCTACCTGCGCATCGACGCCATCATCGAGGTGGCGCTGCGCTGCGGTGCCGACGCGATCCATCCCGGCTATGGCTTCCTCGCCGAGAACGAAGAGTTCGCAGCCGCGGTCCGTCGCGCCGGCCTGATCTACATCGGGCCGACCGCCGAAGCCGTGGCGCTCATGGGCAGCAAGACCGCCGCGCGCGCCGTCGCCGTGCGCGCTGGTGTGCCCGTGGTGCCAGGCACGGCCGAGCCGCTCGCGGCCGACACGTCTGACGACGACCTGCAGCGCATGGCGGACAACATTGGCTTTCCGCTGCTGGTGAAGGCCGTGGCGGGCGGCGGCGGCAAGGGCATGCGCACGGTGACCAGCCGAGCCGATCTCCTCGGCGCGGTCCGGGCGGCCCGCTCGGAAGCCGGCACGGCCTTCGGCGATCCGGCAGTGTTCCTCGAGCGCCGCATCACGCACGCGCGGCACATCGAAGTGCAGTTGCTGGCCGACCATCACGGCACCGTGCTCCCGTTCGTCGAACGCGAGTGCTCCATCCAGCGGCGTCACCAGAAGGTGGTGGAGGAGACGCCGTCGCTGGCCGTCACCCCAGAACTGCGGCAGCGCATCACGTCGGCCGCGGCCGACGTGGCGAAGGCGGCAGGGTACACCAACGCCGGCACGATCGAGTTCCTGCTCGACCAGGATGGCCGCTTCTACTTCCTTGAGATGAACACCCGCCTGCAGGTCGAACATCCCATCACCGAGATGGTGACCGGACTCGACCTGGTGCACTGGCAGATTCGCATCGCGCGCGGCGAAGCGCTGACGATCGATCCGGCGCGAGCGCTCGAGCCCCGCGGCCACGCGATCGAGTGCCGCATCTACGCCGAAGATCCGGACAACAACTTCCTGCCGTCACCAGGCCGCATCCAGCAACTGCGTGTGCCGGCGGGCCCTGGCATCCGGGACGACAGCGGTGCGACGGCCGGCCTCGACGTGCCGATCTTCTACGACCCGATGATCTCGAAGCTGGTGGCCTGGGCCGAGGATCGTCCGGCTGCCGTCGCGCGCATGAGGCGCGCCCTTGGCGAGTACGTCGTCACGGGCATCCGGACCACGGTGCCGTTCTTCACGTGGCTGTTCCAGCAGCCAGAATTCCACGCCAGCGCGTTCCACACCACGTATCTCGACGAGCTCCTGACGCAGCGCAACGGCCGGCCGTTTGTCGAATCGACAGCCGCGGACGAGGAACTGATCGCCGTGGCCGCGGCGCTGCAGGTGGCGCTGTCGCCGCGCACAGTGGTGGCCGGAGGTCCGAGCAGCACGACCGCGGAATCGACGTCAGTGGTGGGCGGCCGCTGGAAGACGCGCGCACGCCACGAAGGGCTGCGGTAGGCCGTGCAGTACGACGTCGCCATCAACGGCCAGTTGAAGCAGGTCACCGTCGTCAGGCGTAACGGCGGCTTCGCCGTCTCGCTCGGTGAACGCGAGTGGGTGGTCGATGCCGCCCAGGTGGAAGGGCATACGCTCTCGCTGCTCATCGAAGAGGTGACGGCCGGCTCGCTCGATCGCGGCGCGGCCGCCTCCAGCCGTGAAATCAGCATCGCCACCGACCCGTTGACCGGGCAGTTCGTCTTCGGTGTGGGTCCGGTGCGGCTGCCGGTGAACCTCAATGCGAGGCGCACCTGGGCACGTCGTGGCGATGAGGCGGCCAACGGGTCTGGACCACAGCGCCTCGTGGCGCCGATGCCAGGCAAGGTGGTGCGCGTCCTCGGTGCACCCGGCGACCCGGTCGCCCATCGTCAGCCCGTCATCGTCATCGAAGCGATGAAGATGGAAAACGAACTGCGCGCCTCGTGCGACGGGACACTGACCGAGGTGCTTGTGCAGGAAGGGCAGTTGGTCGAGGCCGGCATGCTGCTCGCGATCATCACGCCCGCGTAAGCACGTGGCCTTGCTCTCACGCACCCGCATTCGCACGCTCCTTCGCTACGCCGGCATCGCCGTCGTCAGTACGGTCGTGCTGCTGGCGATCGCGATCTTCGTCACGCTGCGCATCGATCTCGGTCCATCGATTCGCGCCCTCGCCGAACGCGAAGGCTCGAAGCAGATCCAGCGGCCGCTGCACATCGGCCGCCTGTCGATTCGGGTGGCCCGCGGACGTGTCGAAGTGAACGACGTGCGCATCGAGGGGATGAAGCCGGAAGACCGGTCGTTCTTCGAGGCGAAGCTGCTGTCGGTGTCGCTCGACTGGAGCAAGATCGTCCAGCGCCGGCCGGAGATCATCATCACGTCGGTCGACATGGTCGACTGGCAGATGCTCGTCGAGAAGTGGCCTGGCACCGACAGCTTCATCCGGATGCGGCGGAGCACCAGCACCAGTCCGCCCGGTCCGCGCCGCTTCGTCAGCACACTGCGCTACCTGCATGCCTATCGCGGGCAGTTCACCTACGAGGACCACGAGACCCCCTGGGGCATCATCGCCCCGAACATGGACATCACCGTCACCAACAGCCGCGGCTACAACGGTGATGCGGCGTTCAAGGGTGGGCTGGTCACCATCCAGAACTACGTGCCGATGTGGACCGACTTCGACGCCCACTTCTCCATCGACGGCTCGAAGATTCGGATGGACCGCATTGACCTGCGCACCGACGGCGCGGTGAGCAGCGCGAAAGGCGAGATCGACACCAGCAAGTGGCCCGAGATGAGCTACGCGGTCACGTCGCGCTTGCAGTTCCAGCGGATGCGAGAGCTGTTCTTCAAAGACGAGCCCTGGGTGCTCGGCGGCGACGGCAACTTCGATGGCCAGTTCCACCTCTACAAGGGCGGCTACGACCTGACCGGTACCTTCGCCTCGGACGGCGCGGGTCTCTACGACTACCGCTTCCCCGAGCTGAACGGCTCGCTCCACTGGAACCCGAAGTTCTTCAAGGTGATGAACGCGGGCTCGAAGTTCTCGGGCGGGAAGGCGCGCTTCTCGTTCGACGTCGCACCGCTGAACGACCCGATCAAGCCGACCGGCCGCTTCGAGGCCGAGTACGAGAACCTCGACGTCGCGCAGTTGAGCGATTTCTACGCGCTCGCCGGCGTGCGCTTCGCTGGCCGCGCGAGTGGCCGCAACCTGCTCGAGTGGCCGATGGGACGTTTCCGCGAGCATCACGGCGATGGTCACGTCGTTCTCACGCCGCCGGCCGGCGCCACGCCGATGGTGGCCTCGCTCGATGGGGAGCGTGCGGCCGACCCGAACCATGCGCGCCACGCGTGGGGACCGTTCCTGCCGACGCCGCTGGCGCAGCACCTGCCGGTGGCCGGCAAGGTGAGGTACAAGTTCGGCCCCGACACGGTCGACGTCAGCGGCGGCGAGTTTGCCACCGAGAAGACATGGGTGTCGTTCCAGGGGCGCACGCACTGGGCTGAGGACGCGAACGTCGCCTTCCACGTGACGAGTGCCGACTGGCAGGAGAGCGATCAGGTGCTCGCCGGCATCCTCACCAATTTCGGCTCCCGCACCGGATGGGTGGCGCTTGGTGGACGCGGGGCCTTCGACGGCGGCCTGACCGGTCCGTTCCGCCGGCCGCGGATCGAGGGCGAGTTCATGGGCGAGGACATGCGCGCCTGGGACACGCTTTGGGGCGACGGCACCGCGCACATCGTGGTCGAGAACAGCTACGTGACGGTGACGAACGGCATCGTCCGCAAGGACGACTCCGAGATTCGCGCCGAAGGGCTCTACTCGCTCGGCTACCCGAGGAGCGACCGCGGCGAGGAACTGAACGCGCGCTTTCGCATCGACAACCGCGACCTCGACAGCCTGCGACATGCGTTCGAACTCGACGACTGGCCGGTGTCCGGCAAGCTGACCGGCGAGTTCCACCTGACCGGCAACTACCTGACACCGATCGGCTTCGGCGCCATGACGGTGGATGACGGTATCGCGTACGACGAGCCGTTCCAGAAGGCGAGCGCCAACCTGCGCTTCGACGGCAAGGGCGTGCGGCTCGACGGCGTGCAGCTCGCGAAGGCGACCGGCAGTGTGACGGCGACGGCCTACGTCGGCTGGGACGGCACCTACTCGTTCAACGCCGATGGGCGCCGCATTCCGGCCGAGCGGGTCGCGATGCTCGAGTACCCGACCGTGCAGCCGTCGGGCCTCATCGATTTCACCGCGGCCGGCAACGGCATCTTCGACGTCCCGCGCTACGACGTGCGCTTCCGCATGAACAACCTGGCTGTCGCCCAGGAGCCGGTCGGGCTCCTCACCGGCACCATGGCGCTGCGCGGCACGGACGTGAACGTCGAACTCGAAGCCTCGTCCGAGAAGCTGGCGCTCACCGGCACCGGGCGCTGGTCGCTCGAGCCCGGCTACGACGCCGACCTCACGTTCCGTTTTCACGACAGCCCGCTCGATCCCTACGCGCGCCTGTTCCTGCCGACGCTGTCGCCCGCGACCACGGCGGTGGCCAGCGGCACGATTCGCGTCAGCGGCCCGCTGGAACGCGTGAACGAGGTACGGGTCGAGGCGACGGTCGACCGCCTCGAGATGGCGCTGTTCGACTACGGCATCCGCATTCCGCGCCCCATCCGGCTGACGATGGACAAGCAGGTGGTGCGGGTCGACGACTTCCAGTTGGTCGGCGAACAGACGCAGCTGTCGATCGGTGGGTCTGTGTCGCTCGGCGACGAGCGCATCGCGCTGCGTGCGAACGGCGACGCCAACCTCGGCATCCTGCAGGGGTTCATGCGCGACGTGCGCGGCGCTGGCCGCGCCACGCTGACGGCCGCCATCGACGGTCCGATGTACGCCCCGGTGTTCAGCGGCAGCGCGATCATCGCCGACGGCCGCGTGCGTCACTTCTCGCTGCCGAACTCGCTCGATTCGATCAACGGCGCCATCCGCTTCGACTCGCGCGGCATCCGCCTGGATGACATCACCGCCACCATGGGCGGCGGCCGCGTGCAGTTCGGCGGCCGCATCGCGCTCGACGGCTACGCACCGGGCGACCTGAACGTGACGGTACGTGGTGAAGACATGCACCTCCGTTATCCCGAGGGCATCCGCTCCACCGTTGACGCCGACCTGGCGCTGCGCGGTAACGTCCAGGCGCTCACGCTCGGGGGGGTGGTGCGGGTGAAGCAGGCCATCTGGACCCGGCGCATGGATCCGAGCGGCGGCCTGCTCGACTTCAGCTCCGGACGGTCGAGCACCGAGATGGCGCCGACGCCGGCGGCCAGCACCATTCCGCTGCGTTTCGATCTCGAGGTGGTGGTGCCGTCGAGCCTGCGCATCGAGAACAACCTCGCGCGGCTCGTGGCCAGTGCCGACCTGCAGCTGCGCGGTAGCTACGACCGCCCGGTGCTGTTCGGGCGCGCCGAGGTGGATCGCGGCGAGGTGACCTTCGAGGGGCGCCGCTACCTGGTGACGCGCGGCAATATCGACTTCACCAACCCGTCGCGGATCGAGCCGTTTTTCGATGTCGAGGCGCAGACACGGGTCCGCATTCCCGGCCAGACCTACCAGGTCATTGTGCGCGCCGTCGGCACGCTCGACCGGCTGCAGCCAGAACTCAGCTCCGATCCGCCGCTGCCCGCCGCCGACGTGCTGGCGCTGCTGTTCAGCGACGTGCGCCGCCAGCAGGGACCGGGTGACGCCGAACTGCGCGCCCTGCAGAACCCGAACGAGCGCCAGCGCGACATCCTGACGACC
>CALQBJ020000012.1 GCA_943328785.2 Bifidobacterium breve
CGCGCCGGTTATGTAAACGGCGAGACTATTCGCATCGCTTATGTTCTAATGAATTGTTTCAATTTGACTCAACTCCGCTAAATCGATGTAATTTGTTGCGCATGCTGCTAGTTTCAAATCCCGTCGTTTCGATCGCCGGAGCCGTCGTCGGCTTCGTGGTCGTCGTGACGGGCGTCCGGCCAACCGGATGATGGCAGTGCAGCGTTCAGCAGCTCAGAGGCCATCGTCCGCACAGGATTGATGGCCTTTTTGCCGTACAGCGCCCGCCTTCGCCCTTCGGGCTTCGGCGAGGCAAGTGAACAACTAACGACCAACGACTAAAGACCAACGACCACCACATGAAGATTGCGTATCAGGGAGAACCGGGCGCGTTCAGCGAGGCGGCCTCGAGGCAGGTGAGCGCCTCAGCCGAGCTGCTGCCGTGTAAGGCCTTCGAGGATGTCTTCGCGGCCGTCGACAGCGGCCGGGTCGACTATGGCGTGCTGCCGATCGAGAACTCGATCGGGGGCAGCATCCATCGCAATTTCGATCTGCTGCTCGAGAACCAGCTACCGATCGTCGGTGAGGTGGAGGTGCCTGTGGTGCACCACCTGCTGGCGCTGCCAGGCACGCAACTCGAGGGGATCAAGCGGGTCTTCTCGCACCCGCAGGCGCTGGCGCAGTGCGACCGCTTCCTGCGCACGCTGACCGGCGTCGAAATCACCGCCACCTACGACACGGCCGGCAGCGCGAAAATGATCGCCGAGCAGCAGATGAAGAACGCGGCGGCCATTGCGTCGGCCAGGGCCGGGGAGCTGTTCGGGCTCGAACCGGTGCGCTCCTCGATCCAGGACTACGACAGCAACACCACCCGGTTTCTGGTGGTGGGGCGTACGCCGCTGTCGGATGCCGCGCCTGACAAGACGACGATCGTGTTCACGCTCTCGAACGAAGCCGGCGCCCTGTTCAAGGCGCTGGCCGCCATTGCGCTGCGTGGTATCGACCTGACGAAGCTCGAGTCGCGGCCCATACCGGGCCGGAAGTGGGAATACCTGTTCTACGTCGACCTGGCAGCCGCGCGTGACGATCTGGCATGCGCGCGTGCCCTGGCCCATCTTGCGGAATTCGCGCCGATGGTTCGGGTGCTCGGGTCCTATCCAAGTTCGAGACCGGCCGCCCACGGGTAGCCGGTTCATGCATCGCTGACTGCTGGAACGAATTCAGGCCTGGGATCAACGCTTATGAGCAAGAAGACGCTGACTGGTGCGCAGATTCTGTGGGAATGCCTCGTGCGGGAGGGGGTCGACGTCGTGTTCGGCTACCCCGGCGGCGCCATTCTCCCCGCCTACGACGCGATGCTGGACTACCCGATCCGGCACATCCTGGTCCGCCACGAGCAGGGCGCGACGCACATGGCTGACGGGTATGCCCGCGCAACCGGTAAGGTCGGCGTCGCTATCGCGACGTCGGGTCCCGGCGCCACGAACATGGTGACCGGCATTGCCACCGCGATGATGGACTCGTCGCCCATCGTCTGCATCACCGGCCAGGTCGGCAGCGGCCTTATCGGCTCGGATGCGTTCCAGGAAACCGACATCACCGGCATCACGCTGCCGGTGACCAAGCACAACTACCTGGTGGCCAGGTCCAGCGACATCGCCCCGGCCGTGCGTGAGGCGTTCGCCATTGCCAAGGACGGTCGCCCTGGGCCGGTGCTGATCGATATCACGAAGGACGCGCAGCTCGGCGTCTGCGAGCTCGACTGGGAGGACGCCGCGCCGGACATGGCGAGCATCGATCGCAGCGGCCACTCCTTCGGCGTCGACCCGATTGCGCTCATCAACGCCGCACAGCGTCCCGTGATTCTCGCCGGCCACGGCATCATCCTCGGCGGCGGCGAAGCGGCCGTCCGCGCCTTCGCCGAGAAGACGCAGATTCCGGTGGCGATGACGCTGCTCGGCATCGGCAGCGTGCCGGCGTCGCACCCGCTCAACCTCGGCATGATGGGGATGCACGGCGAGTCGTGGGTGAACACCGCCATCCAGGAAGCCGACCTGCTGATCGCGCTCGGCATGCGATTCGACGACCGCGTCACGGGCAACATCAAGACCTACGCGCCGAACGCCAAGAAGATTCACGTCGACATCGACCCGGCCGAGTTCAACAAGAACGTGACGATCGACTCGGCCATCTCCGGCGACGTCGGCGCGGTGGTGACCGGCTGGATGTCGACGCTGGTCGACGTCGACCGCACCACCTGGCTGGCGCACATCTCGGACCAGAAGGGCGATGCCGCGGTCCGCGACATCAAGAACCTGCCCGACGATGGGCACCTGTATGCGGCGCACGTGATCAACGACATCTGGCGCATCACCGAGGGCAAGGCGATCGTGGTGACCGACGTCGGCCAGCACCAGATGTGGGAAGCGCAGTACTACCATCACGAAACGCCGCGTTCGCTGATCACCTCTGGCGGTCTCGGCACGATGGGCTTCGCGCTGCCGGCGGCGATTGGCGCCAAGGTGGGTAAGCCCGACGCCGAAGTGTGGGTGGTGGTTGGCGACGGCGGCTTCCAGATGACGCTCTGCGAACTCGCGACCATGGTGCAGGAAGGCCTGGACGTGAAGATCTGCGTCATCAACAACGGCTACCTGGGCATGGTGCGCCAGTGGCAGGAATTCTTCTACCAGCGCCGGTACGCGGCAACGCCGATCACCGGTCCCGACATCGAGAAGCTCGCGGGCGCCTACGGCATCTGGGGGGCCACGGTGACCTCGCGGTCGCAGGTGCAGTCGACAGTCGACGCCGCCCGCCGTCAGAAGGGCGCGCTCATCGACTTCCGCGTCGAGCAGGAAGACTCGGTGTTCCCAATGGTGCCGGCCGGCAACGACCTGCACAACATGATTCGCCGCCCGTCGCCGATCGTGGAAACCTCGGCCGACTGACAGCGCGGAGAGCATAGGTCACCATGCAGACATTCGCCGTATACGTGGACAACAAGCCCGGTGTGCTGAACCGGGTGTCGTCACTCTTCCGCCGCCGCGCCTTCAACATCGAGTCGTTGACAGTGGGGCACACCGAGGTCTCCGGCCTCTCGCGCATGACCATCGTCGTGAACACCGACGAGCGGGGCGCGCGGCTGGTGGAAGCCAACCTGTACAAGCTGTTGCCGGTCCGCCGGGTGGACAACATCACGCGCGTTCCGACCATCGGCCGCGACCTGGCAATGATCAAGGTGCAGGCGACCGGCGATGCCCGGACGCAGGTCATGCAGCTCGTCGACGTCTACCGCGCCAGGATTGTCGATGTCAGCCCGGAGACACTGGTGATCGAAACCACCGGAACTGAAGATAAAATCGATAGCTTGCTTGAAGTGCTCAGGCCCTACGGGGTGATCGAGATGGTCCGGACGGGTCGCGTCGAAATGGTGCGCGGCACCTCGCAGGCGATCACCGTGGCTCCGTCGCGCGGCATCGGCGACGGGCCGACGCGGACGGCTGACGGCGGCGCCATCTCGGTCTAGCGACGGGGACGGACTTCGGGTTGCTGTCGCCGCGGGTCATCAGGCCCGCAGATCGGCCGACCTGAAGGTCGGCAGCGACGAACATGTGTTGGCGGCTACGCAGAGTGTCTATTACCGACTTGGAGACTTAGACGAATGGCGAAGATGTACTACGACGCGGACGCGGACCTCAGCCTCATTCAGGGCAAGAAGGTCGCGGTGATCGGTTACGGATCGCAGGGCCACGCACACTCCCTCAATCTGAAGGACAGCGGCGTGAGCGTCCGTGTTGGCCTGTCGGCGACGAGCCGGTCGCGCGCGAAGGCGCAGGCGGCTGGTCTCGAAGTCGGCAACCCGGCGGAAGTGGCGGCCTGGGCCGACGTCATCATGATGCTCGTGCCGGACACCACGGCCGCGCGTCTGTTCAAGGAAGCGGTGGAGCCGAACCTGGCCGCCGGCAAGATGGTGATGTTCGCGCACGGCTTCAACATCCGCTTCGGCACGATCAAGGTCCGCGAGGACGTCGACGTGTCGATGGTGGCCCCGAAGTCGCCCGGTCATCGCGTGCGTGAGCTGTATGTCGAAGGCGCCGGCACCCCGGCCCTGTTTGCTGTGCACCAGGATGCCACCGGTCACGCCCGCGCCCTGACGCTGTCCTACGCCAAGGGCATCGGCGTCACCCGCGCCGGCGTCATCGAGACCACGTTCTCGGAAGAGACCGAAACCGACCTGTTCGGCGAACAGGCCGTCCTCTGCGGCGGCGTCAGCGCGCTGGTGAAGGCGGGCTTCGAGACGCTCGTCGAGGCGGGCTACCAGCCGGAAGTCGCCTACTTCGAGTGCATGCACGAGCTGAAGCTCATCGTCGACCTGATGTACCAGGGCGGCCTGAACTACATGCGCTATTCGGTGAGCGACACGGCCGAGGCCGGCGACTACACCTCCGGTCCGCGCATCGTCACGGCAGAGACCAAGGCCGAGATGAAGCGTGTGCTCGACGACATCCGCAGCGGCAAGTGGGCGGCGGCCTGGGTCGAGGAGAACGCCACGGGCCGTAAGACCTTCGAGGCCACCCGTAAGTCCGAGCGCGCGCACCAGATCGAGAAGGTCGGCGCCCAGTTGCGCGGCATGATGCCGTTCCTGCGTCCGGTGACGATCACGGACGAGGACGTCAACAACCAGACCCTTTAGCTGATGGCCAAAACACGTTCGGCTGAGGACCCGGCCGTCGTCCAGGCCCGTGAGTCGCGACGACTCTCCACGCTGCTGGAGATTAGCCACGCACTCTCGGGCACGCTGAATCTGCGATCGGCCCTGCACCGGGCACTCGAGATCCTGGCGAAGCACCACGGTACGGTCCGCAGCCTGATCGTGTTCCTGCACGATAATCGCGAACTGCACGTCGAGGCCGCCGATGGCCTCGACGCGCGCTCGCACGCCGTCCGGTATCGGGTAGGCGAGGGCATCATCGGCAAGGTGGTCGAGAGCAGCCGGCCGATTGTCGTCCCGCGCGTCAGCCAGGAACCGGAATTCCTCAACCGTGCCGCCAAGCGCGCGGACGTCCACAAGGACGAACTCAGCTTCATCTGCGTACCGATTCTGCTGAACCGGCGCGCCGTCGGCGCCATCGGCGTCGACCTCAAGTTCAACGCGGACCGCGACTACGAGCGCTACGTGAAGTTCCTCGGCATCGTGGCGTCGAGTATTGCTGCCGCAGTGAAGATTCAGCGGCTGGTCGAGGAGGACAAGAAGCGCCTCGTCGACGAGAACACGCACCTCCGCCAGGAACTGAAGGAACGCTACGACTTCTCCAGCATCATCGGCAGCAGCGGCCCCGTCCGTCAGATGTACGAGCAGATGTCGCAGGTGGCCGCCACCAACACGACGGTGATGATTCGCGGCGAGTCGGGCACGGGCAAGGAACTGGTGGCCCACTCGATTCATTACAACTCACCGCGTGCGAACAAGCCGTTCGTGAAGGTCAGTTGCGCGGCGCTGCCAGACAGCCTCATCGAATCGGAACTCTTCGGCTACGAGCGCGGTGCCTTCACCGGCGCCGAGCAGCGGAAGAAGGGGCGCTTCGAGATGGCCGAGGGCGGCACGCTGTTCCTCGACGAAATCGGCGACATCCACCTGTCAACCCAGGTGAAGCTGCTGCGCGTCCTGCAGGAGCGTGAGTTCGAGCGGCTGGGCAGCACCGAAACCGTCAAGGTAAACGTGCGTCTGCTCGCCGCCACCAACAAGGACATGGAGCGGGCGATTGCCGCCGGTACCTTCCGCGAAGACCTCTACTACCGCCTGAACGTCTTCTCGATCTTCGTGCCGCCACTGCGCGAGCGGAAGGCTGACCTGCTGCTGCTTGTCGACCACTTCCTCGAGAAGTTCTCGCGTGAGCACCACAAGAACATCAAGCGCATCGCCACGCCTGCCATCGACATGCTCATGAGCTATCACTGGCCCGGCAACGTCCGCGAGTTGGAGAACACGCTCGAACGTTCGGTGCTGATGTGCGATGGTCAGGTCATTCACGGGCATCACCTGCCGCCGTCGCTGCAGACGGCCGAAGCCTCTGGCACGGTGACACGCGTGTCGCTGAATGATGCGGTGGCCGGGTTCGAGAAGGACCTCATCCAGGACGCGCTGAAGACGACACGCGGCAACCGCGCCAAGGCGGCCCGCCTGCTCGACACCACCGAGCGCGTGCTGAACTACAAGGTGAAGAAATACGGCGTCGACGTCCGCCGCTTCACGTCCTAGCGGAATCGATCGAGGCGACGGCTCGTCCCCTCAGCCGCGACGCAGCCGCATCCGCCGGCCGACATACGCCGCCAGCACCATCGGCACACTCAACGCCACGAAATAGAAGAATGGCCAGAGCCACGCCGGCGCCATGCTGGCGCCGCGGTAGAGGGCTGCCGCGAACTGTGCCGGGCCAATCACCGCAGGCGTCATCCAGCCACGTCCGGTGGAGAAGTAGCCGATCGCGGCGCACAGGACGACGGCCACCGGCAGCCCGCTGCGCGAGCCGAGCGTGCCGACTTCGAGCGCCACGCCGAGCGCGAGTGAGAGAATGAGCGCCGTTCGCGCCGGAAGCATCACCCTACCCGAGGAGAAAGAGGACTACGACGGCCGCGAGGCTGACGCCGATGGTCTGGATCCAGAGTTCCGCGCGATCGCGCAGGAACAGCATGCCGAGGAACGGGAAGATGGCGGCCAGCACGAGGAAGCGCCAGTAGAGCTCCTCGGACTGCTCGACGGCGCCGAGCGACGGCGCCATGCGCTTCGCGGTGTCGATGATCTGGTTGGCGATGCGGCGGTCGCCGTCGCGGTCCAGCTCGAAGTACTGGCCGCCGCCGGCTGACGCCAGTTTCTGCAGCGTGGCGCGGTCGAGGCGCGAGATCGTTGGCACCTCCGCGTCGTGGATGACGTTCCCCGCCTTGTCCTTGAAGTCGGGCATCTTGCCGCCACCGAGCGTGCCGACACCGACCACGAAGACCGGGATGCTCGCCTCCTGCGCCTTCTTCAACGACTTCTCGACCTCACCGCTCCAGGTCTCACCGTCGGTCACCATGACGAACGCCTTGGCGTTCGGCGACTTGCCATGCAGTTCGGCGTCGCGGTCGATCAGCCGTACACCCCAGTAGATGCCCTGTTCACTGTTCGTGTCCCAGGTGGTCTCGTCCTCGAGGCGGAATGGCGACATCAGATCGAGGTGATCGATGAAGAAGAAGAAGGTGTTGGGGTCCTTGGTCAGGCGGATCTGCGGCGTGGCGATGTGGGCGAACAGCGCCAGCGCGATACGGTCGCTGTTCCAACTGAGCGAGTCGCCGATGACGCGCAGGAACTCGATCGAGCGCTGCCAGCGGTTGCCGGCGACGTCCGCGACGTGCATCGAGGCGGAGCCGTCCTGCAGGATGACCAGGTCGATGCCGCCGGAGCGGACCGCCGTGGCCGGTCCGTGCGGGCGGGCGAGGGCGAGCACGAGCGCGGCGGACGACAGGATCAGGCAGAGCCAGAACGGCAGGTCGCCCAGCGGCGCGAAGCGCTCGCGTACCGGCACCATGCGCGTACGCTGCAACTGCCGGCCGGTGATGCGGCGGCGGAGCAGCCGCCACATCCACAGCACCAGCAGGAGCGCTGGCGCGGCGAGCAGCCAGAGAATCTCCGGCTGCCCAAACGTAATCTGCCTGAGGTCGATCCGGACGAGCACGCGTTAACCCTTGCGCTGCAGTTTCTGGCCGCGACCTGGATCCATCTGTTCCTCGCGCTCGTCGTAGCGCATCGGCGTGACGGTCTTGAAGTCGCCCATTGGCGTCTCGTCGGGCGGACCACCGGGGTTGCCGTGGAGGGTGGGACCGATCGGCAGGTCGACGCTCTCCTCGAGCGGCGCACCCTTCGGCGGCGGGCCGCGCCGCGCCGGCGCCTTCGCCACACGGTCGCGCAGTTTCACCACGTACTCGTAGTTGAACGCCGCGTCGGTCATCGTCGGCGCCTTGCGCAGCACGTCGGCGTAGGCCTGGACGACGGCGTCAAGGCGCTGGACGACAGCCTTCTTGTCTTCCGACTGCGGGGCGCTGGTACGGAACGCCGCGTTCGCCGCGAGGAAGAGCAGCGCCGGGTCTTCCGGCGCCGGACCGCTGGTGTTGTTGGTCAGGTCGGTGAGCGACGTGTAGCGCGCCAGCCAGTACGAGACCGTGGCGGCGTGGCGTGCCTCGACGCCGTCCCCGAGGCCGAGCGGCGCCGGCAGCCGGCTGAGCGGCGTGGCATCGCTCGCCAGGTCGCCTTCGTCCGTGTACTGCAGCGTCGCGAGGCGCAGTTGCGCGTCGGCCATGCGCGCCGAATGCCGCGACTCCCGCAGTGCGACGGTGCCGGCCGCAAACAGCAGCACGGCGAGTAGCAGTCCTCCTGCAATGCTCTTCATCGGTCTCTCCTAGGGCAGTTTCTGGAACTGGGGCAGCGCCAGTTTGAGCGCCGCGGCTGTGAGCCAGCAGGCCGCCGCCGCGAGCGCGAAGAACGCGAAGCGGGGACGCTGGCTGGTGTACTGGCGCGTGGCGATCGTGCCCGCCGCCACCTTGTCGAGATCCGCGATCGCCGAGAGGAGCGCCTCTTCGTTGTTCGCGGCGTAGAACTTGCCGCCGGTCTTCTCAATGGCCGGAATCCAGATCTCGTCGGGAATGACCTTACCCTTTTCCCGCTCGTAGTTCGTCCGCACCATGTAGACCGGAATCTTGTTGTCGATCGCGTTCTGCAGGATCTCGTCGAGGGTCTTGTCGCCGACCTGCACGCGGGTGTCCTCGCCGTCGGAGAAGAGCACCATGATGTTGCCAGACGCTTCGAGGAAGTTGAACGCCTTGAAGAGGCCCACCCCCTGGTCGATCGCCGCAGCGATGATCGTGCCCTGGTCGGGGAAGAGCGAGTACTCGACCGGGTCGCCAATCAGCGAGATGCTCAGCAGGATGTTGTCGTAGTCGTTCGTGAACGGGGTGACGACGTAGGCTTCGTTGCCGAATTCCACGAGCGCCATCAGGTCCTTGTAGTTCTGGCCCATCCGCAGCCGGATGAACCGTTCCGCTGCGGCCACCGTGGTGTAGAAGGTGGCGTCGGTTTCGGCGCGGGTGTTCAGGTGCTGCGCCTTGAACGGCGTCCGCATGCTGGTGGACGCGTCGATCATCACCGCGATGCGCCGCCCAGGATAGGACACCTCGCTGCTCACCAGCGAGGTGAACGGGTCCGAGAGCGCCACCAGGAAGAACGGCAGGCCGGCCAGCGCCAGCACGAGCGGCAGGTGCCGGATGAAGCCGAAATAGGACGGCCGCAGTGTCGAGAGCATCGCCGGCACGAGCAGGCGATGGCGGCCAGGCTGACGCGTGACAAACGAGCGCGCGATCAACACGAATAGCGAGAGCACCGCCAGCCCGACGACGAAGAGCTGCGCATCGCCGCGGTGCCAGTAGTGCAGGTCGGAGAGGCGGACGTTCTGCCAGTCCGCAATCGTGTTGGCGAGGGAGAGCCGCGCCTCGCTGAGGTTCATTTACGCTTGGTTCTCCAGCGGCGCCCCGCCCAGGCCCCACTTGCTGAGGAGCGAGCGGGGGAACAGGTGCTGGGCGCGGACGCTCGACGCGGCACGGGCCGCCCCGTCGAGCGCCTCGTCCAGCGTCGACTCCGAGCGGGCCTGTGCACGGCCGTACTGGGCGGCGGTCAGCGCCGTCAGCGCATCGCGCAGCGCCTCGAGGTTCGAGCGGCGTGAGTCGTTCGGCTTGAGCCGGTCGACCAGACGCGCCAGGTCGTGCGGCGTCGCCGACGCCGACACAATCCGCTTGGTGCCGCGACGCGGGCCGCCGGTCATCAGGCGGCCCTCACC
The DNA here is from genome assembly GCA_943328785.2 of Bifidobacterium breve. GTDB lineage: Bacteria > Acidobacteriota > Vicinamibacteria > Vicinamibacterales > CAVVIG01 > CAVVIG01. The sequence goes on from CALQBJ020000012.1 coordinate 9,840, forward strand.
ACCAACCGTCTCGCCGTTGGTGACGCGCTGGTTGATCGGACGGCCCATCGCCCCTGCGCCGGCGACGCGAGCCGCACCGAGTGCGCGGTCGAGCAGGTCGTCGGTCCAGCCAGCCGTGCTGCGCTCACGCTTCACCGCCGCCAGTTCGCGCGTCGCCACACCCAGCAGGGCGCTGGTCGAGAGTTCGCGCTGGTCGGCCGGCGTCCGCGTCTTCGCGCCGCGCGCCAGTCGGATGAGAACCAGCAGCACCATCAGCGCGCCGAACGCCATCAGCGCCAGGCCGATGATGTTGAAGAGGCCGGCGCGGAAGGTGAGGCCGTCGATCGAGCCGAAGCTCGCCCCTGTGGCATCGCGGATGTCGGTGGCGCCGTCCGGCACCACCGACTCGATGCGCATGACCGCCGGCGGCAGGTAGTACATCAGGTCGCGCCCCTGCACCGAGGCGTTGCCGTCCACCTTGCTGTTGACGCGGTAATGCAGCCCGATGTCCGGTACCCGCACATCCTGGCCGACCACGTCGGGGTTGATGAGCCGCAGCCGGTACTCGTACTGGAAGAAGCGCCGGATGCCCGCGTGCAGGTCGCCCGGGTGCGTGCCCGACACCACCTCGAACGGCGCCATCTGCACGACCGCGTTTCCGAGCCGAGACTCGTCGACGACGACCGAGACCGCCTCGGACTCGAGCACGGCGCAGGTGAGGGCGAGGTCGAACTGTTCGCCCACATGCACCGCCCCGGCGCTGGTGCGCCACCAGCAGCGGATCGGGTCCACCGCCACATTGCGCGTGCCCGATTCGCGGGTGGGCGCGGGCTGGGCGACCGCCAGCCCTGAGAGGCCAAGGAAGAGGAAGCCGGTCAGTAGCAGCCGTTTACTCATGGGTTTTCCGCAAGCGTCGTTCGACGACGAATTCACTGAGGGCGAGATCGGTCTTCGCCTGGTCGAGTCCGATAACCACCACGTCGAGGTCCTTGTCCTTGGCCAGGCGCTGCACGTGCGCCTGCCAGTCGCGCGCACGCTCGGCCAGCTTCAGGTACTGGCGCCTGGACACCGTCCGCGTGCGGCCGGTCTCGACGTCCGAAATTTCAATCCAGCCTGCCGAGACATTCGGCAGGTCGAAGGCGAAGGCGCTGTCGACGAGCAGCAGGAACACGTCGTGCGTCAGCGACAGCATCGACAGTTCCCGAATCACCTCCTCGACGTCGTCGAAGAGGAAGTCCGAGATGATCGGCAGCATCGCGTGACGACGGACGAAGCCGCCGAGCGAGGTGCTGATGGAGCCGCTGCGCTTCACGTGCTGCAGGCCGCGCTCGAACTGGTAGGCGTCGACGCAGTGCACCACGTGGCTCTTGCCCAGGCGCGGCCGCAGCGCGGCCACGTGCTCGAACCCGCGGTCGAAGGTGACGAGCCCGAACGGGTCCTGGAAGAAGTTCGCCGACATGCCGAGGGTGGCGATCGCCCGCGTGATGGCCGCGGCAATCGGCACACCGCCCATGCCGCAGCGGGTGGACGGCGAGAAGTCGGCAATCGGCATCACCGTCGCCGTACTGGGCTGCTCGAACTCGCGGATGACGAGCGGCGAGAAGTTGTTCAGCGACGATTGCGCCCAGTCGATGTACGAGAACTTGTCGCCCGCCTGCCATTCGCGCAGACCCTGGAAGTCGAAGCCCGACCCCTGCGAGCGGCTCCGATGGTCGCCGAGGGTCAGTTCGCGCATCCGCTTGAGGATGACGAGTTCGATTTCCGTGATGTCCGCGAGATTGACGAGGGGCGCCAGTTCCTCGCGGTCGCGCGTTCTCATGGAACAGGAACCCGCGCGATGATGTCGTCGATCACTGCGTTCGTGGTCAGGCCGTGGCTGGCGGCATGCGGACCGAGCCAGATGCGGTGACCGAGAACGTAGGGCGCCAGGTCCTGGATGTCTTCCGGCAGCACTTCCTCGCGCCCGCGGATGAGGATGGCCCACACCTTGGCCAGACGGCCCCAGGCGATGATCGCGCGCGGCGACGCGCCGAGGTCGACACCGCGCTCGACCAGTTCCGACGGCGAACGGTGCAGCCAGTCGGTATCGGCGTTATACGGGCGCGTGGCCGACACGAGGCGCTGGATGTACTTCCCGAGCTTCTCGTGCAGGAACACGTGCTCGCTGATGCAGGAGCGCAGTTCGACGATGCGTTCTTTGGCCATCAGGGTGCCGAGTTTCACGCGCTTGAAGTCGAAGTTCACCAGCTTTTCCTCCTCGGCAGGAGGCAGATAGCCGATGTTGATCATGATCGCGAAACGGTCGGTCGCCGCTTCTGACAGCGGGAAAGTGCCCTGCCCGAGTTCTACCGGGTTCATCGTCGCAATCGCGAAGCTGAACGTCGGCAACTCGTAGGTCTCCTTACCGACCGTAATCGTGCGGTCCTGCAACGCTTCGAGGAAGGCGCTCTGCGACTTCAGCGGGATACGGTTGATTTCGTCGAGCAGGATGACCTCTGCCGACGCCATCGGGCCGAACTCCGTGACCATCTCGCCCGTTGCCGGGTTGATCATCTGGAACCCGACGACTTCCGTCGGTTGCAGGTCGGCCCGGCCCTGGATACGGGCGAACTTCGCGTCGCTGATCGCCGCGAGGATGACGCCGAAGAACGTCTTGCCGACGCCAGGCACCCCCCGCAACAGCAGGTTGCCCGAGTTCACCTGGCGCTGTTCGCGCTTGTCATAGGTGGTCGGAATCTCCGACATCAGCACGACGTTGGCGAGCGCCTTCGCGGTGTCGTAACCGACGAGAGCCTTGCCACCTTCTTCGATGATGGCTTTGTGGAAATCGATCGCTTCTAGGAGGTCAGGATGCACGGCGGGCTAATCCTATCTCAAGGAGATGCGCCTAATGAAAACGGACTAGTCTACCGCACGAATATCGTTCCATCTTGCCTGTGGACGCCGTCCCGGATATCTTCCCGCGGCATGCACGGACTGATGATGGACTTTCCGCTCGTCGTGCCGGCGCTCGTGCGCCGGGCGAGGACGCTCTTCGGGCACCGCCCTGTGTCTGGCCGGCGACCGGACCGCAGCATCGCACGCACGACGTACGCGTCGGTGCTCGAGCGGACGCGCCGCTTGTCGACCGCGCTGGCCGGGCTCGGCGTGGCTCCGGGCGACCGCGTGGCAACGCTGGCGTGGGCCAGTCAGGAGCATCTCGAGGCGTATCTGGCCATTCCGTCCATCGGCGCGGTCCTCCACACCCTCAACCTGCGCCTCCATCCGGATGACCTCGCCTACATCGTCAACGACGCGCGTGACCGCATCCTTATCGTCGACGAGAGCCTGCTCCCGCTGTTCGAGAAGTTCCGCGCGCAGACCACGACCATCGAGCAGGTCGTGGTCATTCCCAGTGCGGCCGCCGGCAGCGATGCCGGCGATGCGCGAGACGTGACAGCGAACACCGGGGCGCCCGCACACGGCTTCCTCGACTACGAGGCGCTGCTTGCCTCGGCCGACCTGTCCGCGCACCTCGAGCCGGTCATCCGCGAAGACGACGCAGCGGTGCTGTGCTACACCTCGGGGACAACCGGCCGCCCGAAAGGCGTGCTGTATTCGCACCGGTCGATCGTGCTGCACTCGTTCTCGCAGGGGATCGCCGACAGCCTCGGCATCGGCGAGCGCGACGTGCTCCTGCCGATCGTCCCGATGTTCCATGTGAACGCGTGGGGGCTGCCGTTCACGGGGGTCCTCTTCGGTGCAGGCCAGGTGCTCCCGGGTCGCTATCTGGACGGCGCCAGCGTGCTCGATCTCATCGTGCGCGAGCGCGTGACGCTGACGGCCGGTGTGCCGACGGTGTGGCTGGCGATGCTGCAGGAACTCGACAAGAATCCTGGCGGGCACGACCTCAGCGCCCTCCGCACCATCGCCATCGGCGGCAGCGCGGCTCCCGCCTCGATGATCCGCGCCTACCAGGAGCGGCACCACTTGCGCATCGTCCATGCCTGGGGGATGACGGAGGTGACGCCGCTCGGTACGGTGTGCAACCTGCCGGCCGGCCTCGAGGCGGCGCCGCTCGACGAGCAGGTGCGCTATCGCGCTCGGCAGGGGAAGCCGCTGCCGTTCGTCGAGGTGCGCGGGGTCGCCGACGGGGTGGAGGTGCCGTGGGATGGCCAGACGATGGGGGAGCTCGAGGTGCGGGGCCCCTGGGTTGCCAGGCAGTACTACAACGTCGAGGGGCACGACAGCCGCTTCTCGGACGACGGCTGGTTCCGCACGGGCGACGTCGTGCTGATTCATCCCGACGGCTGCGTCGAACTGACCGACCGGGCCAAGGACCTTGTGAAGTCGGGCGGCGAATGGATTAGCTCGGTTGCCCTCGAGAACGCGCTGATGGCGCATCCCGCCGTGGCCGAGGCCGCTGTCGTGGCCGTGCCGCATCCGACGTGGGACGAGCGTCCGCTGGCGGTCGTGGTGCTACGCGCCGGCGCGCAGGCGACGGCCGACGACTTGCGCGAGTTTCTGGCGCCGTCGTTCGCGAAATGGTGGCTGCCGGACCGCATCGAGTTCGCCGTCGAGATTCCTCGGACGTCGGTGGGGAAGTTCCGGAAGTCGGTACTGCGCGAGCAGTACAAAGGCCTGTACGCCGACGACTAGCTGACGCCGAGGCAGAGGTACTTCACAACGAGGTAGTCGTCGATGCCGTACTTCGACCCTTCGCGGCCGATGCCCGACTCCTTCACGCCGCCGAAGGGGGCCACCTCCGTTGAAATCAAACCGGTGTTGACCCCGACGATGCCGTATTCGAGCGCTTCGGCGACCCGGAAGATGCGGCCGATGTCGCGGCCGTAGAAGTAGGCGGCGAGGCCGAACTCGGTGGCGTTGGCCATGCGGATGGCGTCGGCCTCGGTCTCGAAGCGGAAGAGCGGCGCGACCGGACCGAACGTTTCCTCACGCGCGATCGCCATGGCTTCGGTGGCGCCGGTCAGCACCGTCGGCTCGAAGAAGCGTCCGCCAGGAGCGGTGCGGTGCCCGCCACGAAGCAGTGTGGCCCCCTTGGCGAGCGCGTCGGCGATGTGCGCTTCGACCTTGGCAACGGCGGCTTCGTCGATGAGCGGCCCCTGCGTCACGCCAGGCTCGAGCCCCGAACCCACCTTCAGCCGCGAGACGGCCGCTGACAAGCGCGCGGCGAACGCGTCGTAGACCGGCGCCTGCACCAGCAGCCGGTTCGCACAGACGCAGGTCTGCCCGCTGTTGCGGTATTTCGAGACGATCGCCCCTTCCACGGCTGCGTCGAGATCGGCATCGTCGAACACGATGAACGGCGCATTCCCGCCGAGTTCGAGCGAGAGTTTCTTCACCGTGGCGGACGACTGCGCCATCAGCAGCTTGCCGACCTCGGTCGACCCGGTGAACGAGATCTTGCGAACCAGCGGGTTCGACGTGAGTTCGCCGCCGATATCGCGGGCGGAGCCGGTCACCACGTTGAGCACGCCAGGCGGAAGGCCTGCCTGCTCGGCGAGGGCGGCCAGCGCCAGCGCCGAGAAGGGCGTCTGCGAGGCCGGCTTCACCACGGTGGTGCACCCGGCGGCGAGCGCCGGACCCACCTTGCGCGTGATCATCGCGATGGGGAAGTTCCAGGGAGTGATACAGCCGACGACACCGATCGGTTCTTTCGTGACGAGGATGCGCTTGTCGCGCGCGTGACCGGGGATGATGTCGCCGTAGGTGCGCTTGGCCTCTTCAGCGAACCACTCGATGAACGCCGCGCCGTAGGCCACCTCGCCCCGCGACTCCGCGAGCGGCTTTCCCTGTTCCAGGGTCATCAGCGTCGCCAGATCCTCCTGGTTCTGCATGATGAGGTCGAACCAGGCGCGTAGCAGCGCCGCCCGCTCCTTGCCCGTGCGGGCACGCCAGGCCGGGAAGGCCGCCGCTGCGGCGGCGATGGCGTCGCGCGTCTCGTCGCGTCCGGCGTTCGGCACGCTGCCGAGTCGCTCACCTGTGGCGGGGTTCTCGACCTCGAGCGTCGCGCCTGAGTGCGCCGGCACCCAGACGCCATTGATGACGCACTGCTGGCGGAAGAGGGCCGGGTTCGTGAGTCGCATGCTGGCTCTATCTTGAACCGTCGGCCCGGACCGAATCGTCAGGCGAGCCCGTGCTTCTGCGCGTGCAGCATCAGTTCGAGACGGCCATCGAGCCCGAGCTTCTCGTAGACATGGTGCAGGTGGATCTTGACCGTGCCCTCGGAGATTGAGAGGCGTTCGGCAATCGCCTTGTTGCGCAGTCCCTCGGCGATCATGCGGACGATTTCCCGCTCACGCGCCGTCAGCAGGCGATTGGGGTTGCCGGTCGCCTCGCGGCTGGCGATGGTGGCGAGCGCGCGGCTCATCGTTTCACTGTCCACCCACTGTTCGCCCTTCGCCACGTGGCGGATGCAGTCGAGCAACTCGTCTGGCGACGATTCCTTCAGCACGATCCCGCGTGCGCCGAGTCTGAGCCCCTCGACGGCGTCGGCATCGGACACGGCGGCGGTGAGCAGCACGGTGGCGCACTTCACGTGGTCGGACGAGAGCTGGCGGAGCACATCGATGCCGCTCATGCCGCGCATCTTGATGTCGAGCAGCAGCACGTCGACGGCGCCGCCGCGGACGGCCACGATGGCGTCCGGTCCGTTGCCGCAGCAGGCGACGACCTCGAACTCCGACTCCCCATCGAACAGCCGTTTCAGCCCGTGCAGCACGAGCGCGTGATCGTCGGCGATGGCAATGCGGATGGACACACGCTAATCCTATAGCGAAAGCGGCATTTCAACCCGGGAGCCCTGGTCGGACGACTCGATCGACAGCTGCCCGCCCAGCGCCGAGACGCGGTCGAACAGGCTGCGCGGCGCGTCGTGGTTGAGGGCGAGGGCGTCGTGGTCGAATCGCCCCTTGAACGGGAAGCCGCGGCCGTCGTCGCTCACCGCCACGCGGATGTGGCCGTCGGCCGACTCGACGTCGACCGTCACGCGCGAGGGGTGGGCGTGCTTCAGGGCATTCACCACGGCCTCGTTGATCATCAGGGGCAGCGCCTCTTCCACCGCGCCTGGCACTGCCGTCACGCGGGGCGACACGCGCAGCGTGACCGGCGTCTTCCACTCGAGCGCCAGCCGCTCGCGCACCGAGTCGAGGCGCTGTGCGAGCGTCGACTGCCGATCGATGCGCCGGTTCGAATCTGGCTCGAGGCCGGAGATGAAGAAGCGCAGTTCGCGCTGCTCCATGGCGAGGGCCCGCTCGAGCGACACGAGTTGCTCGCGCAGGGCACCCGGCGAGTCGGGACTCTGGGTGGCCAGGGCGCGCAGTTCCAGCCGCACACCGGTGATCCCCTGCAATACCCCGTCGTGCAGGTCGCGCGCCACGCGGATGCGCTCTTCGCGCGCGGCGATCTCCTGGCGCTGGCGGGCGGAGAGGAGTTGGTCGAGCGACGAGGCGATCTCGCGCGATACCACTTCGGTGAGCGGCAAAGCTTCCGAGGGTGGTGTGCCGAGGTCCGAGAAGTAGACGCGGCCGGTCACGAAGTCGGTCTTGAATGGGGCGCTGGCGAGACCGCTGCCAGTGAGCCGTTCCCGTACGGTGTCGCTGAGCGGGAATGTGTCGCGCCGCACGAGCCGGCCGGCATGGTCGGCGAGGAGGATCCCGCGCGCCTCCTGCACGGCGCCGGTGCAGATGAACGTCGAGCGTGCCAGCGTCTCGTCGGTCAGCGCGAAGGGCGCGTCCGGGGGGGGGGGGTGCCGGATGCTGGTGTCTGTCGGCGTCCAGCGCGCTTCGTGCAGGCCCGGCTCATCGCTCGCTTCCCACACTACGAGGACGCAGCCCGACTGCATCAGGCGGGCGCCATATTCGACGACGCGTGTCAGCGCCGCGTCGGGACTCGCGCCAAGCGGCACCGGCCATCGCGCCAGGCGTTCGATTTCGAGGCGCAGCCTGGCTTCATACCGGCCGAGATAGACCAGCATGGTGATCGACACCAGCAGGTAGACGACCCGGATGATGAAGCGGTTCAGCTGGAACGGGAACGGCGGCGCCAGGCTCACCGCCAGCGGCAGGGCAAGGGCGACGTAGAACAGCAGCACCGTGGCACCGGTGATCAGCGTGCCGCGCCACCCCCAGCGAATGGCGGCGCAGAACATCGAGAAGACGAAGTACACGTAGAACGGGCTGGAGGGACCGAGCGTAAGGTATTGCAGCGCCGAGAAGACGGCGATGTCGATGCCGTGCGTCAGCAGCGGGAACCAGTCGCCCCCTTCCCACCCCGTCAGCGTCCAGACGGCGAGCCCCGCCGCGTAGACGACGTAGGCCCAGTAGACGATGGCGGCGCTGCCCGCGGTGTCGGACGGATCGAGCCAGAGTGCCAGCGTCGCGGTCGCCGCAAGGGCCACGCGCGCCAGGGCGATGGTGCGTTCAGACTCGACGCGTGACGAGGGGTAGACGACTGTGGGCATGCCCAGCTACTTCATGTGAATGAGGCCGCGGCGCACCGCCACCTGTACGGCGCCGGTCCGGTCGTTGACCTGCAGCTTCGCGAAGATGTTCTTGACGTGGATCTGCACGGTACCTTCGGTGATGCCGAGCATGGCGCCGACCTCCTTGTTCCGCAGTCCCTGCGAGATGAGCTGAATCACCTCGACCTCCCGCGACGTGAGGGTCGGCATCGAGGCCCGTTCAGCCAGCCGCGCCTGCACCGCGGGCAACACCGGCCGTAATCCGGCGTGCACCTCGCGGACGACGCGCACGAGGTCCGTGGAGAGGGTGTCCTTCAGCAGGTAGGTGGTGGCGCCGGCCTGGTGGGCGCGAAAGATGTCTTCGTCCCCCTCGTACATCGTCAGCACGATGATGCGCGCCTCGGCGTTGTCGGCGCGGATGGCTTTGATGGCGTCGACGCCGCTGCCGGTGCCGAGCCGGAGATCCATCAGCGTGACATCGGGGTGCACCGTGCGGTACAGCTCGATTGCCTCGTTCACGGTCGCGCAGGAGCCGACGATCTTCATGTCCGGTTCCTGGTTGATGATGAGCGCCAGGCCCTCCCGTACGATGCGGTGGTCCTCGACGCACATGACCCGAATCGCTGGCGTAGCCATCAGTCCATTCCGTCCCGGCCGTCATCGGCCCGTGTTGGCACGACCGCTTCGACGTTGGTGCCAGCGCCTGGCGTCGAGGTGAGCGTCAGGCTCCCGCCCGCCTGCTGCGCCCGTTCCCGCATCGTCGTCAGTCCGTAGTGGTCGGTCGTGCCCTCGGTACCGCGGTGGGTGTCGAAGCCGCGGCCGTTATCGGCGATCGTCAGCACCACTGATGCCGGCTCGTAGCGCAACGTCATGGTAATCGCCGTGCCGCCTGAATGGCGAGCGGCATTGAGCAGCGCCTCCTGGCCAATCCGCAGCAACTGATGCTGGGCATTGGACGACAGGCGGCGCGGGTCGCCAGATTGCGTGAACGAAAAGGCGACGTCATGCCCGGAGACCGCGCGCGCGGCGCCGTCCTTCAGGGCGTCGACGAGGTCGCCGGTGTCGAGCGCCGGCGAGCGGAGGCTCCAGATGGAACGCCGCGCCTCGCGGATGTACTCCTCGACCTGCTCACGGATCTTGATGACGCGCTCGCGGGCTGACGCCGGGTTGGTGTCGAGCGACTTCGAGACCGCATCGAACTCGAGCGCCACGCCGACCAGGCTCTGCAGCAGCGTGTCGTGCAACTCGCGACTGAGCCGGACGCGTTCGCCCAGCACGAGCGCGAACTGGCTCCGGAGGCGGCGGATGCGGTACGCCCAGGCGCCCCACATGCTGCCGGCGATGCTCAGCACCACCAGGCCGTCGAACCACCAGGTCTGATAGAAGCGCGGGCGGAGCGTGAATGCCCACGTCGCCTCGTTTTCCGACCAGCGCCCGTCGTCCTGGCTGACGGCCAGCCGGAAGGTGTAATCGCCAGGCGGCAGGTTCGTGTAGAGCGCGACGCGGCGCGTGTCGGCATCAATCCAGTCGGCATCGAACCCTTCGAGCCGGTAGCGGAAGCGGGTCTTCAGCGGCGACGAGAGTTCGGGCGCGGTGTACTCGATCTCCAGCTTGGACGTGCCCGGCGGCAGCGCGTTGCCCTCGATGCGCACGTCGTTCGCGCGGGTTTCGTCGATGGCGACGAGCGGCGGCAGTCGCTGCTGGCCCAGGGCGCGTGGGTCGGCCACCGAGATGCCGCGGCTGGTGACGAACCAGAGCGTTCCGTCTGGTGCGAGCACCGCATTGCGATCGCCGAACGTCACCGGGTAGCCGGCCAGGCCGTCCGACGTGTCGTAGATGCGGAATCGCATCACGTAGCCGGGCGACGACACCGCGTGATCGAACTCGCCGGGAGCGAGGCGAATAATGCCGCTGGCCGTAGCCAGCCACAGGTCCTTCCGGCTGTCCTGCGTGATGGAGTAGACGCCGCCAGCCGGGAGGCCGTTGGCGCGGCCCGCGAACACGAAGTGGTCGCCGCTGTAGCGGCTCAGTCCGTCGGCGCCGCAGATCCAGATCGCGCCCGAGGGGTCCTCGTAGATGTCGTAGTGCGCGCCGCTGCCGAGTCCGGTATCGCCGAAGGGGCGGAACTCGCCCGGCTTGCCGATGACGCCGATGCGGGTGCCGTCGTACGAGACCCAGAGGTTGCCCGTGCGGTCGACGAGGCTGGCATTGGTGCGCACGCCTCGCAGTTCAGGCACCTGATCGATGGCGCGCAGCACACCGCTCTCGGTGCGCATGATGTCGCCGGCCGTCGTCACCACCCACGCCGTGCCGTTGTTGTCCGCAGCGAGCGCTTCGAAGGTGATCGAGCGCGGCATGCGCATCATCGGTGTTTGCACGACCGACTGCCCGGTGATGCGGTAGAGCCCCGACGGCGTCATGGCCCACAGCCCGCCGGAGCCGTCGCCACGCACGGCCGTGGCGCCACGCACGGGCATGCGCGTCTCCGACGGTTGCCAGCCGTTCGCGGTGCGCATGAACGGGATCAGTCCGTCCACGGTGCCGGCCCAGATGCGGCCGTCGGTAGCGGCGTCGATGGTGTTCACGAGGCCGAGGTTGGTCCACGGAGTGATGCGATGCGGCACCAAACGGTCGACCCCTTCGGTGGTGCCGGCCCAGATGTTCCCGTCGCGGTCTTCGAACACCGTGCGCACGGCGTCGCTCGACAGCCCCGACAGCACCGTCGTGCGCTCGATGAGCAGTGACGGACGCGGCCCGGAGCCGGCGTCGACGCGCCAGAGTCCCTGGCCGATGGTGGCGACCCACAGGTGCCCGTCGCGGTCGTGCAGCAGGCGATAGCCGCGGCCGGCGTCGCTGCCGCGTATGCCCGGGCCGTCGCCGAGCGCGCGGAAGCCGACAAACGAGTCGCTGGCCCAGACACGGCCTGCCGCATCCTGGCTGAGCCCGAGCAGGCGCTGCGGGTCGTACGACGGCTCGAGTTGCTCGAAGCGCCCGCGCGTGTCGCGCTCGCGCCTGAACAGCCCATCGGGCGTGCTCACCCAGAGCCGTCCATCGTGATCGAGGAACGCGTTCGCCGCGCCTTCCGCCGGGAGCCCTTGATCGGGGCCAACGCGAACCGTGTGGCCGTCGGCCAGGCGGAAGAGCCCCGCGGCTGCGGAGGCCCAGATGGTGCCCGTCTCATCTTCGGCAATTGACGATACGGCACCGATGGCGTCGGCGGCGTCGGCCGAGACGTAGGCCGAGACCACGCGGTTCTCGATGCGGGCGAGACCGCCGCCGGCCCCGAAGCCGACCCAGAGCGCGCCCGCCTTCGAGACGAAGAGCGAGCGGATCGGCAGGCGGGGCAGCGCGGTGCCACCAAGCCCCTCCCACGATACGAAGCGCACACCGTCGAAGCGGATGAGCGCGGTGTCGGTGCCGAGCCAGAGGAAGCCGTTGCCGTCCTGCGCGATGGCCCAGACCGGACCGACGAGGCCGTCCTTCCGGCTCCACGACGTGAAGGTGTAGTCGGTAAGGACGTTGCGCAGGTCGACCGCGGCGACGTGCGCCGGTGAGAGCCACGACGAGGCGAGCGTGAGAAAGGCGACGACGAACCGGAGGACTCGCCGCATCAATCAGTTCCTGCCGCGACGCGGGCGCGCCACGCGGGCCGGACGGGGCGCCGGCGATTGCGGCACCTCGCGGCCGATCATCACCTCGGTCGACTTGATGATCGCCATTGCATCGTCGCCGCGGCGAAGCTTGAGTTCGCGAATCGCGTCGGCGGTAATCACGGCGGTCAACGTCTGATCGCCGATGCGCAACCGGACCTGGCCGAGCAGGCCGTCGGTCCGCACCTCCTCGACGAAGCCGTGCAGGCGGTTGCGTCCACTGAGCGCCACGATCACGCCGGCGGGGTGACGCTCGCGTGCCGGCGCCGGTGCCAACCGCTCATCGGTCTTCGACACCAGCCGATCGAGCTCCGCCTCGGCGATGCGGTGATGGCCACCAGGGGTCTGCGTGGTGCGGACGCGGCCATCGTGAATCCAGTGTTTCAGCGTCGAGTAGCCGACGCCCAAACGCTCGGCGGCGGCACGCACGGTCAGCAGCGCCATGGGCATACCTCTATCACAACCACACGATACGGCAGGAGTGTGTCTTCACCACGAGCCAGACCGGCATGCCCGTCCGCAGTCCGAGCGAGTCGACAGCGCCGGCCGTGAGGTGTACGACGAAGCGTTCCCCGGCCTCGACCGTGGCGACCACGGTCGTCCCCTGCGGTGAGAGCGACGCGAGCGTGCCGCGCAGGACGTTACGCGCGCTCAGGCCGCGCGGTTCCTCAGTGGCGAGCAGGATGTCACCGGCCCGAATCGCCACCCGCACAGCGGCGCCGACGTCGGCGACGCCCAGCGGTACCTCGAGTTCGGTGGCGCTCTCGCCAAGGCGGCACTGCATGACGCCGCCCTCGGGCCGGCGTCCGGCGACCGTCGCCGAGAACAGATTCTCGAAGCCGGCCAGTTGCGCAATCGTTTCGTGCACGGGCAGGTCGATCACCTCGTGCGGTGTGCCACTGGCGAGCACGCGGCCGCGCTCGAGCACGACCACCCGTTCGCCGAGCGCGAAGACCTCGCGGTGCGCATGCGTCACGTAGAGCACCGGGATGCGTCTGGCGCGGTTCCACTCCCGCAGGTCGTCGATGATTCGCGTCTGCGTCGCGTGGTCGAGCGCCGACAGTGGTTCGTCGAGCAGCAGGACGCCCGGGTCGGTCACAAGGGCCCGTGCCAGCGCCACCCGCTGACGTTCGCCGCCCGAGATCTGGGTGGGGCGACGTTCAAGCAGGCGATCGATGTGGAAACGCTGCGCGATGTCGTCGACGCGCACCAGGCGCTCAGCCGGCGGCACGTCGTGCAGTCCGAACTCGAGGTTGGCTCGTGCCGTCAGGTGCGGGAAGAGCGCCAGGTGCTGGAACACGTAGCCGATGCTGCGGCGCTGCGGCGGCAGGCAGACGCCGGCTGCGGCGTCGAACAGCGTCCGCTCGCCGACCGCGATGCGTCCCGCATCGGGACGCAGCAGGCCGGCAATGGCCCGTAGCAGCGTCGACTTCCCGGAGCCGGAGGCGCCGAAGAGGATGGTGATGCCGGGCGGCGTGTCGATCGACACGTCGAGCGTGAACTGCTCGGAGACACGCGAGCGGACGACGGCGTGCAGTGTCATGCGATGGGCGCCACCGCCCACGGCTTCCGCAGCACCGCGTAGACCGCGGCCAGTGCCGCGAACGAGACGCCGAGCAGCAGCAGCGCCGTGGCGTTTGCCGCGGCCAGATCGAACGCCTGTACCTGGTCGTAGATCGAAATGGACACCGTGCGTGTCACACCTGGGAGGTTACCGCCGACCATCAACACCACGCCGAACTCCCCGAGCGTGTGGGCGAAGCCGAGCACGGCGGCCGTGAGCAGTCCGTCGCGTGAGAGCGGCAGCGTGACACGTGTGAAGGTGCGCCACGGCGAGGCGCCGAGCGTGGCCGACGCTTCGAGGATGGTGCGATCGAGTTGGGCGAAGGCCGTGGCGATCGGTTGCACGACGAACGGCAGGCTGTAGAACAGCGAGGCCAGCACCAGTCCCTCGAAGGTGAAGGCGAGGCCGTGTCCGGTCAGGGCGTCCCAGGCGCGCCCGAGCGGGCTGTGCGGCCCCATCGCCAGCAGCATGTAGAAGCCGAGCACGGTCGGCGGCAGGACGAGCGGCAGCGCGACGACCGCTTCGACGAGAAAGGTCCAGCGCTTGCGCCGGAACGTCAGCCACCACGCGAGCGGCGTGCCGAGCACGAGCAGGATGCTCACCACCACCACGGCCAGCCGGACGCTGAGGGCGATTGCCTGCCAGTCGATGCCGCCGCTCACGGGCGGGTACCGAAGCCCGAGTCGCGCAGCAGTTGCGCGATCTCCGGCTGGACGAGGAACTGGAGGAAGCGTCGCGCTGCGTCGCGCCGGCGCGACGCAGTCAGCATGACGCCGGTCTGGGTGATGGGGGCGAAGGTGTCTGGTGCGAGTTCGACGGCGATGCCTGAGGCGTGCATGGCCGGCGCCAGCGTCAGCGACAACGCGATGATGGCGGCGTCGGCGTTGCCGGTCTGCGCGAACTGCGCGGCCTGCGAGACGTTCTCGCCGAGCACGAGCCGCGACTGCACGCGTTCGTAGAGTCCCGCGTGACGCAGCGCGTCGACGGCGGCACGGCCATACGGTGCGTGCTCGGGATTGGCGATGGCGATGCGGCGCACGGCGGGGGACGTCAGCAGGCGCAGGCCCTGGCCGAGGTCGAGCTGGCGATCGGTCCGGCTCCAGAGCGCCAGACGGCCGCGGGCGTACGGCGCGACGCTCGCGGCGTCGGCATGGCCAGACGCGACCAGGCGCTGCACGAACGACTCGTCGGCTGACAGGAACAGATCGAAGGGCGCACCGTTCTGGATCTGCGAGACGAACTGTCCGGACGACCCATAGGTGACGCGTAGCGTCTGTCCGGAGGCGCGCTGGAAGCGGGCGCCGATCTCCGGCAGCACGGCCTGCAGGTCGGCGGCAGCAGCCACCGACAACTGGGCCGACGCGGGAGCGGCCAGCGTCGCAAGCAGGGCCCAGGCGGCGAGCACGGCACGTCGAAGGGCGCAGCCGGTCATGGGCGCGATTATAGGCCAAGCCGATTCAAGACGGTTTCGACTGATTCGAAGGGTGTCTCGATCCACTCCGGCCGGTGGGCTATCATGGCGCCGTGAGGCTGTGGCGCGTCATCGCATTGCTCCTCGTGCTCGGCGTCGGCGCTGGGCCGGCACTCCTGGACCCGTGTCTCACCGGGTGCCATGAGCCGGCAGTGAAGGCCGGGGTGGCGCCGTGCCATGAGGCGCCCAGTACGGTCGACACTGCAGCGACGTCCATTGCCGGCACGGCTGCGTGCGGCCACGACCACACGGGCATCGACGCCGACTCGCCCGTCGAGACCCGGTCTGCCGCCCGCCAGCTCAACCACCCGGTGGTGCTCGCCGTGGCCCCCGCGCCGGCTTACCCTCTTCTCGGCAGCACCCGCCTGCTGCTGCCGCCCGCGTCCGCGCTCCACCCGCACGTTCCGCTGCATCCGCCACTGCGGGTGTAAGACGCCACGCCGTCAACCAGCATTCACGCGAGCGCCGTCGCCGTGTCCGCATGTGCGGCCGCGTCGCGTTCGTGTTCGAAGGTGTGTGTCGCCGTGGAGGAATTGTGTCGAAGCCTGTGATGCGTTGGTCTGGGGCGGCGCTGACCGCCGCCCTGTTGCTGGGTGTACCTGCTGTGTGGGCGCAGGACCCTGCGCCGCCCGAGCATCAGCACGACATGAGTCAGATGGACATCTCCGCGCCAGGCGCGTGGCATCTCATGCAGGACGGCTCGCTCTCCTTGCTATTCAACCGGCAGGGCGGTGAGCGGGGGGGCAACGAGTTCAAGGCGCCCAATTGGTGGATGGGCATGGCCTCGCGCAAGGCGGTCGGCGGCGATCTGACGCTGACCGGCATGCTGAGCCTCGACCCCGCCACCGTGGGGACGGAGGGCTATCGCGAGATCTTCCAGGTGGGCGAGGCGCTCGACGGTCGGCCGCTCGTGGACCGGCAGCACCCGCACGACTTCTTCATGCAGTTGTCGGCCGCCTGGAGAACCACGGTGCGGGGGACCGGCCTGACGCTGGCCGGCGGGTTGTCGGGTGAGCCGGCGCTCGGCCCGGTGGCCTTCATGCATCGGGCGTCGGCGGCCGGCATTCCGTTCGCGCCGCTCGGGCATCACACGTTCGACTCGACCCACATCGCCTTCGGCGTCGCCACCGTTGGCGTCGACCGCGGCAGGGTGGCGGTCGAGGCGTCGGTGTTCAACGGACGCGAACCCGACCAGCGCCGCTGGGATATGGATTTCGGCCGAATGGACTCGGTGTCGGGGCGCCTGTGGTTCCGCCCGTCGGCGAACTGGGAACTGCAGGTGTCGAGCGGACGCCTGGTCGAACCCGAACAACTGCACGCGGGTAACGTCAGCCGCACCACCACCTCGGCGTCGTATCTGGTCGGAACCGACGCGAATCGACTGGCGCTGTCGGTCGGCGCCGGGATGAACGCGACGGACGAGGTGACCCGGCACGCCGTCTTCGGTGAGGTCAGCCGGTGGTGGGGCCGCACGCTCGGCTCGCTGCGCGCCGAGGTGGTTGAAGTGGAGGCTGAACTGCTCATCCACGGCGAGCTTCCCGGTGCGGGCGGTCATGGCGCGGCCGAGAAGGCCACGCTCGGGGCGCTGACGCTGGGTGCAGTGCGCGACGTCGCCAGCTGGAAGGGACTCACGGCATCGTTCGGTGCGAACGCGACGCTCTACGGCGTACCGGTGGCCTTGCGCGCCACCCACGGCGTGCACCCGGCATCGGCCCAGTTGTTCATCCAGTTGCGCCCACGGGCCGGCGGCATGGGGCGCATGTGGAACATGCGCATGGCCGCGCCGCCCGCGGGCGAGGATGATGAGGGCCGAGAGCGCCAGTAACTCGCGCCAGTGCGCGACGAGGTCGCCCGGGTTCACCATCATGCCGACCGAGACGAAGAACAGGACGGCCAACGCGTCGCGGAACGGCAGCAGTTCCGCGGTCATCTCGTGCGATGTCAGCCGCACCAATCTCCGGAGCAACCACGGTACGAGGCGCGCGCCGCGTCGCTAGGGTCGGCGGCCGGCCGGTCGCGGGCGCTCAGGCGCGGGTGATGAAGCGGGCGATGGCGTCGCGTTTCCAGTTCCAGAGTCCGGCCAGGGCCATGCCTGCCGCGACGGCCGGAATCGGCGCGCCGAATTTTACAAGGAGACCGCCGGCCATGAGGCACGAGATGGTGAAGAGTCGCTGAGTCATCGGAAAGACCTCGAGAGAGAAGATGCGGGCGCCGTCCATGTGACGGCGCCCGCGGGACGTACGGTCGACTTACTTCATGACGAAGTCGGGGTAGGCCAGAGCGCCCATCTCGTCCATGTCGAGACCTTCGATTTCCACCTCGGCCGACACGCGGTTGCCGACCACCTTGTCGCACACCTTGAAGAAGGTGTAGAACGCGGCGAAGACGAAGACGAAGCAGGTGGTGATACCAATCAACTGCGCGAAGAGCTGGCTGGCGTCACCGTAGAAGAGGCCCTTCACGGTGCCGGGGACGCCGTTCCAGCCGTCGCCGTAGGAGCCGTCAGCGAAGAGGCCGACGCAGAGGACGCCGAACGCGCCGTTCACACCGTGCACCGCGATGGCGCCGACCGGGTCGTCAATCTTCAGCGTGCGTTCGATGAAGAACACCGCCAGGACGACGAGGACGCCCGAGATCGCCCCGATCAGCATGGCGATGGGAGCGCTCACGAACGCGCAGGGCGCCGTGATGGCCACCAGGCCGGCCAGCAGGCCGTTCACCATCATGCTCGGGTCCGGCTTGCCGAACTTGAACATGACGAAGAGCATCGCGGTGAGAGCGCCGCCCGTGCCGGCCAGCATCGTGTTGGTCGCCACAATCGCCATGCGGAAGTCGCCGCCAGAGAGCGTGGACCCGGGGTTGAAACCGAACCAGCCGAACGCCAGGATGAACGTGCCGACGATAGCCATCGGGATGTCGTGCCCGACGATGGCGTTCGCCGAGCCGTCCTTGTTGAACTTGCCGATGCGCGGTCCGATGACAATCGCACCTGCCAGCGCGGCAACGCCGCCGACCATGTGCACGACGGACGAGCCAGCGAAGTCGACGTGTCCGTGGCCAAGGCCGAAGTTGGCGCCGAGCGACGCCAGCCAACCTGCACCCCACACCCAGTTGGCAAAGAGCGGGTAGACGACCATCGACATGAAGAGCGCGTAGATACAGAAGGCGGTCCACTTCCAGCGTTCAGCCATCGCGCCGGTCGGGATGGTGACGGTGGTGTCCATGAACACCATCTGGAACAGGAACAGGGTGTAGACGCCAGTATCGTAGGCGTTGCCGCTCAGGAAGAACCCTTCGAGACCGAAGAGCCCGAACGGTTTACCGAACAGGTTGATGGTGAACTCGTGCGCCAGTGGTGCGCCGCCGCCGAGTGTCGCCATCGCCCCGAGGCCGCCCATCTGCAGCGCGTAGCCGCAGACCCAGTACCCGAACATGCCGAGTGGGTACACCATGAAGTTCATGCTCATGGTGTGCGACGCGTTCTTCGCCCGCGTGAAGCCGGTTTCGACCATCGCGAAACCTGCCTGCATGAACATGACGAGGAAGCCCGTGATGAGCGTCCACACCATGTTGATGGCCACCTTGTTATGGCCAACGGTATCCATCACCTCAGCGAGCGTCGGCGCATTCGCGTCCGCAACCGCAACGTCCTTCTTCGTCCCGTAGGTGGCACCTGTCGGATCGGCCGGCGTCTGGGCCTGGACGAGCGCGGGCGCAACAACCGCCGCGAGGGTCAACGCCAGGAGGGCCCACATCACTACTCGTCGTACGAGTCCTGCGCTACTCATTACTGAATCCTTTCTCGTCATCTACAGCAACCTTTCCTCGCGGACCAGAGGAGATGGCCGCCTGTGCCGCGTCGCCGTGTCGTGCGCGCCGTGGCAGTTCCGAAGTCAGAACGTGTATGCGTTCGACTCTGCAAGGCGAACGCCACGCGGTCGAGCCGGGAGGTCTGGTGTTGTTCGCGCGTTTATCGTGCAATTCGCGCAATTCCACGGATTCAGCGGAAGACGTAACGGCGACATTCCTGTCTGTAGTGCGCCTTGGGGCGACGTTTTCGTCTCGCCCTCCATCTGGCGTCATCAGGTCGCAGCCGTCTGGTCGCGCCTCGATCAGGCGCGGAGCGACATAAGTGTGAGAACAGCGTTGAAATGGTCACAGTTGTGTCCGCTGCCTCACGCGGCGGTGCCTGCGGCGGGGTAGGATCGCGGTCATGGAGGGACGATGAAACAGCGGATGCTCGGACGAAGCGGACTGCAGGTGTCGGCGATTGGGCTCGGGTGCATGGGCATGTCGCAGGCCTACGGCACGCGCGACGATGCGGAATCGAAGGCGACGCTGCTGCGTGCGCTTGAACTCGGCGTCACCTTTCTCGACACCGCCGACGCCTACGGCGGCGGCGAGAACGAACGTCTCGTTGGCAGTATGATTCGCGACCGTCGCCACGAGGTCGTCCTGGCTACCAAGTTCGGCATCCTGCGCGCCGCCGACGGCACACCGATCGGCGTGAACGGGTCGCCGGACTACGCGCGGCACGCCTGCGACGCCAGCCTGCAGCGGTTGGGCATCGAGCAGATCGACCTCTACTACCTGCACCGCGTCGACCCACAGGTGCCGATCGAAGATTCGGTCGGTGCGATGTCCGAACTGGTGCGCGCCGGCAAGGTTCGCCACCTCGGACTCTCCGAAGCGTCGGCCGACACGATTCGTCGCGCGCACGCGGTGCATCCGATTACCGCACTCCAGAGCGAGTACTCGCTCTGGAACCGCGAACCGGAACGCGATGTCCTGCCGACGCTGCGCGAACTCGGCATCGGCTTCGTGCCGTTCAGCCCGCTCGGGCGCGGCTTCCTCTCCGGTTCGGTCACGACGACCGAGAACCTGCCTGCCGACGACTTCCGCCGGACGCTGCCACGGTTTCAGGGCGACGACCTGCAGAAGAACCTGACACTGGTACGGACGCTCGACACGCTGGCGGCGAAGAAGGGCTGCACGACCAGTCAGTTGTCGCTGGCGTGGATCCTTGCCAAGGGCGACGACCTGGTCCCTATTCCCGGGACGAAGCGCCGGACCTACCTCGAGAGCAACGCGGCCTCGGCCGACATCGACCTGACGGCGGCCGATGTCGCCGAACTCGACGCGGCGTTCCCGATGGGGGCGGCGTCTGGCGCGCGCTATCCGGCCAGCCTTGGTGCGATGGTCGACGCGAAGCGAGAGCCGAAGTGATGCGGGCGCGGTGGGGCGGGCGGGTGGCGCTGCTGGTGGCGACGCTGGTGCTCGCCCTCACCGGCGTTGTCGTCGCGCAGCGCCGACAATTCTTCTACGGATGGGACGAGACGGTGAAGAACGCGCAGTACGACGGCCGCTTCACCTTTGCACGGGTACGCTATCGGCCCGCTCCGGGGGGCAATTGGGCGGGTGGCCGTCCGTCGTGGGTGCACGGCTATCCGCTGGCCGAGCGGAACCTGATGCAGATCATGAAAGAGGTGTCGCTGCTCGACGCGAACGTGGACAACGCCAATGTCGTCACGCTCGACGATCCGGAGTTGTTCACCTACCCGGTCGCCTACATCATCGAAGTGGGGTGGTGGACGCTCACCGACCTCGAGGCCGCCGGCCTGCGCGCCTACCTGCAGAAGGGCGGCTTCCTCATCGTCGACGACTTCAAGCTGCCCGGATGGCGCGGACTCCCTGGCGGCGGTTGGGAGCCGTTCGAGGAGAACGTTCGGCGTGTCCTGCCTGGCGTGAAGTTCTTCGACATGGACCCGTCCGACCCGATCTTCCACAGCTTCTTCGACATCGCGTCGCTCGACGACTTCCCGCAGGCCTACACCTCCGGCCAGGCGGTGTTCCGCGGCGTCTACGAGGACAACGATCCAAAGAAGCGCCTGCTGATGATCATCAACTACAACACCGACGTGTCGCAGTACTGGGAGTGGTCGGGGCGCGGGTTTCGTCCGTTCGACGACACCAACGAGGCGTACAAGCTGGGTGTGAACTATCTGATCTACGGCCTGACGCACTGAAGTCCGGCTAAAGCCTGACACCAGGAGTGCGTCAGACAGGTCCGGCTCAAGCCGGACACTACACCTGCCCGCGTGTTCCACGTAGTGTCCGGCTTCAGCCGGACCTTCTGGCTGTTACCGGTGGTTCTCGCCCTGCACAGGCACCAGCGTGATGCCGGCCGTTTCACGCGCGAGCTGCGCGGCGCGGCGGGCCTCATCCTGCAGGACCTGCTGCACGCGGTAGGCCGGTTCGCCCGGAGCCGGAGGCCGTCGGGAGTAGCGACCATCGGCGCCCAAGTGTCGCGCCTTCACGTTGTCGCGGAACATCGACCGCAGCACGTGCAGCACCTTGGCCTTGTGGTCCGGGCGTTCAACGGGGAAGAGCAGTTCGATGCGCTTGTCGAAGTTGCGGGTCATCCAGTCGGCGCTGGCAAGGAGGGTCTCTTCCTCGCCGCCGTTCAGGAACCAGTAGACCCGCGAGTGTTCGAGAAAGCGGTCGACCACCGACACCACCTCGATCGTGTCACTGTGCCCCTTCACGCCAGGACGCAGCGCGCAGATGCCGCGCACGTTCAGGCGGATGATGACCCCCTCGCGCGATGCGGCATACAGCGCTTCGATGACCTCATCGTCGATGAGCGAGTTCATCTTCGCCATGATCTCGGCCGGCTGCCCGGCCTCCGCACGACGCCGCTCGCGATTGATTAGGCGCAGGAACCGTTCACGCAGCCCAGTCGGCGCCATCGTCAGCTTCTTCAGGCGCGGCGGATCGGAGTAGCCGGTGAGGGCGCTGAAGAAGGCGCTGGCGTCCTCGGCAATCGCCTGCGACGTGGTGAGCAGGCCGAAGTCGGTGTAGACGCGAGCGGTGCGCTCGTTGTAATTGCCCGTGGCCAGGTGCGTATAGCGGCGCAGGCCGTACGGCGTCCGCTTGATCACCTGGCAGATCTTCGCATGCACCTTGTAGCCGCGGATGCCGTAGATGACGTGCGCGCCGGCTTCTTCGAGCGAGCGCGCCCAGCGGATGTTCCGCTCTTCGTCGAAGCGCGCGGTCAATTCGACCACGACGGTGACCTGCTTGTTGCGCTCGGCGGCGCGGCGCAGGCTGGCGATGATCGCGGAACTCGGGCTGGCGCGGTAGAGCGTCTGCTTGATCGAGAGGACGTCGGGGTCGTCCGCCGCCTGTGCCAGGAGCGCCACGATCGGGTCGTACGACTCGTAGGGATGGTGGAGCAGGATGTCGCGCTCGTCCATGGCGGCGAACAGGTCGGCGCCGTCGAGTAGTCCGGTCGCCTGCAGCGGTGCATCGCGCAGGTCGGCGTAGCCGGGCAGGTCGCAGAGCTGCATGAACACGCGCAGGTCGAGCGGGCCGTCCACCGCGTAGACGTCGTCCTGTTCGATCTCGACCTGCTCGCACAGCAGGGAGACGAGCTCCGCTGAGGCGCTGGCCTGAATTTCCATGCGGACAACGTCGCTGATACGGCGGCGGCGCAACTCGCGCTCGATCCGTTCGATCTGCGTGCGGCCGCCTTCGTCATCGAAGTCGAGTTCGGCATCGCGCGAGAGACGGATCGATGCCGCCTCGATGATGCGCTGGCCCGGGAAGAGCTGCGC
>CALQBJ020000013.1 GCA_943328785.2 Bifidobacterium breve
CCGTGCGCGACTGGATGCTCAGCATGCGCTGCCGCGCTTCCTGCGCGCGGGCGGTCAGCTCGTCGTTGGGCGGCACGAGCCCGGCCTCGAACTGGTTGCGCACGTCGCGGACGTGCGCGGTCATGCGGGCGAGCGACTCACCCACGACTCGCTGGTTCTCGCGCGCCACGACCAGGTTCCAGAAGGCACGCGTGGTGTCGAGCCGCACGTCAGCCGTCACGGCGTCGAGATCGCGCGTGGCGGCGTGCTGTTCGCGCCTGGCCGCCGACTCGAGCGCATCCAGCCGCCCGGCCGTGTAGAGCGGCCACTGTACGTCGAGCCGCGACCGGTAGTTGTTGGGGATGTCCGGGTAGATGACCCTGAGCTGGTTGTTGGGCAGCAGGATGCCGAACTCGTCGACATGGTTGGTGCGGGTGTAGCCGCCGAGCGCAGTCACCTGCGGCAGCGTCGGTGCGTGGCGGGCATCGGCGACGGCCGCGGCGGCATCGCCACGCGCGCGCGCTTCAGCAAGCCGATGGCTGGCCTCGACGGCCCGCGTCACCGCCTCGTCGAGCGACAGGGTGACGCCTTGCGCACCGGCGGCGACGGGCAACAGGAGGAGGCCGAGCGCGAGCGCGACCCTGATCGATCTGCAGGTCATGACTGGAGTTCTCCGAGCCTGGTGACAAACACGTCTTCAAGCGACGGCGGCACCTGGCGGACGGTGGTCACGTCGATGCCGGCGTTGCGCAGGTGCGCGCCGAGCTGCGCCACGGCGTCGCCGGACGCCTGGGCCAGTTGCACGTGCGCGCGCTCGCCGAAGGTCTGGACGTTCGAGACCCCTGGAAACGTGCGCAGTGCTGACACGGCACGTCGATGGTCGGGCGCGATCACTTCGAACAGCGAGCCTGGCAGGGTCTGGCGGAGGGCGCCGGGCGAGTCGAGCGCGAGCAACTGCCCCTGGTGCAGCAGGGCGACGCGCGAGCAGCGTTCGGCTTCGTCGAGATACGGCGTCGACATGAGGATGGTGATGCCCTGCGACAGGAACTCGGAGAGCAGCTTCCAGAACTCCCGGCGCGACACCGGGTCGACACCGGTGGTCGGCTCGTCGAGCACGATCACCCGCGGCTGATGGATCAGTGTGCAGGCCAGTGCGAGCTTCTGCTTCATGCCGCCGGACAACTGCCCGGCCAGCCGGTTGCCGAACGGCGTCAACTGCGTCAGCTCGAGCAGGCGCTGGCGCGTCGCGTGGTAGTCGCGCATGCCGTGAATCTCGGCGAAGAACGCGATGTTCTCGTTGATGCTGAGGTCGGCGTACAGACTGAAGCGCTGCGACAGGTAGCCGACCGAGTGCGTCACCTCGCGGTGCTGGCGTGCCGGGTCGAGACCGAGCACGCGCACGGAACCGGCATCGGCGTGCAGCAAGCCGCAGATCATGCGGATGGTCGTGGTCTTCCCCGCACCGTCCGGTCCAATCAATCCGAACATCTCGCCGGCCCGGATCGAGAACGACAGTTCCTTCACCGCCTGCACCGCACCGTAGCTCCGCGAGACGCGGTCGAGGACGATGGCGTCAGCGGACAAAGACAATCTCCGCTTCCACTGGCATGCCGGCCTTGAGGACGCCGCTGGTGTTGTCGACCGCCACCTTCACCCGGTAGACCAGCTTCGAGCGATCGTCGGCCGTCTGCACGTTGCGAGGGGTGAACTCCGCACGTTCCGCAATGGCGCTGATGGTGCCGGCGATGCTGGCGCCGCCGGCGTCGGTGAACAGTGTTGCCTTGTCGCCGACGCGCAGCCGCGGCACGACCGGCTCGTCGACATACACGTTGGCCCACGCATGGTCGAGATCCGTGATGACGACGATGGGGGCACGCGGCTGGACGAGTTCACCCTCGTCCACCACCGTGGTGGTGACGATACCCGCGACCGGGGCGGTGATGGTGGCGTCGGCCACCGCCTTCGCGAGCGTCGCGATCTGCGCCAGCGTGATGTCGATGCGCGAGCGCGCCGCCGCCACGTCTTCGCGCCGGGCGCCGGCTTTCACGCGCGCCACGCCCTCCCGCGCGACGCCTATGCGTTCACGCGACGCCTGCACCCGCTCGCGCGCCACGTTCTTCCTCGCCACCGCATCGTCGCGCTGCTTGCGCGACCCGGAGTTCGACGCCAGCAGCTGTTCGAACCGTTGCACGTCGACGTCGGCGGCGGTGAGCTCGGCCTCCGCAGGGGTGACGTCGGCCTGCGCCGCAGCGACCTGCGCTTCGGCCTGCCGCACGTCCTCGGGGCGGGCCGGAGCCTGCACCACCCGCAGCTGCGCCTCGGCCTGAGCCTGCTCGGCGCGGGCGCGGGCCAGTGCCAGTTCGGCGTCGGCTGTATCGAGCACGGCGATGACGTCGCCCTTCGCCACGTGCTGCCCCTCGGTGACGCGGCGTTCGAGCAACCGGCCAGGCACCGGCGAGGCCACCTGCACCTCGGTCGCCTCGACCTGGCCCGAGACGCGGACGCGGTCCGCAGGTGGCGGCGGCGTACAGGCTGCGAATCCGCCGAGGAGCGCGACGACGAGCAGCGATGAACCGGACGTGGAGCGAAGGCAGTCTTTCATCATGAGCGTTTCTGTCGGACTGGCGCGGCGGCGAACGCGCGCTGCAGGGAGGTTGTGAGATCGGCCAGGAAGGCGTCGGTGGTGAGCGGCGACCCTGGCAGCTGCACGTGCTTGCGCGACACGATCTGTGTGCGGACCGGACCGCTCGCCACGAACATCAGGATCGGGGCGATGGTGGTGAAGTAGGCGGCGATCGGGTGCATCTCCCGAAACGCGCCATTGGCGATGCCGGGCCGCAGGATGGCGGCAAAGGCCGCCGGCACAGCGGCCAGGGCCGCCAGCGTTTCTGCGTCGAGATGCGTGCCGCCGTCGGCCACTTCCCGAAGCATGATGGAGGGGAAGTAGCGGTGCGCCTCGATGTGCACGGCCAGCGTGGCGACGGCGGCGTCGAGCTTGGCGGCGGGGTCGAGCGACTCGGTCGCGGCAATGGCCTGCAACTGGGTGGCAATGGCGCCGAAGACCTGGCGCAGCAGCGTGCGGTAGAGCCCCTGCTTGCTGGCGAAGTGGTAGTACAACATCGCCTTGTTGACGCGGGCACGGCGGGCGATGCGATCGACGCGCGCCCCGGCGTAGCCGCGCTCCGCGAATTCGGCGGCGGCGGCGGCAAGGATCTTCTCCGGTGAGACGCGCGCAGGACGGGGCATTGAAACTAACCGGTTAGTTAACTACGAGCGACTCTACACCACCCCCATGAAGATTGTCATTGCTGGCGGCACCGGCTTCCTCGGACGTCCCCTCTGCGCCGCCCTCGTCGGCGACGGCCACGAAGTGGTCGTCCTGACGCGGAACGAACAGACCCGCACGCCTGACGGCACCCGCGCGCTGACGTGGGATCTGGAGCGGGCGCTGAGTCCGTGGGCGTCGGAACTGGACGGGGCGGGCGCGGTGATCAACCTGTCGGGCGAACCGATCGCCGCTCATCGCTGGAGTGCCGCGCAGAAGCGGCGCATCGAGGACAGCCGGGTGACGGCGACGCGGCGCCTGGCCACGGCCATTACCGAAGCGGCCGCGCCGCCGCCAGTCTTCATCAGCGGCTCAGGCGTCGGCTTCTACGGGGCGTGCGGCAGCGAGGTGGTGACGGAAGAGACCGGTGCCGGGCACGACTTCCTCGCTGACGTGTGCCGGCGCTGGGAGGGGCAGGCCGTGGCCGCCAGTTCCGCGCGGACGCGGGTCGTGTGCCTGCGGACCGGGTTGGTGCTCGCGCATGACGGCGGCGCGCTGCAGTCGATGCTGCCCCCCTTCAGGCTCGGCCTGGGCGGCCGCCTTGGCAGCGGCCGTCAGTACTGGCCGTGGATCCACCGCATCGACTGGGTGAACCTCGTGCGCTTCCTGATCGAGGCGCCAGACGCGGTCGGCGCGGTGAACGCGACGGCGCCGACACCCGTGACCAACGCGGCGTTCACCGCCGAACTCGGTCGCGCGCTCGGCCGGCCGACGTACTTCCCGGTGCCGCGGCTCGCCCTGCGACTCCTGCTCGGCGAGATGGCCGACTCGCTGCTGCTCAGCGGCCAGCGCGCCGTTCCAGTGAAAGCGCAGCAACTGGGATTCACGTTCACCTATCCGACGCTCTCACTCGCGCTCGACGCGGCGTTGCATCACGGGCGGTGACAGCGGCAGGACGGGCGGGTGGGACGGGTGCTCAGGTCCGGCTGAAGCCGGACACTACAGAAGCCCGAAGCCCGAAGCGTTGCTGTCCTGCCCGATCTGCCCTTAAAGAAAGTTCAGCCCGGCGTTGCGAAAGTCGGCGCCCAGGATGGCGCGCGAATCGGCGCCGAGCCACGAGTCGAGCACTCGCGCATAGACGGAGCGGAAGTCGGTCTCGAAGCGCACGTCGCCGGCGCTGTTCTCGAGCGTCGGGTTCGCCGGGTCGAGGTTCAGGTTCGGCGCGGTGCCGTAGAGGCCGCCGTTCACACGGCCACCCATGGCCAGCATCACCGACGCGGCGCCGTGGTCGGTGCCGTTGCTGCCGTTCTCCGAGATGCGACGGCCGAACTCCGAGAACGACAGCACGAGCGTGTCGCCCAGCAACCCCTGATTCGTGAGGTCGGTGTAGAAGGCGAACAGCGCGTCGTTCAACGTCGCCATCAGGTTGGTATAGCTGCCGTTGGCCTGGTTCGGGTTCTGTCCGGCATGCGTGTCGAAGCCGCCGGTGGTGACGTAGAACACCCGCGTGCCGATGCCGCGCACCATCGAACCGGCCACGGCCTTCAGCGCCTGGCCGAGTCCGGAGGTCGGGTACGCCGTGGTGCCGGTATAGGTACCGACCGTGGCCACGCGGTCGAGCGTGCTCATCGCCTGACGGGCGTTGCCGTAGACGAACGCCAGTTCGGGCCGATCCACCGGCACGTGCGAGCTGATGCGAATCGCCGCGGCCTTGCTTGCCAGCGCGTCGGCGCCGGCGTTCGGGCTGGCCAGCGCGTAGGTCGCCGGGCTGGGAATGGCCGGCACCGACACCCTGCTGGCCTGCAGCACACGCGGCAGGTCGCGCGTGGTGTTCCAGCCGGTCAGCGCGTCCACTGGTGACGGCAGCGAATCGAGATACCGCCCCACCCATCCGTCACTCGCCGGGTTCGCCGGATTCGCCGACGACCACACGTCGGTCCCGAGAAAGTGCGACCGCGTCTGGTTCGGATAGCCGGTGCGCTGGATCATCGCGAGCCGGCCACGGTCGAACATCTGCTTGAAGCCGGTGAGCCGCGGGTGCAGGCCGAGCGCCACCCGCGACGAATCGGTCCCCACCTGCAGCACGTTCGCCGCAGGCACGGCAATCGTCGGACGCCGCGAGTGGTAGAACGGATCGTTGTACGGAATGAGCATGCTGAGCGAGTCGTTGCCGCCGCTCAGGTTCAGCACCACCAGGTTGCGCGACGTCGCTCCCTGCGCGAGAGCGATCTCGCTCAGGAACTCGGGCGCCGCGTAGGTGACGGTGAAGGCGGCAATGCCGCCCTTGAAGAACTGACGCCTGGTGATCGTCATACGAACTGATACTCCGGCGTGCTGGCCACGAGATGCACGAGCCCTGGAACCTTCTGCTGCAGCTGCGCGGTGGCGCCCGTCCAGGCGCCGGTCGCACGCAGGTAGTCGGAGAACGCGCCGGTCACCACCGGGTCATGCACCGGCGTCTTCAGGGCGTCGAGCACGAACGTCAGCAGCGCCTCGGGTGTTGCCGCGTCGTTGCGCGCCGCTGCCGCGAGGTTGAACCGCTGGTTCGCGGCCAGGGTCGACACGAAGTTCATGCGCGCCAGCATCGAGCCGGTCGAGAACCACGACTTGCCGAGGTCCCAGCCGGCAACGTCCGGCGGCTCGAACAGGTTCTGCCCCATGTTGGCGAGCGGCGTCAGCGCGCTATCGACCGAGAAGCCGCTCCAGCCGATGTCCTTCATCGCCCGCACCACGAACTCGACGGGCCACGAGTAGCGCGTGAACATGTTGTCGCGGTCGCCGAACTCGCGCGACGTCAGCACGGTGCGCATCACGGTCTTCATGTCGTAGCCGCTGCGGAAGTAGGCGCTCGAGACGTCGTCGAGGAACGAGTCGGGGATGTCGCCGGCCTCGGAGACGAAGAAGCGATACAGCTTCCGCCCCAGATACTTCGGCGTTTCCGGGTTGCGCGCCAACGCCTCGATCAGGTCGAGTCCGTCCTGCTGCCCATCGACTGCGGCCCGCGCCGGGATCGTCTTGTTGCCATCGGGATAGATGGCAAAGCTGAACGTCTTCGCCGCCACATCGTGCTGGTTCGCGTTGTAGACGAACTGGTATCGCTGCGAGTTGTCGGCCGCGCTGCCCGGCCGCGCCAGGTTCCAGCCGCTGAATACACGCGCCGCCGCATAGACGTCGGGCTCGGTGTAGTTGCCGACGCCCATCGTGAACAACTCCATGATCTCGCGGCCGAAGTTCTCCTGCGGGCGCGTGCGCGTGTTCAGGTAGCCGTCGAGCCAGAACAGCATGGCGGCGTCCTTCGCCACCGCCACCAGCAGGTCGCGGAAGTTCCCGAGCGCCATGTCACGAAACAGCTCGATCTGGCCGCGCACCTGCACCGGATCCTCCGACGCCTTCGACGCCATGTAGCGCGTGGCTTCCACCGTGCCGACGATACCGGCGACTTTCGAGTAGCCGGTGGCAAAGTGGTTGTGCCAGAAGAGCGTCATCTTCTCCTGCAGCGGCCGGTCGGTGTGCACGAGGCGGAACAGCCAGCGCTGCCTCGCATCGGTCAGCACGCTGTTTGGCGCGAACTGCCCGCGCGTCGTGACGCCCACATAGCCGGGCTGCCCGATCTTCTGGTCGACATCGTCGGGAAGCCGCTCGTAGTCGAGGAGGCGCGTCAGGGCGCCGCCGAACGACTGCGCGCGGTAGACATCGAGCTCGTCCTGCCTCGCGCCACATCCGGTGCGGCGCAACAGGTGTTCGATCTTCGGGTCGAGTACGTAGGCCATGGGCGTAATTCCTGCGGACAGGTCGGACCGGGCATCGTAGCGCCGAGTTGGCGCCACGGCAAGGCTGCCGGACGCTGAGCGCTGGAGACTCTATCGAACGGACAGTGCCGTGAGGTTAGACCGGGAGGAGCCAGAAAGGTGACAGGTGGGAGGGAATTGCTGATTGCTGATTGCCAATTGCTGATGGGTCGACCCGGATTGCTGAAGTACGGAGGAGAGCCGGCGCGCGCCGCCGTCCCCTCCGTCACCTAGCAATCCGCAATCAACAATCAGCAATTCCTTAGCGCGGAGCGGCCGGCGCGGCGGCCGTAGCGCCGTCGGCTTTCGGCGGCACGGCGCTCAGGCTCACCAGGTTGGCGAGCAGCTGATAGGCGCCGTCGACGCCGGCCGGCAGTTCGCGCCACAGGCCAAGACCGACGTACACCCAGCGGCCCTTGCCGTACTGCGCCTCGACCAGCGCGCCGCGCTTCTCGCCTTTGTTGTAGGCGAACGGTTCGTCGAGGGCGACGAGATCCTTGTAGCGCGGGTCGCGTTCACCAAGGAAGTAGAGGCCGCGCTCCTGCACCCAGCCCTTCCAGGTATTGGCATCGATGCGGTTGGGTGTGTAGAACAACGGGCTGTCGCGATCGAGCTGCCGGATCGGCGCGTACTCGTCGGTGACACGCTCTGAGCTCACGCGCGCCGGGTACGGACCGTACTGCGCCTGGTTGAACTCGAACTTGTTGTACTGGACGATGAGCGTGCCGCCCTTCTGCACGTAATCGAGCAGGCGGCTGTTGTTGGCGCGCAGGTCGGCGCGGCGCTCGTAGGCGCGCACACCAGTGATGATGGTGGTGAACCGCGAGAGGTCGCCCCACGCGAGATCATCGGCGTCGAGCATCTCGACCTTCAGCCCGAGCTGCTCGAGCGCAGGCGGCACCTCATCGCCAACACCCATGATGTAGCCGACCTTCAGGTTCGGCGCCACTTTCACGTCGATCACCTTCAGCACCACCTCCGCCTCGCGGTAGATGTGTGCCCGGCGGATGTGCGGGTACTCGATCACCTGGTAGCCGCGTCCGAACGAGGCGCCGCCAGAGGTGACCACCGCCTTGACGCGGTACTCGCCCGCGGCCGTCGTGGCGGCCGGACGGACCTCGAAGCGGACGGTCTGCGTTTCGTCCTCACGCGTGAACTTCACGACGTCCTGCACCGGACGCGACGTCCACCCTGGCGGCAGGTCGAGCTTCACCGTGCTCTCGGTAGCGCCCTTCGCGTCGTTCACCACCGTGACGCGCACGTCGCGGCCCGAGGGTGCGGCCGTCCGCGCCGAGGCGGCGGTTGCGCGCGGGCGCAGCGACGCCGACGGAATGATGGCAATCTCCGGCGACACCCGCACCGACGCGGCCGGCACCACCAGCAGTTCGGCCCGCTTCTCGCCGCTGAAGATGTTCCCTTCGTAGCGGTACAGCACCGGCATCGACTCGACCACATCGATCGCCTCGGCCCCCGTGCCGACGGTGAGCGTCACCGAGGCGTGAAACGGCGACGGACCATACGGCAGCCCGAACGGCGCGTCGGCGTCGAAGGTATAGCGGCCGCCGTCGCCGGCGCGGTGCCAGTACGGTTCGGTCGAGCGCGTCGCCGCCGGAATCGTCATCGACGGCGCGCACTGCGCCACCTGATCCGTCTTCAACGTCGAGAGCGGACGGGCGGGCGGCGCCTGGCCGCCGCGGCCACTGCCAGGTACGCCCATCTGGCCGAAGATGTTCGCGCTCGCCACTTCGGTCATCGCGCAGGCGCCAGCTGCGTCGAAGCCGGTGTACGCCACCTGCTTCACCGTCACGTCAGCGGCACCGCGGTTCGCCACGATGGTCGTCACCTTCACCGGCTGCCCCGGCACCACGACGCCGTCGTCCGACAGCAGCTCGATGCGGACGGCGTTGGCCAGCAGGATCGAGTCCTGGAACTCGCGCGCCTTCTGCGCGAGGCGATAGTCGATTTCGAAGCGCCCCTGGTCGCTGATGGCGGTCATCGACGTCAACTGCGCGCGCAGCGCACGTACCGCGCGAAGGCCGGTCGCCAGCGGCGCACGCACCGCCGCGTCGTTGTTGGCGTCGAAGGCACGCTGGGCCGCCTTCGCGGCCGTGTCGATCGCGGCGAGGCCGCTGGTCAGTTCGGCGGGCGCCTGGGCGCCGGCGTACTGGGCGAGGCCCTGGAGCGACGCGTCAATCGCGTCGAACAGGCTCTGCTCATCGCGGTCCTTCTGGCCAGGGATCGCCGACTCGGCCATCCAGTAGGCCGACGACAGCGGCGCCGGCAACGACAGCAACTGCGCCATCCCCTGGCACTTGTGCATACTGCGCGCCTCGGTGCCGATCTCCGCGTAGGTCTTGCCGAGCAGCGGGTCGTAGACCGAGAGGTTGACCGCCAGCGTGTGGGCCGGCTTCTCGGCATTCGGGTCGGCGGGACCGCCGAAGCCGGTCATGAAATAGATCTTCTTCGGCTGCCACGGACGCAGCCCCTCGCGAATCTGCTCGGGGTACTTCGTCGGGTCGCCGGCCAGGGCGAAGGCTTCGCGCGCCAGCCGCGCCGAGGCCTGGTGGTGCTGGCCGCCGCCGACGCCGGTCGGGCTGAGCCCGGTGATGACGTCGGGACGGATCGTGCGGATCATGCGGACGAAGTCGCCGAGCACCTCGTCGTGCCCCCACTTCTCGAACGTCTCCTCGACGCTGAACGAGAAGCCGAAGTCGACGGCGCGCGTGAAGTACTGCTCGGCCGCATCGAAGCGGTGCAGCGCCGCCAGTTCCTCCGTGCGCAGCACGCCGAGCGCCTCGAAGATCTCGGGGCCGATCTCGTTCTGGCCGCCGTTGCCGCGCGTCGCCGTGACGAGCGTCGTCCGGTAGCCCTGGCCGCGGTTGAGCATCACCAGCAGCCCGTTGTTCTCGTCGTCGGGATGCGCCGTCGCCATCATGAAGATGCCGGCGTTGCCGAGATGACGCAGTGAGAGACCGAGCGCGACGTGTCCCTGCACTTCATCGATCGGCGTGACACGCATCTGCGCGCTCGGCACCGTCACGGCGAGGGCGAGGGCGGCAACCAGAACGAGTGTTCGACGTTTCATATCCACGAATCTCCAAGACCGGACCGGGAAGACCGGGCCGATGGGCGTGTCAGTCATACACCCCGAACATGCAACGAGGCGGGCAGACAGATGGACCGCAACGGCCCCGACTGTCCCACCCGCCTCACCTGCCTTACCTGTCCCGTGCTGTTAGAACGCGACCTTGAAGCCGAGCTGGAACTTGCGCTGTTCGAAGCCCGACGGGTTCACGCGCTGATAGGCGTCGTAGACGATCGGGGTCGCTGGGTTACCGGCCGCATCCGTGGTGGTCGTCGTGTTGATGCTCGAGAGCTGCTGGGTATTGAACGCGTTCTTCAACTCCGCCACGATCTCCGCCCGCGCCGCGCCGTGAATCGGGACGCGCCGGGTGAAGCGCATGTCGACGTTCTTGCGGGTGGGCAGATAGATCGAGTTGCGCCCGACGCCCAGCGCGCGGTCACCGGTCGACCCGTCGCTGTTCAGGTCGAGGTTCGACGTCAGGTTCGTCGGCAGGCCGCTGTTGAACTGCATCAGCACACCGAGCTGGTTGCCGCTCAGGAGCTGGCGGATGACCGCGTTCGACGCCTTGCTCTCCGACGTGTAGACGATGGTGCCCGTGAAGTTGTGCCGCATGTCGAGCGGGTTCGGGCCCTTGTCCGTGTCGAGGTTCAGCAGGTCGGTGCGGGCCGCTTCAGCCTGCACCGTGAGCTGCGTCGGAATCGGCGCGTTGTCGACGCCCTTGCCGAACGAGTACTGCACGTTGAAGGTGAGCCCGGCGGCGATGCGCTTCGAGGCCTGCACCGTCATCGACTTGAATTCCGACTTCGCGATCGACTGCACTTCGAAGATGTGATTGAAGCGCGGGTCGACGCGGGTCCCGGCGTTCACCGCCGTCGCGTAGACCGGGCGGCCGTCCGCCAGGAACGAGACGGGGTTGATCAGGTTGATGTCGGTGACGACCGGCAGCTGGCTGCCCTTCGCGTACATGACCGCAATCGAGGTCGACAGGTCGTTCACGAACGCATGTTCGAGCTGCGCGTTCGCCTGCCACGTGTGCGCCACCTCGAACTGCGGATCGATCGCCCATGGCGACTGGGTCGTCAGCGTGCCCGACGACACCGTGCCAGGGAACGCGGGCGCTCCGGCCTGCGCGCTCGAGTAGGTGTAGGCCGGCGCCTTCGGCGAGCCGCTCAGCTGCAGCGCAGCCTCGTAACCACCGAGAATCGGCTGGTCGTACATGATGCCCGTGCTCGAACGGAGCACCGTCTTCGGGTTGATCGCCCAGGCCACGCCGAGGCGGGGTCCCCAGTTGTTCTTGTCGAGGTTGAAGACCTGCGTCTGCGCCAGCGGCGCGCTGCCGAGCCCGTCCGGGAAGCGGTAGAGGTCGTAGCGGACGCCGTACAGCACCTTCAGCGACGACGCCAGCTGCCAGTCATCCTGGACGAAGTAGCTCTGCGTGCCGGTCGCCATGTTGAAGCCCAGGTTGCCGGTGATCTGGGTCATGTTCGTGTAGGCCAGCGGATTCGCCCCGCTCTTGGCGGACAGGTAGGTGGCCACGGACGGGAAGGTGTAGACGAACTGCGGCGCCGCGGTGCGCTCGTCGTACACGTGCTGGACGTCGAACCCGGCCTTGAAGCTGTGCTTGCCCCGGATGTAGCTGAAGTTGTCGACGACCTGCGTGATGTTCTGCTTGAAATCGAAGCCCGCGTTGCCCTGGCCGGTGCCGGACAGCGGAGCACCGAAGCCGGCGACGCCCGTGATCGTGACCGACGGACCGATGCCGGATTCGCTGTTCGCGATCGACTCCTGATGACGATGGGCGTACTGGACGCGCAGTTCGTTCAGCTTGTTGTTGCCAATCGTGGTGACCGCCTGGCCGGCGAACGAGTCCATCGCGTCGAGGAAGTCGGTCGCGCGTTCCACGGTGTTCACGCCGCCGCCCGAGTTGTAGGGCGCGTCGTTGTGGAACTGAATCCAGCGGACGGTGAAACGGTTCGCGTTGTTCAGCTGGTAGTCGCTCTTCGCCATCTTGAACTTCGCGGTCTGGACGTTCGGGACCGCCGTCGGCTGGGCCTTGAGGCCGAGTTGCGACACGATGTCCGAGCTGACCGTGATCAGGCTGTTCGACGACAGGTCGCGACGGGTCTGCTCCCAGCCGCCGTAGAAGAACAGCTTGTTCTTCAGGATCGGACCACCCAGGGTGGCCGTGCCGGTGTCGACCTTCGTCTCGGGCTTCTGCGCGGTGGCGGCAATCGCCGGGCAGTTGGCCGCCGGCGTGGTGCTGCCGCAGCCGAAGAAGAACGGGAAGGCGCTGAAGTTCCTGCGGCGGAACAGGTAGCCGCCGCTGCCGTGGAAGGTGTTGGTGCCCGACGGGGTGACGGCGTTGTAGACCATGCCCATGGTCTGGCCGAACTCCGGCGCGAACCCCGTGGTGATGACCTTCACTTCCTGGATCATCACTTCGGACAGCGGCAGCAGGCGGAGGCCGGCGCGGTCCTTCTGGGTGTTGGTGTTGCCGTCGATCTGGTAGTTGATGCGCATCGCCGCGCCGTTGGCGGCGAGACGCGGCACACCGAACTCGACGTTCTCGGTGCCGGTCACACCGGGCTGCGCCAGCGCGAAGTTGTACGGGTTACGGGCGACCTGCGGCAGGTTGCGCACTTCGAGCTCGGACATGGTGTGCCCGACGTCGATACGCCCCAGTTCTACGGCCGGTGCCTGCGAGGTGACTTCGACCGTCTCGCTGACGACGCCGACTTCCATCGTGATGTTCACGATGGCGGTCGCACCGACGGACAGCTTCAGGTTGTCGTACTGCACCTTCTTGAAGCCCTGGAGCTCGGCCACTGCGCGGTAGTTGCCGATGGGGAGAAGGAGGGCACGGTAGAGCCCATTCTCGTTGGTCACGAGTGACCGCTGAAGACCTGTGTCGATGTTGCTGACGGTGACGGTGACGCCGGGAAGGACGCCGCCCTGGGTGTCGGCGACTGTGCCTTCGATGGTGCCGTTGGCCGCCTGGGACTGCGCGAACGCGGGTCCCGCTGACAGTGCGAGAGCGATCGCGAAGACGATCTTACGGAGCATTTTCGACTCCTTCTAGGGTTTGAAGAGGTGACGACCGAGTATACCTCCCGAATGCCGGCGACCAGGGCCGACCGCCGCCGTCCGATAGGGGCAGCGTGCGTTGAAATGCAAGGGAATCGACGTGGGAATCGGGAATTTGGATCGGCGAGCGAAGCCAGGCAGGCTCCGGTCCACGACTGACTCACGTCGCCCAAGGCGAACCCATGGCCCGAGATGTCCGGATAGAAGGTGGAGGGCTCGTACATCAGCCGCGCGGACGAGGGGACGTCAGGACCGGCCGGAACGCTCGCGTGCCAGCAGGCGTACCTTGCGCTCACGCCCCCATCGATATCCGCCCGGACCACCGGCCGCCGGCACGACCCGGTGACAGGGGACGACGAGCGCGACCGGGTTGGACGCGCAGGCACGAGCCACCGCCCTCGATGCCGTGGGACGGCCAATGGCCTGCGCCACCTCCGCGTAGGTGCGAGTGTCTCCGGCCGGGATGGCCTTCAGTGCGTCCCACACCTGCCGCTGGAACGCCGTGGCTCGCACGTCAATCGGAAGGTCGAGCCTCGGCAGCCGTCCGGCCAGGTGCTCGGTCACCTGGGTCAGCATCGTGCGCAACGCCGACGGCGCCTTCTCGACACCGGCCTGCGGGTACTCAGCGCGCAGCGACGTCACCAACCCCGCGTCGTCGTCACCGAGCGCCACGGCACAGACGCCTCGTGCCGTGGCCGCAATCAGCACGCGGCCGAGCGGCGACGCGGCCGTGGCGTAGCGAATCGTTTCGCCAGCACCGCCGGCGCGGTAGGCGGACGGGGTCATCGCCAGTCTGGACGCCGCCCCCTCGTAGAACCGGCTGCTCGACTCGTAGCCCGCATCCAGGAACGCCGTCGTCACGGTGTTCCCGGTGCGCAGGTGACGCTTCACGCTCTCGAAGCGGCGCGCGTCGGCAAAGGCACGAGGCGTCACGCCGACGATGCGCGTGAAGTTGCGGAGGAAGTGGTAGGGACTGCTGCCCGCCTGGCGGGCGAGGGTGGCGAGTCGCGGCGGCGCGGAGGCCCGCGTGATGTCGCGGCACGCGCGCTCGACGCGGGCGACCCACGGGTCGACGGTGGCTTCGAGTGGACGGCAGCGCAGGCAGGCGCGAAATCCGGCCTGCTGCGCGCCGTCGGTCGTGTCGAAGAATCGGACGCGGTCGCGCCTGGGACGCCGGCTCGCACAGGACGGGCGGCAGAATACGCCGGTCGACGTCACCGCGTACACGAAGCGACCATCGGCCGACCGGTCGCGCGCCGACACACGCGTCCAGCGCTCGTCGGTGGCGTCGTCAGTCGGATCAGGTATGTGAGAGGTGGCCAATGCGTTCATGCGCCGGTTATAGCGCGTGCCTCGACGCCCATGCTATCCGGGGATTGCGATCGAATCCACCGCGCGGTGAAGGTCCGGCTGAAGCCGGACACTACGAAGACTCTGGTCCGTGTGTAGTGTCCGGCTTTAGCCGGACTTTCTCAGCCGTTCGCATTCGCGGGTAGCATGGCGTGCGTCATCGCGTGAACGCGTACAGTCTCTGATCGCACACTTGGCCGTCCTTGATGGCGCTTCGGCGCAGTGTCCCCTCGAGCACGCGGCACGATGCGAGGTTGTGCGCAAACGGCAGCGCGGCCAGGTGCGATGAGCTCGCGCCACGACGAGGTGAAGCCGAAGGCCGCGTGATACAGCACGAGGCCGGCGGCAGTCAGGGCCAGTGCGACGACCAGCGCACCGCGGTGGACAGGGCGCACCGCCTACGCTTCCTCCCAGCGGAAGCGGGCCACCGCGAGCGTCCCAAAGACTGCGGCAAAGCCGAGCATCACCAGCGTCGGCAACACCGCCGCCTGCAGGCCGAGACCGCGCCACGTCATCGCATCGAAGCCGTCGACCGCCCAGCGGGCCGGAATCACCACCGTCAGCCGCTGCAGCCACGCCGGGAAGATGAAGCTCGGCACCCAGGCGCCGCCGAGCATCACCATCAGCAGCACCGACAGGCTGGCAATGCCGCGGGTGCCACCGGGCGTCTTGCCGAGCGACGCGACGAGCAGGCCGAAGGTCGACGCCATCAGCGCCGTGGCCAGCGCGATGGCCGCGAAGCCGATGCGGCTGCCCTGGATGCGCACGCCGAAGACGATCATCGCGAAGGCGAACGACACGGTGAGCGTGAGCAGCGCAATCAGCGACCCGCTCGCCGCCTTGCCCGCGAGCAGCGACAGCCGCGAGATCGGCGCGCTGCGCAGCCGCTTCCAGAGGCCGCGCTGCCGCTCGAGCAGGATGCCGACACCGAGGTCGATCGACGCCAGCAGCAGGAACTGGATGCCCATGCCGGCGAACGAGTGGGCGTAGCCGTTGTAGCTGACGTTGTCGCCCGAGGTGACCGCTTCTTCCTTCACCGCGTACGGCATGCTGAGTCCGCGGCGCGGCGCCGGCGCCGCGGCTGTCGCTCCGGGTGCTGCCGGTGCCGCTGCGGCCGGCGCCGGTGCGCTGTAGAACTTGCGCGCCGACTGAAGGAGGTCGCGCAGCATCGCCTGCTGCTGCCCCGCCATCGGCATGGCGTCGATGGCGGCCAGCGTGTCGTCCACCAGCGTGCGGCCCTGGTCGCCGGTGAACATCTCGGCACTGACCGATTGCATGATGTGTTCGGTGAGGACGCCCCGGACCAGGCCGAGCTCGGTGCTGCGCGACGGGTCGTACAGCACGTTCAGCTCGGGCTTGGCTGCGCCGGTGAAGAACGCGCGGCCGGCCGCATCACCAAACCCCTGCGGGATGATCACCGCCACGGCCAGCGTGCCCTTCTTCACTGCGTCTCTCGCCTCGTCGGCCGTCGGGTTCGAGACCAGCAGGTACTGATCGCCGCGCGCGCCTTCGACGATACCGCGCGAGACAGCGGTGCGATCCTGGTCGATGATGGCCACCGGAATCTTCGCGCGCTCGGCATCGGGGCTGCCGGAGAAGATCGAGCCGAAGAACGAGGCGATGGCCACCGGCGCGACGAGACCCATGACGACGGCCCGGCGGTCGGCGAGGAACAACTGCAGATCCTTCCGGATCATGGCGAGGATGGCCTGCATGCTCAGTCCCTCAACGTGCGCCCGGTCAGGGCGAGAAAGATGGTTTCGAGCGACACGCGTCCGGCGCCGGTCGGCGCGTACTGCTGCAGGCCGTCGAGCGTGTCGGCCGCCACGACCCGCCCGTGATCGACGATGACGACGCGGTCGGCCAGGCGCTCCACTTCTTCCATGTAGTGGGTGGTGTAGAGCAGCGCCTTGCCCTGCGCCTTCAGCGTCTCGAGATTCGAGAAGATGGCGTTGCGGCTCTGCGGGTCGACACCGACCGTCGGCTCGTCGAGCAGCAGGATGTCGGGATCGTGGAGCAGGCTCGCGGCCAGATTCAGCCGGCGCTTCATGCCGCCGCTGAACGTGCCGACGCGGTCACGCGCGCGGTCGGCCAGCCCCACCAGCGTCAGCGACCGATCGATCGCCGTCTTCAGGACGGCCGGCGAGAGCCGGTACAACGCCCCGAAGAACTGCAGGTTCGACAGCGCCGACAGTTCGTCGTAGAGCGCCAGGTCCTGCGGCACGAGGCCGATGCGCTGCTTCTTTGGATCGGTGTCGCCCGCGAGCGGCGAACCGTCGATCAGCACCTGACCGCCATCCGGCACCACGAGGCCGGCAATCATCGAGACCGTGGTGGTCTTGCCGGCGCCGTTCGGGCCGAGCAGACCGACCACTTCTCCGGCGTTCAGCGAGAACGAGATCTCGTGCACGGCGACCAGGTCGCCGTAGGCCTTCCGCAGGCCGCGGACGTCGAGCATTGCTGCCTCCTGGAGAGAGCATCGCACGGAAAGAACGGGGACCGCCCCGGGCTCCGACGAACGGCGGATCGAGGCGGATGAACGGCAAGAGTCACAGGTCGCAAGGCGCAAGTCGTCGGTCGACCGGCGACTTGTGACTTGTGACTTGTGACTACGCCCGTCTGTCCAGAATCGCTTCGATCTCGTCCATCACTTTCGACATCTGCCGCATGGTGAGCGCAAGCGGCTCATCGGTGGTCATGTCGACACCGGCGTCCTTGAGCAGGTCGATCGGGTGCTTCGAGCCGCCGGACGAGAGGAACGTGAGGTAGCGCGCGACGGCGTCGCTGTCGCCGGCCTTGACGCGCGCGGCGAGCGCCTCGGACGCAGTGAACGCGGTGGCGTACTGGTAGACGTAGAACTCCGCGTAGAAGTGCGAGACGAAGCTCCACTCGTGCTGGATGTAGTCGTCGACGACGCAGACGCCGGCATCGTGCCCGTAGTAGCGCTTCGTGATGTCGAAGTAGACCTCGGCCAGGGCGTCGCCGGTGATCGGCTGCCCCTTCGCGGCCATCTCGTGCATCCGCAATTCGAACTCGGCGAACTGCGTCTGGCGGAAGACGGTGAACTGCAGCCCTTCGAGATACTGCCCGAGCAGCGACAGCTTCACGTCATCGTTGTCGATGGTGCGCAGCATGTAGTCGAGCAGCAGCGCCTCATTGAACGTCGAGGCCACTTCGGCGGTGAAGATCGGGTAGTCGGCGGTCGGGAACGGCTGGTGCGTATTCGACAGGTAGCTCTGCATCGTGTGCCCCAACTCGTGGGCCAGCGTGCTCACATCGTCGAACTTGCCGTTGTAGTTCATCAGAATGTAGGGGTGGACGTCGTAGGCGGCCCCCTGCGAGTAGGCGCCGCCGCGCTTCCCCTCGTTCGGGTACATGTCGATCCAGCGTTCGTTGAACGCGCGCGACACCGTGTCCTGGTACTGGTGTCCGAGCGGCGCGACCGCCTCGACGATGATCTGCGCGGCCTGTTCGGGGGTGTAGTCGAGATCGACCGAGGAGACCAGCGGCGCGTAGATGTCGTAGTAATGCAACTCGGACACACCGAGCATGCGCTTGCGGATGTTCAGGAAACGGTGAAAGTTCGCGATGTTGCGATCGATCCCCTCGATGAGGCGCATGTAGACCGACGTCGGCACGTTGTTCGAGTCGAGGGTGTACTCGAGCGCCGAGCCGTACTTCCGGGCGCGCCAGTAGAACAGCACCTTCTGCACCTGGGCGTCCATCATCGTGCCGAAGGTGCGGCGGTACTCGCCGAGCGAGGTGAAGTACGACGACTGCACCGCCATGCGGTCATCGCGGTTCGGCGACGAGCGCAGCTCGGTATAGCGCGCGTGGTTCACTTTCGCCGAGCGGCCGTCACTGAGGGTGACGACCGGGTAGGGGAAGTCGGCATTCGAGAGGATGCTGAAGATCGACGAGGGAGCGGAGGCGAGTGGACCGACGTCGGCCAGCAACTTCTCTTCGGCGTCGCTCAGCGTGTGTGCGGCACGCCGCAGCGTATCGCGCAGTTCGAAGGCGTAGACCGACAGGCGCGGTTCGGCGGCGATGAAGGCCTCGACCGCGTCACGATCGGCGCGCAGGATCTCGGGCTCCATGTACGACGCCTCGGCGCTGAGCGACGAGTAGAGCTGCGTCATCTCCTGCGTCATGCCCTGGTGGATGGAGACGCGGGTGTCCTGGTGCGAGAGCATGTCGGCGTAGGCGTAGAGGCGCAGCACCTCCTTGCGCAACGTGCTGCGACGCTCGAGCGCATCGGCCAGCACCGGCGCCGACGCGGTGAGCCGGCCACGCCAGACGCCCATCGACGGCACGGCCGCGGCGATGCGGTCCTTCTCGGCACGCCAGGCGTCGAGCGAGGGATAGAGGTCCTCGAGCTTCCAGATGTACCGTTCGGCGACGGCGGCGCGATCTCGTTCGGGTGCGACGGTTGTGGTCATGGAAGATGTCCGGTCTTATTCAGGGCGACCACCTGGTCGACCAGCGGTGCGACCGCCTCGCGCGGCCTGGCGATGTCATACACGTACGTCAGCGCGAGCAGGAGCAGTGTCCCCGCCAGCGTTCTGAACATCCCCTATTCTTCCGTCATTCCCACCGGTCGGCGCAAGACGCGCGGGGCGCCCCTCGTCTGAGTCGTGTGATGACCGACATCTGGCTGACCGGCCCGGTGCCGGGCGACCACCCGCGGCTGATGCCCGTGGTCCACTCGCTGCGCGACGGGCTTGCCGCGGAGATACATGACCGGCTCGACGCGATGCGCGCGTGCCTGCGCACGGTGGCGTCGGACACGCGGCTCAACGCGAAGAAGGTGGGACGAGCGGGGCAGGCGCTGACGACGGCGCGCGTGCGGGGTGCGGGACGTACGGACGGGGTCAGTACGTAGTGTCCGGCTTCAGCCGGACGTGCGAGGTCCGGCTAAAGCCGGACACTACGAAAGCATCAAGGTCCGGCTAGAGCCGGACACTACAGAAGACAGCGGAACATCACGTAGTGTCCGGCTTTAGCCGGACCTGACACGCGGCAGCTAGCGGGTCGGGGCGCGGGACAGCAGCAGCTCGCGCGCGGCGAGGGCGCGGTCGCGCGCCTGCGCGGCGGTCGGGGCCATCACCGTGAGGTGCCCCATCTTCCGCCCCGGCCTGGCACTGGTCTTGCCGTAGAGGTGCAGCTTCACGTCGGGCATGGCCAGTGCGGCCGCCCAGTTCGGCTCGCCGTTCGCCCAGAGGTCGCCGAGCAGGTTCACCATCGCCGCCGGTTGCAGCAGATCGGTGGCGCCCAGCGGATAACCGCAGATGGCGCGCACCTGCTGCTCGAACTGGCTCGTGCGGCACGCATCGAACGTGAGGTGCCCGGAGTTGTGCGGGCGCGGCGCGAGTTCGTTCACCAGCAGGCGCCCGTCCTTCGCCACGAAGAACTCGATGCAGAGGATGCCGACGTAGTCGAGCCCCTCGAGCACTTCACGCGTCACCTCGATCGCATCGAAGGCGACGTTGGCCGGGATGTCGGCCGGCGCCAGCGTGACGTCGAGGATGTGATGCCGGTGCGTGTTGTCGAACGGCTCGAAGAACGAGGTCGAGCCGTCCACGCCGCGCGCGCCAATCACCGAGATCTCGCGGGCGAGGTCGATGAACGACTCGAGTACGCACTCGGCGCGGCCGAGTTGCTCCCACGCCGCCACCGGGTCGGTGTCGGGGCCGAGCGCCACCTGCCCCTTGCCGTCGTACCCCAGCGCCGCAGTCTTCAGCACGGCCGGACGTCCAATGCGCGCCACCCCCTCGAGCAGGTCGGCTTCGCTGTGCACCTCGCAGTACGCCGCGACTGGCAGGCCGTGGCTCGCGAGGAACCGCTTTTCACGGATGCGGTGCTGCGCCACTTCGAGTGCGGCGCCGTTGGGGCGCACCAGCGCTTCCTCGGCGGCCGCGGCCACCGCCGCAGCCGGCACGTTCTCGAACTCGAACGTCACCACGTCGACGGCCCGCGCGAAGGCGCGCACCTGATCGAGGTCGTCGTACGGCGCGACGATCTCGACGTCGGCAATCTGTCCGGTCGGCGTGTCGTGCTCGGGCGCCAGCGTGTGGACGCGGTAGCCGAGACGGCGTGCCGCCATGGCGAACATGCGTCCGAGCTGGCCGCCGCCGAGGACGCCGATGGTGGAACCGGGAGCGATGCGGGAACGGCTCACGACAGCTGGCTGTTCTTCGCCGCGTCGGCGATTTCGACGCGGTAGGCCTCGAGCTTCGCGCGCAACTCCGGACGGGTGGTGGCGAGCATGGCGACGGCGAGGAGTCCGGCGTTGGCGGCGCCGGCCGCGCCGATGGCGACAGTCGCCACGGGAATGCCCCTGGGCATCTGGACGATCGAGAGCAGCGAGTCGAGTCCGTTCAACGCCTTGCTCTGCATAGGCACGCCAATGACCGGCAGCACGGTCTGCGCGGCGACCATGCCGGGCAGGTGCGCCGCCCCGCCGGCACCGGCAATGATCACTTCCAGCCCGCGGGCCACTGCGCTGGCCGCGTACTCCGCCATCAGCGCGGGCGTGCGGTGGGCCGACACCACCCGACACTCGTGCGCCACACCGAACTGTGTGAGCACCTCATCAGCCTGCTTCATGGTTTCCCAATCCGACTGGCTGCCCATGATCACCCCAACGAGCGGACGCGTCTCCGGCATGCCCATATTTCATCATAGAATCGACCGATGAAGCTCGTCATCGCCGGATGCTTCGCCCTCCTGCTGCCAGCGTCGCTGATGGCGCAGCCCGCCGCGCCGCTGCAACTGCCCTACACCCAGTTCACGCTGCCCAACGGGCTGCACGTCATCCTGCACGAGGACCACAGCACACCGATCGTGTCGGTGAACGTCTGGTACCACGTCGGGTCGGCGCGCGAGAAGGCCGGCCGCACCGGCTTCGCCCATCTCTTCGAGCACCTGATGTTCACCGGCTCCGGGCACGTTGCCGAGGGCGAGTTCGACACACGGCTCGAAGCGGCCGGCGGCAACAACAACGGCTCGACGGAGAACGACCGGACCAACTACGTCATCGACTTGCCGTCGAACGCGCTCGAACTCGCGCTCTTCCTCGAATCGGATCGCATGGGCTTCCTCGTCGACTCGATGAGCCAGGCGCGGCTCGATCAGCAACGCGACGTCGTGAAGAACGAGCGCCGCCAGAGCCTCGAGAATCGGCCCTACGGCGTGGCCGAGGGGCAGGTGCTCACCGAAC
Source organism: Bifidobacterium breve (assembly GCA_943328785.2). GTDB lineage: Bacteria > Acidobacteriota > Vicinamibacteria > Vicinamibacterales > CAVVIG01 > CAVVIG01. Next base: position 21,771 of record CALQBJ020000013.1, read on the forward strand.
TGCTCTACCCCGAAAGCCATCCCTACCACTGGCCGGTCGTCGGCTACATGGACGACCTCACCGCGGCCAGCTACGACGATGTGGTGGCGTTCTTCAAGACGTACTATGCGCCGGGCAACGCCAGCCTCGTGCTGGCCGGCGACCTCGACCCCGTGACGACGCGCGCGATGGTGGAAAACTGGTTCAGCGACGTCAAGGCCGGCGCGCCGGTCGGGCCGATCACCATTCCCGGCGTGATGCTCACCGCGGTGAAGAAGCAGACCATCACCGACCGTGTGCAGTTACCCCGCGTGTATCTCGCGTGGCTGACGCCGCATGCGCTGGCTCCCGGCGACGCCGCGATGGATCTGGTCGGCTACGTCCTCGCGGGCGGGAAGAACTCGCGCCTCTACAAGCGGCTCGTCTATGACCTGCAGATTGCGCAGAACGTGGTCGCCTACCAGAACTCGCAGGCGCTCTCGTCCTACTTCCTCATCCGCGCGACGCCGCAGCCCGGCCACACCACGGACGAACTGCAGGCCGTGATCGACGAGGAGATCGAAAAGCTGCGCAACGAACCGCCGACCGATCGCGAGGTGCAGCGCGCGCTGAACCAGATCGAGTCGTCGTTCTACAACAGCCTGGAACGAGTCGGCGGCTTCTCCGGCAAGGCCGATCAGTTGAACCACTACTACACCGACACGGGGAATCCCGACTGGTTCAACGAGGACCTGTCGCGCTACCGGTCACTGTCCTCCACCGACATCCGCGCCGCCGTGCAGGCCTTCCTGCCGCGCGATCGTCGTGTCGAGCTGACGGTGATGCCGGAGAGCACACCGCAGCCGTAACCAGTCTGACTCGTTATTTACAGGGTGACAGCTTCCATGCGCATGCGTTTGACAGTTACCGCGTTCCTCGTTGCCGCTGCTGTTTCACTGTCGGCGCAGGGGCCTGATCGGTCGAAGCCGCCGGTGCCCGGACCGGCGCCGACACTCAGGGTGCCGGCCATTCAGAAGCAGAAGCTGTCCAACGGGCTGCCGGTCTGGATCGTGGAGCAGCACGAAGTGCCGGTCGCCCAGGTGAACCTGGTCGTGCTGAGCGGCAGCGGCGACGACCCGGTAGGCAAGTACGGCATTGCGGCGCTCACGTCATCGATGCTCACGGAGGGTGCGGGCACACGCGTCGGACTCGACCTCGCCGACGCCATCGACTTCCTCGGCGCCGACCTCAGTGCCGCCAGCTCCAGCGATCTCTCGGCCGTGCGCCTGCACGCCCCAGTGGCGCGCCTCGCCGACGCGCTGCCGCTGATGGCCGATGTCGCCCAGCGTCCGATCTTCGCGGCGGCCGACCTCGATCGCCTGCGCCAGCAGCGGCTGACGTCGGTGATGCAGGGTCGGGACGATGCGAACACGATCGCGGCGCTGGCGTTCGCGCGGACGCTGTTCGGCACGACGCACCGCTTCGGAACGGCGACGATGGGCACCGCCGCGACGCTGCGCGCCTTCACGGTGGACGACCTCCGCGCCTTTCACGCGGCCGCGTTCCGCCCCGATAACGCCACGCTCATCGTCGTCGGCGACGTCACGGCGGCGGCGGTCCTGCCGCTGCTCGAGAAGAGCTTCGGCAGCTGGAAGGCGGCCAGTGGTCCGGTGACGCACGTGCGGCAACCGGCGCCGCCGGCGCGCACGCGCCGCGAGGTCTACCTCGTCGACAAGCCGGGCGCCCCGCAGACGCAGATTCGCATCGGATTCGTCGGCGTCCCCCGCTCCACCCCCGACTACTTTCCGCTCGAAGTGATGAACACCATCCTCGGCGGCTCGTTCTCGTCGCGCCTGAACCTGAACCTGCGCGAGGAGCACGGCTACACCTACGGCGCCAACTCGTTCTTCGACATGCGGGTGGATGCCGGACCGTTCACGGCCTTCGCTGGCGTGCAGACCGACAAGACGGCGGAGTCGCTGAAGGAGTTCTTCAACGAACTCACCGGTATCCTGCAGCCGGTGCCCGCCGACGAACTGGCGCGCGGCAAGAACTACGTGGCGCTGGGGCTGCCGAGCGACTTCGAGACCACCGGCGACATCTCGCGGCGCCTGGAGGAGACGCTCGTCTACGCGCTGCCAGACGACTACTTCTCGCGCTACGTGCCGAACGTGCAAGTCGTCTCGGTCGCGGACGTGCAGCGCGTGACGCGGGCCCACATCCGTACCGACCGGATGGCGGTGGTCATCGTCGGCGACCGGAAGGCGATCGAGCCTGGCGTCCGCGCGCTGAACCTCGGACCGGTCAACATCATCACCATCGACCAGATCTTCGGCGCCAACTGACGCACGAGCCTTCCCGCCCGCAAGGCGCCCGACCAACGAATTCGTAATTCCCGTGTGCCGGAACGGCACGTCAGCAAGATCGTCGAAGTCCGCCGAAGGGCAACCTCCCGGTGAATGTCACGCAAATCACCAGACATCTACCTGGGAACACTCCTTGCCATTACCCTGGTGTGCGAACTGTCACCCGTCAGCACGGGTTCTCCACGATCGAACTCCTCGCAACACTCGGCATCGTCAGCGTGGTTGCCGCCATGGTCGTTCCCCAGACCGGCCGGACGCTGGCCGATTTGCGGTTGAGCGGCGATGCGCGCGGCGTGCACAACGCGGTGGCCCTCGCCAAGATGCGCTCCGCTGCGCACTTCACGCGCGAGCGCCTCTACGTCGACCGCACGACTAACAGCTACCACCTCGAGTTCTGGGACAAGGCGGCCGGCGACTGGAAGGACGAAGTCGATCCCACCAATACGCTGCAGACCGGGGTGAGCTTCGGCTACGGCGACATTGCGACGGCCCCGCCCAGCACCCAGTCGTCGCTGTCCATGTCGCCGGTGTGCAAGACCAAGACAGACTCCGACATCGCCAACACATCGTGCATCGTCTTCAACTCGCGCGGCATTCCGATCGATGGCTCCGGCAACATCACCGGGAACTCCGCGCTCTACCTTTCGGACGGCACCGCCACCTACGGCATCACGCTGTCGGCGACGCCGCTCATCCGGTTGTGGTGGTCGAAGGCTGACGAAGCGCAATGGGTGAAGCGATGACGCGCCTGCACCACTCGCGCAACGCAGCCATGCCGCGCCGCCACGACCGCGGCTTCAGTCTGCTCGAGACGGTGATCGCCATCTCGCTGCTGATGATTGTGTCGCTCGGCCTGCTGCCGCTCGGTGTGATCGCCACGACGAATACCGAGAATCAGGGACACCTGATGGCACGTACCACCGAGTACGCGCAGGACAAGATGGAGCAACTGCTGGCGCTGTCGTTCGGCGATGTGACGTCGGACACGCGTGCGTTCCCGGCCACGGAAACCGGCGGCACCGGACTCGCCGTCGGCGGCAGTTCGGACGCGGCGGCACCTGCCGCCAACTACGTCGACTATCTCGACGTGAACGGCTCGCTGCTGGCGGCCGTCGGCACCACCGCCCCGGCGAACTGGTACTACAAGCGCGTCTGGCTGGTGCAACTGGTGACTGGCAGCACGACGCTGAAGCGCATCTCGGTGACGGCCAAGGTGAAGAGTGCGGTCGGCAGTTCCGGGCGCATTCCCGAGGCGACCGTGACGTCGCTCAAGACGTTCCCGTTCTAGGTCAGGTGCAGTGATGCGGAAATCCGAAGCGGGGTTCACGCTCATCGAGTTGCTCGTCTCGATCGTCATCCTGATGATCGTCTCGGGCTCAGCCCTCGACGGTGTATTCCGGCTCACCAAGGTCAGCCGGACGATATCGAACCGGACCGAGATGCATTCAGGCGTGCGGAACGCCACCGAACTGCTCCAGCAGGAAGTGGGTCAGGCGGGTCGCATTGCCCTGCCCAATCTCGTACGAACGGGCGGAGCGGTCGCTGCCGGCTCGGCGACGGTGCTCGTGAACGCCGTGAACAGCGCCGGAACGGTGCTGTCCGCCGTGAACGGGACGTCGGGGATGTTCGTCGGCGAGAAACTGCTGGTCGATACCGGTTCCAACGAGGAGACGGTGGTGCTGACCGGCGTGAACTCGACGAACAAGACGTTCGCCGCCACGTTCATGCTGACGCACGCGGCGAACGTGCCGATCAATGTCTACGGCGGCTTCCGCCAGGGCATCATCCCGACGACCGTGGCACACGGCTCGACCGGCGACACCATGAAGATGCTCGGCGACATCAACAGCGACGGCACCCTCGAGTACGTCGAGTACACGTGCGACACGGCGGCCGGCAACCTCTATCGCCGGACGATGCCGTTCGACGCCACCTCCAAGCCGTCGGTCACGGCGGACATGACGCTGCTCAACAACATCACCGCCAACCCGGACAGCACGGCCTGCTTCACCTATCAGCAGCGCACGAACAACGGCGAGCCGTACGTGGTCGACGTCGCCATCACCCTCACCGTCCAGACGACGGACAGGGATCCGGTGACCGGTCTCTACCAGAAGGAAACCAAGGCGCTGCTGAACGTCTCGCCGCGCAACGTGTTCAACGTCTGGCAGCTGGCGGGCCTCGGCATCACCAACCGCGTGCAGCCGCTCCCCGCGACGGTCACCACGCTCATCGGACTGCCATGACCAACCATTCACGCCAGGCGCGCAATAGCGAGCAGGGGATGGCGATCATCCTCGCGCTCTTCATGATGCTGGCGATGACCGTGCTCGGCACGTCGCTGATGTTCGTCTCCAAGACCGAGACGCTCTCGAGCCACAACTACCGGCTGATGTCGCAAGCGCGGTATGGCGCGGAGTCGGGCATCCACACCGCCGCCAACTATCTGCTGAGCGGCGCCTACAGCGCCGCGGCCCCTGGTATGGCGGCCAGCGGCGACCCGATGGCGAACTATGTCACCACGGTCTCGCCGGTGACCTACAACGGTGCGCCCGTCGTCCTGTCGTGGGACGCTACCGCCTCGAACTACCCGATCACCGCGGTCAAGACCGCGTTCGCGGCCGCCGCCCAGGGCACGCTCGACGTGAAAGATGCACCGGTCACCTACAAGGCACATGCGACGCTGAAGTCGATGCGACAGATCAGCGACGCCTTCACCGGCAGCCTGATCACGCTGCAGACGTGGGACGTCACGGCTGAAGGCAGCATCACCGGTGCGCGCAACGCCACGGTGGAAGTGTCGTCGCTGATCGAGCGGCAGACCACGCCCGTCTACGCCTACGCGGCGTTCGCCACGGACAACGGATGCGCGGCACTCTCATTCGCCGGCGGCGCCACCACCAACAGCTACGACTCGCAGGCCGCGCTCAGCAGCGGTCTGCCGGTGGTCGGCAACTACGGCGGCAACGTCGGCAGCAACGGCAACCTGACCGAGGTCGGCAACACCACGGTGGTGCAGGGTTCGCTGTCGACGCCGCGCCAGGGCGTCGGCGCCTGCACGGCGAACAACGTGACGGCGCAGACCACCAGCGGCGGTGCGACGGTCAGCGGCGGCCTGAACCAGTTGTCGCAGAATGTGACCTACCCGACACCGCCGGCGCCGAACCCGCTGCCGCCGACCACCGCCACCGATTTCAAGAAGACCACGGGCTGCCCGTCCGGCTACGGCAGCGTGTGCGCCAACAGCACCAACGGCGCCACGATCACGCCAGCCAGCGCATCATCGATTGTCACCATGGGCAACGTCGCGGTCAACGCGGGCGCGGTGCTGCAATTGAACGCCGGCATCTACGTGATGAACAGCCTGACGATGAACGGTAACTCGACGATCAAGATCAACAGCGGTCCGGTCGTCATCAAGGTGGCGGGTGTCGGCCAGTCCACGCCGATCACGATTACGGGCCAGGGACTGGTGAACTCGACGTTCCGTCCGTCCGACCTGCAGTTCATCTACGGCGGCACGGGTGAAGTGAAGCTGGCAGGCGGCGACACGACGGCTGGCCTGTTCTACGCGCCGAACGCCACCGCCAACATCACGGGCGGCGCCGACCTCTACGGTGCGATCGTTGTGAAGCAACTGACGGAGGCGGGCGGCGCGGCCATTCACTACGACCGCCGCCTGCAGAACGACGCCCTGACCGCCGGCAACTACATGCTCAGCGCGTTCACCTGGAAAAGCTACTGACGACGAGTCCGACAACGACGACGACGACGGCGCCGATGAGGTTGTGCCAGAGGAAGGCGATCCACGGCAGCCCGATGGCGACCGAGAGCACGACGACCATCCCGGCAATCAGCCCGACGAAGGCGCCGGTGGCCGTCGCGCGCTTGGTGAGGAGCGCAAGGATGAACACGCCGAGGATCGACCCGTAGAAGAACGAGCCGTAGCGGTTCACCACCTCGATGAGCGAACCCTGGTTCGCGGCAAACATCGCCACGAAGCAGGCGAACAGCCCCCACGACGCCGTTGCCACCTTCGACGCCTTCAGGTAGTGCGCATCGGTGGCGTCCTTCACCCAGTGCCGCTGGTAGAAGTCGATGATCGTGGCTGACGACAGTGCGCTCAGTTCACCAGACGACGCCGACATGGCGGCCGCGAAGATCGCCGCAATCATCAGTCCGACCAGGCCGACCGGCAGGTGGGTGGTGATGAACGTCGGAAAGACATAGTTCACATCGCTGTAGCGCTGGTCGCCGGTGGTCTTCTTCACGACCTCGGCGGCCTGCGCCCGCAGATCCTTCAGCCGTTTGTCCGACGCGAGGAACGCGGCGGTGTCGTTGGCTTTCCCCGCCGCTCGCCGGTACTCCGCCTCCTGATCGAACCGCTGCTGCAGCCCGGCGTAGTCCGCGGCGTACGGACCGGCCGTGACCTGGCCGTCATGGGTGCGGTTGAACAGCATCGGCGGCGGCTGGAACGTGTAGAACAGGAACACCAGGACGCCGGTGCCGAGAATCAGCAACTGCAGCGGGATCTTCACGAACGCGCTCATCAGCAGCGAGTGCCGCGCCTCGTCGATCGACTTGGCGGTGAGATAGCGCTGCACCTGGCTCTGGTCGCAGCCGAAGTACGACAGGCTGAGGAACAGGCCGCCAATGAGCCCGGACCACAGGGTGTAGGTTTCGCTCAGGCTGAACGTGGTGTCGACGGCCTGCAACCGCCCGGTGGCGCCGGCGAGGCTAATCGCCTGACCGAGCGGCACGTCGCGCGTGATGCCGTAGATGAGCGCCACGACCGACGCCGACATGCAGAAGACCACCACGAACATCTGCTTCACGTCGGTCCAGGCCACCGCCTGCACGCCGCCGAAGCTGGTGTAGAACACCATCGGGATGGCGATGACGAGCACGGTGACCGGCACGCTCCAGTGCAGGATGGACGACAGCACCACGGCCGGCGCCGCGAGCACGACACCGAGACCGGCGGCGCGGCCGGCCAGGAACAGGAAGCTCGTGGCGGTGCGGACCCGCACGTCGAAGCGCCGTTCGAGATACTCGTAGGCGGTGTAGACGCGGGCGCGGGTAAAGAACGGCACGACGGTCAGCGACAGGATGACCATCGCGAGCGGCAGGCCGAAGTAGAACTGCACGAAGCGCAGGCCGGTGGCGTAGGCCTGGCCGGTCGTGCCGACGATGGTGATGGCACTCATCTGGGTGGCCATCACCGACAGCCCCACCGCCCACCACGGCAGCGAACGACTCGCGAGGAAGTAGCCTTCCACCTTGTCGGTGTTCGTCGAGCGGCGCAGGCCGTCCCAGACGAGCCAGGTGAGATAGACGACGAGGACGCCCCAGTCGATGACGCTCACGCGTACATCCGCCCCAGCGCGTAGAGCGCCGCGATGATGAGGGCCTCGATCGCGATCACCGCGACATACATGCCGGTCATCGGCGTGTCGCGCTCGTGCAGGTTCTCGCTCGGTCTCATCGTCATAGCGCTGCCGACCTCTCCGTCAGGCGTGCCTGCGAGGCGGTCAGGGCGTCCACCGCCGCAGCGAGCCACGCTTCATCTACCTGAAGCTTCGCCTGGGAGACGCCGGCCGCACGGCGCGTTTCGTCCGGTGCCGGGCCGCCCCAGGTGCGTCGAATCATCACGAAATGGCGCGGGCTGAGGATACGTTCCATCGCGTCCTCGGTGTAGCTGAGTGGCGCCCCCAGCACCGTGCGCGACGCGTCGGTGAGGATGTCGGCCAGCGACTGCTTCGGGGCAGCTTGTCGGGCAGCCACAAACTTCGCCGAAATCGCGTGCGCCGCGCTGAAGGGAATGCCCTGCTCGCGCACCAGCGTATCGGCGAGTTCGGTGAGCGTGGTCCAGCCGTCGCCGGCGCGGGCCTCGAGCCGCGCCGGATCGAACTGCGCGGTGCGCAGCGCCGCGGCCACGATCTTCACGGCCCGCCCTGCATCCTTGAACATCGAGAAGACGAGCGGCTGCAGGTCGTCCTCGGTATCGTTGATGTCGCCGAACGGCGTGTTGTGCACGGCGGTCATCACCGCCTGCGCCTGCCCCACGGCCTTGCTGCCAATGACCCGCGCGTGCTCGAGCGCCACCGGATTCCGCTTCTGCGGCATGATGCTGCTGCCCTGCACGAAGCCGTCGCCGAGGCGGACGTAGTCGAACTCGGCGGTCGACCAGAGCAGCAGGTCCTGCACGAAGCGCCCCATGCCAGTGACCAGGACCATGGCGGCCGCCGCGCTCTCGAGCAGGTAGTCGATGGCGGCGATGCTGCCGTAGGTGTTGACAGTGGGTGCGGCGAAACCGAGCAGCTCCGACGTGATGCCGCGGTCGATGTCGAAGCCGGTGCCGGTGATGGCGCAGGCGCCGAGCGGGTTCAGGTTGGTGCGCTCGAACGCCCCCTTCAGCCGCGTGGCGTCGCGCTCCACCTGCTCCACCACCGCCAACAGATAGTGAGCGACGGTGGTCGGCTGCGCGCGCTGCGTGTGCGTGTGCACGGCGAAGACGGTGTCATGGTGCTGCGAGATGAGCAGCAGCAGCGAGCGGCGCAGCTCGAGCGTGGCCGACGTCAGGTCGAGCAGGCACTCGCGCTGACGCATCCGATAGGTCGTCATGGCGATGTCGTTGCGACTGCGAGCGGTGTGCAGCCGCCCGGCAACGTCGGCGCCGCAAGCGGCGATGACCAGGCGGTCGAGGTAGAAGAACAGGTCCTCGTAGGTGCCGTCGTAGACCACCTTGCGCACCTCGGATTCATCCACGGCGTCGAGCGCCACGCGGATCGCGTGCGCATCGTCTTTCGAGACGATGCCCTGCTCTGTCAGCATCACGAGGTGCGCGTAGTGCAGCGCCATGAGCGGCGACAGGAAGTTGGCCTTTGCGTCCTCGAAGTTCTCGTTGAGCACGTAGGTGACGTATTCGGGTGCAAAGCGCATGATTTCGAGTATAGCTGTAGAGTGACCGATGCTCCGGCGCTCGACCCGCACGGCGTGCTGGCGCCAGGCGTGATCTTCGCGGAGACCGACTCGACGTAGCCGCGTACAGCTGTAGGGTCCGGCTTCAGCCCGACGTTCTGGGGGCCGACCGGAAGGTCGGCGACTCCAGCGCACCTGAAGGTGCGCGGCTACGTTATGCGAACGCGATCTAGCGCATCAACACGCCGAGGGAGACGGCGACGAGGCCGATGCCCACCAGCCAGGGCGCCGCGACACCTGCCGCGGCCGGAGCGGTGCTGGTTTCCACCGAGAGTCGCTCGTCCGCCACCGCTAACGCGCGCGATAGGCGCGCCTGCTCGAGGAACGA
>CALQBJ020000014.1 GCA_943328785.2 Bifidobacterium breve
TCCGCACACCATCGGCAACTACTGGCCCTACGCCACGACCGTGTTCGACTACATCCGGCGCGCGATGCCGCCAGACGCGCCAGGGTCGCTCTCGGACACCGACGTCTACAACCTGACGGCGTTCCTGCTCCATGCGAACGAGCTCATCGCGGCCAACGCCGTGATCGACGCGACGACGCTGCCGAAGGTCGTCATGCCGGCCCGCCCGCACTTCGTCAGGGACGCACGAACGCCGTAGTAATGAGGCCGTTCGTCTTCGCGGCTGCTCAGCGCGGCCCTGACGATGCCGCGGCGACGCCCACAAGCGCTCCCGCTCTACAATGGAGCCGCCGCTCGCGCCAGGCCGGTGTCCGTCCATCCTGACGTCCACGGCATTGCCCCGCGTGTCAGTTCCGGAGAGTGACCCGTGCCCATCGTGAAAGCCTATGCCGCCGAGAGCGCCGATCAGCCGCTCGGCCCATTCCAGTTGTCGCGCCGCGAACCCGGTCCGCGCGACGTCGTCATCGATATCCAGTTCTGCGGGGTGTGTCACTCGGACCTGCATCAGGCGCGCAACGAGTGGGGGAACTCGACGTTCCCGATGGTGCCGGGTCACGAGATCGTCGGCCGCGTCATCGCGATCGGTGCCGACGTCACCAGCCACACCCCCGGCGACCCGGTCGGTGTCGGCTGCTTCGTCGACTCGTGCCGCGCGTGCGAGGCGTGCGCGGGCGGGGAAGAGCAGTTCTGCCCGACGTGCTCGTTCAGCTACAACGGCGTCGAAGCCGACCGCGTGACCCCGACGCACGGCGGCTACTCGACGCAGATCGTCGTCGATGAACGCTACGTGCTGAAGGTGCCCGCGAACCTGCCGCTCGACGCGGCGGCGCCGCTGCTGTGCGCCGGCATCACCACCTACTCGCCGCTGCGGCAGTGGGGCATCAAGGCGGGCGACAAGGTGGGCGTGGTCGGTCTTGGCGGCCTCGGGCACATGGGCGTGAAGTTCGCGGCCGCGATGGGCGCCGAGGTGACGGTGTTCAGCACGTCGGACAGGAAGAAGGCCGATGCCGAACGCCTGGGCGCGCATCACTTCGTGAACAGCACGGTCGACGGCGCGTTCGACGCGCTGCAGGGAGCCTTCGACTTCATCCTCAATACGGTGTCGGCCAATGTCGACCTGAACCAGTATCTCGCGCTGCTGAAGCGCGACAAGGCGATGGTGCTCGTCGGCGTGCCGTCCGAACCGGCGCCGGTGTCGGCGTTCGCGCTGGTGATGGGGCGCAAGCGCCTGACCGGCTCGCTCATCGGCGGCATCCGCGAAACGCAGGAGATGCTCGACTTCTGCGGTCAGCACAACATCGTGTCCGACATCGAACGGATCCCGATGCAGGCGATCAACGAGGCCTACGAACGCATGCTGAAGGGCGACGTTCGCTACCGCTTCGTCATCGACCTCGCGTCGCTCGCCTAGGATTCAGCGGCGCAACGTCTGGATCGCCTGCTGTGTTTACAATGGGCTTCAACCGGAACGAGGGAGCGACCATGGGCCTGACCGATTTCATCCGCAGCCAGTTCATCGAGATCATCGAGTGGAATGACGACTCGCGCGACACGCTGTCGTTCCGCTGGCCCGATGACGACAAGGAAATCAAGAACGGCGCGCAGTTGATCGTCCGCGAATCGCAGGCGGTCCAGTTCGTCTACCTCGGACAGTACGGCGATCTCTTCGGGCCTGGGAAGCACGACCTCAACACCGAGAACATCCCGGTCCTGTCGCGCCTCAAGGGGTGGAAGTACGGGTTCGAGTCGCCGTTCAAGGCCGACGTCTACTACGTCACCACCCGCGTCTTCACCGGCAACAAGTGGGGCACGTCGAACCCGGTGATGATGCGCGACCAGGACTTCGGCATCGTCCGGGTCCGCGCCTTCGGCACCTACGACTTCCGCATCGTCGAACCGGCGAAATTCCTCAAGGAGGTGGCCGGCACCGACAACCACTTCCGCCTCGACGAGTTCGCCGACGTCATGCGCTCGCGTCTGGTCAGCACGTTCAGTGAGGCGATCGCCACCGCGAAGGTGCCGGTGCTCGACGTCGCCACCCGCTACAGCGAGCTTGGTGAGGCACTGCTGCCGGTGCTGAACCCGGTCCTCAAGGCGAAGTACGGCATCGAGATGACGTCGTTCGTCGTCGAGAACGTCTCGGTTCCGCCGGAAGTGGAAGCGGCCATCGACAAGCGCTCGAGCATGGCGGCGGTCGGCAACCTGAACGACTTCGTGAAGTTCCAGATGGCGCAGGGCATGGCCGCTGGCGGCACGAACGTGGGCGGTGTGGGCGCCGAGATGGCGGTCGGCTTCGCGATTGCGAAGGAGATGATGAACCAGACCGGCGGCGTGCTGGCGCAGGGTACGCCGGCCGCGGCTCCGGCGGTTCCGGTCGCGGCGCCTGCCGCGGGCCTGCCGCAGTTGATGAGTCCTGCGGATGCGGCGGTGGCGCTCGGCGTGTCGGAGGCCGACGTGCTGGCCAGCCTCGACGCCGGCGACCTGAAGGGGAAGAAGATCGGCAGCCAGTGGCGCATCACACGCGCCGCACTCGACGACTTCCTGAAGTAGCCGGACCAGAGGTTCGACGCGCATGGAGACGCCACGTCAGCCCGAAACCGCACCGTCGCCGCAGGGCGATGGTGTCGCCGTTGCTCGCCGGAAGTTCGAATGCCCGGCGTGCGGCGGTGAGGCGCAGTGGAACCCCGCCAAGCATGCGCTGGTGTGCCCGTACTGCGGCACCGAGTCGCCAGCCGAACTCGAACAGCGCGACGACACCACGGTCATCGTCGAGCACGACCTGGCGACGGCGCTGCGTGCCATTCCCGACAGCGCCAGGGGCTGGAACGCCGAGAAGGTCTCCGTGCAGTGCCAGAGCTGCAAGGCGATCTCGGTCTTCGACCCCGGCATGATCTCGCAGAGCTGCCAGTTCTGTGGCTCGACCGCGCTCGTGCCATACGAGCAGGTGAAGGACGCGATTCGGCCCGAGTCGCTGCTGCCGATGGCCATTGCGGAGTCGAACGCGCGCGACCTGATTCGTGCCTGGTACGGCCGGCAATGGCTGGCGCCGAACGGCTTCGCCGGCAAGGCCAGCACGGACACGGTGAAGGGGCTCTACCTGCCGTACTGGACCTTCGATGCGAGCGTCGATGCGCGGTGGACGGCCGAGTCTGGCGAGTACTACTACACCGGGTCGGGCAAGAACCGTCAACGGCATGTGCGCTGGTCGGCCGCGGCTGGCGAGCTGACGCACGCCTTCGACGACGACCTCGTGTGCGCCTCACTGGGCGTGCACCCGGTGCTGCTCAGGAAGGTCGAGCCGTTTCCGACGCAGTCGCTGATTCCGTACGACGCCGGCTATTTGTCCGGATGGACGGTGGAGCGCTACCAGATCGATTTGGTGACCTCGGCGCAGCGGTCGCGCACGCAAATGGACGCGGTGCTGCGGACGCTGTGCGCCACGCAGATTCCCGGCGACACCTACCGCAACCTGGTGGTGGACGCCACCTACTCGAACCAGACGTTCAAGCACATCCTCACCCCGATCTGGATGCTCTCCTACGTCTACGCCGCGACGTCGTATCAGGTGATCGTCAACGGCGTCACCGGATCGATTGCCGGCGAGCGTCCGTGGAGCTGGATCAAGATCGGGCTACTGGTGCTGCTCGGCCTGATCATCCTGGCGATCGTGGCGTCGCTCGAGTCGTAGGCGAGAGGGTCGGCCGCTACGACACGTCCCGGCCGAGCCACCGCGCGAGCGCACGCACGCCGGCGGCGACCGTGCCAGCATCCACCGCATCGCGGTACCAGGCGGGGCCGCGCTCGTCCGTGGCGAACGCACGCTCGGCCTCGCGGCGCGCCATCAGCAGATCGAGCGGCAGCGTCGGGCTGACGGCAGCGGGCGCGGTAGCGGCGGCCCGCAACTGCGTGATGAGCGCGTCGGCCTGGCGCATGTCGAGCATCGACAGCGGCGAGCCGCAGTGGCCGCACGACGACGTGGCGGCGAGGTCGATGGGCGCGCCGCAGTTCGAGCAGTTCACCGTCTGCACCTGGGCGCGCAGTTCGGCGACCTGCTGCGCGGACAACGTGCGCACGAAGTCCTTCTCGCGCAGAAAATCGAAGAAGGTGATGAAGCGGCCATGTCCGCGTGGGCAGCGACCGTAGCGGAAGCGCGTGTTGCGCTGCCTGTCGGTGGCCGGCACCAGCCGCATCGTGCAGCGCGGACAGGCGGTCACCGGCGGCATCGGCGTGCGTGTCGAGGACGACTCGTCGCCAATGATGCGGAACAACCGGAGCGTGGAGCCGGGGGTGAGTTGCAGGCTCTCGTAGCCGTCGAACCAGAACGACTGGCAGGCGAGGCACACGTCCATCGTCACGGAGCCGCCCATCTGGGCGTCGAGCCGATGCGGCGTCATCGGGGCGGCGCATCCGGGGCAGCGCACCGCCCCGGCTATCGCGGACATCCGGCTAGACCTTGGGAATGACGCCGCCAGGCGTGAGCTTGTCGACGAAGCCCGGGAGGATGCTGGAGAGCTGCTGCATCAGCCCCTGCGGGTTCATGCCGGCCTGCTGCGCCAGTTGCTGCACCAACTGTGGACCGAACGCGCTTTGCAACTGGCTCGGCGAGACCGGCAGGTTCGCGCCGGTCCCGACCCACGAGCGGACGACGTCCTCGAGCCCGCCGCGTTCCAGCATCGCCACCAGGCCGGCGACGCCGCCCTGCCCGTTGAGGAGGTTGCCGACCAGCGGACCCAGTTGGCCTCCGAGGACGTTGCCGAGTACACCATCGACCAGGCCGTCGAACATTCCCATCGTGCCCTCCTTGTGAGTCGCTCCAGCTTACTCGCTGACGAGCACGTGGGGTCCGGAGCGTGGTGGGGCGACCGACGACTCGCCGGCATGCACCAACGGTTCGCTCGGCACGCAGGTGCCGATGCCCATGACCATGGCCGAGCGCACCATGAGGTAGACCGCCATGGCTGCGAAGATGGTCATCGCCACGCGCGGCAGGAGGAACGCGAGGCCGATGTTCGCCAGATACAGGCTGTTCACCACGATGTAGACGGTGACCTGCCGGCGGAAGAGCACCGGCGTCAGGCGGCGTGAGGCGAGCTGCGGCGCATGCTTCAGATAGAGCAGCATCGCCAGGCCGTGCAGATTGGCGAGGAGCAGGTTGCAGCCGTAGAAGACGACCGGCAGCGTCTGCCCCGGATACCGGCCCAGCAGCATCGTCGGGAACGGCATGAAGCTGATGAGCAGCAGGAAGACGATGTTCAGCCAGAGGAGCACACCGTCGACGCCGTCGATAAACGTGTAGGCGTGATGGTGGTAGACCCAGTACATCCCGATCAGCAGGAAGCTGAGGGCGTAGGCCGAGATGGCCGGCAGGAGCTGGAGCAGGCTCCTGCCGAGCGCATCGTAGGTGACCGCTGGCAGCCTCAGTTCCAGCACCAGCAGGGTGATGACAATGGCGAAGACGCCGTCGCTGAAGGCTTCGAGCCGACGCTTATCCATGGACGTGAGACGGAACTACTTCGCTCTCCACGGTGCCTTGATGAGCAACTTCGGGTCGGCGCCGGGCTTGGGCACGAACTTCTGGGTGCGTCCGTACTGGTTGTCGCCGCCATAGAGGATGCCGTTGGCGTCCACCGTGAACGTGTGCACCTCGATGTAGCCGTCGGGCAGTTCGCGCGGCACATTCCAGGTGTAGAGATGGTTGCCGTTGAAGTCGAGCTTCGTGAAGCGGAGTGGCGTCAGGTCGGTGACCCAGATCGCATCGTCGTTCACGATGATGTCGAGCGGCAGGGAGAAGCCGGGGAATTCGGTGACGTACTGCAGCGTCTTCTGGTCGCTCGTCGTCTTGAACACATTGATGCGGCCGCCCGAGCGGTCGAGCGCGAAGACGCGCCCTTCAGGGCCGACGCCGAGCGCGTGCACGCCGTCGAACTGGCCCGGGCCGCTGCCCTTGCCGCCGACTTCGCCCAGGTAGTTCACGTCCTTGTCCATGATCATGATGCGGTGGTTGTCGAGACCGTCCGCGATCAGGATGCGGCCGTCGGGCAGGAACGCCACATCCTGCGGCTTGCCGAAGTGCTTGCCGTCGGTGCCCTGGACGTTCTTCTCGCCGAGCGTCCGCAGCAGCGTCTTCATGTCGTTCGAGAAGATATAGATCTCGCTGAACGTCTCGTTGATCACCCAGATGCGCTTCTGCGGATCGTACGGGCTGATGCGCACGCGATGCGGCGCCGGGCCGGGGGAGCCTTCGAACAGCTTGTCCCACTGGTTCCACACCTGCGTGACGTTACCGTTGGCGTCGAGCTCGTAGAGGCAGTTCTGCCAGACGCGGCCGGCGACGGCGCTCAGCACGTTCACGCCGATCGAACCCGCGAAGCCGGCCGTGAAGGAGGCCGGC
This sequence comes from Bifidobacterium breve, assembly GCA_943328785.2. Taxonomy (GTDB): domain Bacteria; phylum Acidobacteriota; class Vicinamibacteria; order Vicinamibacterales; family CAVVIG01; genus CAVVIG01. The sequence goes on from CALQBJ020000014.1 coordinate 6,431, forward strand.
ACCGGGTCCGGCAGCTTGTACTCGCCGCGCTGCGCCACGAGGATACGGTTCGGCGTCTCCGCGAACACCCCTGAGTTGCCGCCGAAGGCGAAGCCCGGCTTCGAGAACGGCTTGTGCCAGTAGCGGACGATGTCGTACGGGCTGGTGCCGACGGGGCCCGAGATGACGCCCGGCTTCGACTGCGCCAGCAGGGTGGTGACGCTGGCGGCAAGCGCCAGCAGGAGCACGGGAACTGCAGCGTGTCTGATCTTCATGGCCGACGATTCTATACGGCTGCGCTGCGAGACTCCCGGGAATTCGTGGGAGCGCGTACCTTCGCTTGGTGCCGTCGTAACCGGTCGATACGCGCCGTTCCGCATCACGGGTTCACAAAGATCGTGTGGGGAGAGGCGGGCGGGCGAGGTCCCGGTTGAGCCGGGCGGTTCTCGCTCTACAATCCTGTTCGAGTGAGTCTTCCAGAGAAGAACGTCGACCCGGACGTCACGCCGGTCTGCCAGGTCTGCCAGAAGGCTGAGCAGATGGGGGGAGCCGTGCGCTGCATGGCCTGCGGGCGCTGGGTGCCACGGGTCGATCGGCTCAAGGGCTCGCTGGCCGGCGGCTCGCCACGCCTCTCTGTGCGCGACCGCCGCGGCCGCTCGCGCCCGTCCGACCCGCCGTGCCCCAGATGCCGGCCGGATGAACAGCGCCCGCGCATCACCATCCGCCTGCCGTACCGCGTCTTCTTTAAGTGCGATCGGTGCCTGTCGGTGTGGACCATTGAAGTCCCTCGCCGCTGACGGCGGTTCCTTCGATCGCCAGGCGGCGGCTGCGCAGCGCCTCGTGCGCGAGCGCGAGCAGCGCGATGCACGCGGTGTCGCTGCGCAAGGTACGGGCACCGAGACCAACGGCGTGGAAGCCGTGGGCGCCCAGCAGTTCCAACTCGAACCCATTCCAGCCCCCCTCGGGACCAATGGCCAGCAGGAGGCGTTGCCGCTCCTGGCGCGCAACGACGCTGGTGATCGGTTCTCCAGCCGAGGGGTCGGCGACCAGGCGCACGGACGCACCGGCGAGGGTGTCGAGGTGGTCCTCGACGAGGATGCGGAACTGCCGGTGTACGGAGACGATCGGCAGTTGCGTGTCGCGCGCCTGTTGCAGTCCCTCGAGCAGCAGCGGCCGGTAGCCGGCGGGCTCCAGCAGGTGGGTGTCGAAGTAGTTCCGCTCGACGCGCGCGGCGTTGGTCAGGATGATGCGGCCGACGCCCAGCGCGGCGAACTGCGCCCAGAGCCGGCCAAGGACCTTCGGCCGGGGGACAGCCAGCAGCAGGTCGACGGCGGGACGGGGCGGCGCGGAGTCGAGGGTGCAGTCGAGCGTGACGCGGCCAGCCTCGGCCAGCACGACGCGGCCGGTGCCGCTGCCGCCGTCCACCACGCCGACGCGAATCGTCTGCTCGGGCACGACGCGAAGCACCCCCAGCAGATGACGGGCGCGGCCGTCGCTGAGGGTGGCACGCCCGGTGGCGTCCAGTTCGTGGGGCTCGAGCAGCAGCAGGTTCACAGTGAGATGGCGCGAATCGCAGGGGCGCTCGCGGCGTCTCCAGTGTACGCGGCCGAGACACGGCGCGACAGCGTCGAAACGAACGGCGACGCGCAGTCCGAGGGGGGCCACCCGGTGCTGTTCACGCGGCTGTTCCTGCTGTTCGCCGGTGTGCTTGTCCTGGTCGTGCTGGCCGCGCAACGCTCGTGGTTGCTGGTGCCGGTCGCGCTGCTGCCACTGGCCATGCTCGGGTGGTTGGCGTCGCGCTACGCGGCGAGCCGGTCGGCTTCCTGGGTGGTGCTGGCGCTCTCGGTGCTGGTCGTGGGGCCGCTCCTCCTCGCGCTCCTCGCGAACCTCTCCTAGCGCGGTTTCGAGATCGGTGTAGTGTCCGCCTTCAGGCGGACCCAGAACGTCCGGCTAAAGCCGGACACTACGTACTACACCGAAACCGAAACAGCCGGGCCGTTCCAAGGACAGACCTTCGTGTGTCTTCGTGCGCTTCGTGAAGGTATCGGTCAGGAAGCCTTTAGCGCTCACGTCGGCGAAGTCGCCTGACGAGCGCCCGCAGGCGCGGATAGCGTTTGTCGAGTGACAGCCTGAATCGGAAGATGCGGACACCTCGCGGCGCGTCGTCGGCTGCCGCGCCAAGCCGGCCGACACCCACCTCGTGACGCACCCGATCCTCAGGCGCGCGCGGGACCGCCTCGATGCGCACCACCTCCACGCCGTGGCGTGCGACCGTGCGGTGCACACGGCGTGCGCGCGTCGGGTCGAACCGGTTGCCGATGGTCCAGATGACTGTGGCGCCAGCGGTGCAGAGGCGTGGGAGGAACTGGAGGACGCGGGCCCGGTCGGCTGGAGCGAGGTGGACCAGGACCCCGCTCAGGACGACCACCTGTGCGCGCGGCAGGCCGACGTAGCTGTCAGACAGGCCTGCGTCGCCCTGGACGACGTGGACCTGATCGAGTCCAAGTGCCGCGATGCGGGCGCGCGCCGACGCCACTGAGGCGGCGTCCAGTTCCACGATAACCGCCTGCACGTCTGCCGTCCGTGGATGCGCCGCCATCACCGGCAGCAGCACCTGCCCCTCACCGCCGCAGACGTCGAGCACGAACACCGGCCCCGCCGGTGCCGCGGTGATGGCGTCGTGCAGGGCCGCCTGCACGACGGCGAGCCGCCGCGAGAAATGCGAGTGACGGTCGTAGCCCGCGAAGACACCCGTGGTCGCGGCGTGCGCCATCAGTTATCGCGCAGCCCGAACGTGAACATCGAGCTGCCGGCAATCACCGACACGTACTGCTGGCCTTCCACCTGGAAGGTGACCGGGGCCATGACGATCTGTCCGCCGAGATTCGTCTTCCAGAGCAGCGCGCCGGTCCGCGCATCGAGCGCGTGGAAGTAGCCTTCGCGTCCGCCCGTGAACAGCAGGTCGCTTGCGGTGGTGAGCATGCCGCCGTCGGTGACGTCGAACTGTGTGACCTTCCACTTCGGCTTGCCGGTGTGCGGGTCCATCGCCATCACGGCACCGTTGCCGACTTCGTCGGTCCAATTGTTGATGGGACCACGGCGGCCGATGCCGATGCTCGGTGCGCCCGGTACCGGCGTGGCGACGGTGAAGCCGCCGCCCGAGAAGTTGCGTCCGGGCTGGTAGGTGGCGTCTTCCGGATGGTAGATGGTGCCGTAATTCTCCCAGGCGGAGAAGTAGAACAGCCCGGTGCGTGGACTGAATGACGGCGGATACCAGTTGGTGCCGCCCTGGTTGCCGGGATACGTCGCGATGCCGGCCGGTTGGCGCGTCTGGATCGGCCGTCCGTTGGCGTCGAGTCCGCTCGACCAGTTCACCTTCACGAACGGTTCGCCGAGCAGGAACTTGCCGGTGGCGCGATCGAGGACGTAGAAGTAGCCGTTGCGGTTGGCCCACATCAGCACCTTGGTCGGCGTCCCCTTCCAGGTGAGGTCGGCCAGCACCGGAATCTGCACCGAGTCGTAGTCGTAGCCGTCGTTCGGCGTGAACTGGAAGTGCCACTTCAATTCGCCGGTGTCGGCGTCGAGCGCCACGACCGAGTCGGTGTAGAGGTTGTCGCCGGGGCGCTGGAACGGATTCCAGTCGGGACCCGGGTTCCCGATGCCCCAGTAGGTGAGGTTCAGCGCCGGGTCGTAGGAGCCGGTCACCCACACCGAGCCGCCGCCCGACTTCCAGGCATCGCCCTGCCACGACTCGTGCCCCTTCTCGCCCGGGCCGGGAACGGCGTTGAAGCGCCAGGCTTCCTTGCCGGTCTTTGGATCGAACGCGGCGATGAAGCCGCGGATGCCGAACTCGCCGCCGCCGACCCCCACCACCACCTTGTCCTTGATGATGAGCGGCGCCAGCGTGATGGAGTAGGCGAGTTTCACGTCGGCGACGGTGACGTTCCACAGCGGCTTGCCGTTCTTGGCGTCGATCGCGATCAGGTGGCCGTCGAGCGTGCCCATGAACAGCGTGTCGCCGAGGATGGCGACGCCGCGGTTGTTGGCACCGCAGCAGACGCGCGAGTCTGGCGACGGCGTCCAGCGGTACAGCCAGAACATGCGGCCGGTCTTGGCATCGACGGCCATGACGTCGTTCGGCCGCTCGGTCAGGTACATCACGCCGTCAACGACGATCGGGTTCGATTGCCAGGCGCCGAATACCTGGTTCTGCAGCACCCACTTCGGCTCGAGCCTGGTGACGTTGGCCGGTGTCACCTGCGCCAGCGTGCTGTAGCGCTGACTGTTGTAGGTGCCGTTGTAGGTGAGCCAGTTCTGCGGTTCGGCGGCCGCGTTCAGGATGCGCGTATAGGTGACCGCCGAGCCCTGCGCCATCAGCGTCATCGTGCCGATCGCCAGCGTGGCGGCGATGAGCGCGCCGGTCCGGCTGAAGCCGGACACTACAGATGTCCAACGTGGGACGTGCCTGCTGGCGTAGTGTCTGGCTTCAGCCAGACCAGTGGAGTAGCGCATCACAGCCCTCCCTTCAGCGTCAGCAGATACGCCAGCACGTCGGCGATCTCGCCGGACGACAGCACGGCGGTGGCCGGCGGCATGGGCGAGGTCTTGCCGACCTCGTATTCGCGCAGGTCGGCCTTGATGAGTGAGACGAGCCGTTCCTGGTCGTCGATCAACTGCACGGTGTAGGTATCCTCGTTCAGGCGACGGCCGCGAATGGTCGTGCCGCTCTTCGTGACCGCGCGCACGGGCTTGTTGATCGGCAACATGGCGCTGGTCGGGTTGACGAGCGAACGCTGCAAGGTGGAGGGCGTGCGGATGGCGCCGATGTCGCTGAGATCCGGCGCGGTGCGCGGACCGGCGCCGTTCACCCGGTGGCAACTGGCGCAGGCGCCCTTGCCGGCGAACAGCGCCTGGCCTCGACCCGGGGTGCCCACCTTGACGGCGGTGCCGCTCGGATCAAAGCCGGCGCGGATGAAGGCGAGCACGGCAGTCAGTTCAACCGGCTGGAAGCGGAAGCTCGGCATCCCCGCGGCGGCAATCCCCGTGCTGATGACCCGCGCCAGGTCGTCGTCGGACACGCTGCGGCGGAACACGCCGCGCCGCAGGTCGATGCCGTTGATGCCGTCGCCATTCGGCCCGTGGCACAGCGCACACTGATTCGCGTAGAGGCGCGAGCCGGCTTCGATGTCAGCCGACGTGTATTGGTGGTCGGCGACCTGCGCCGAAGCGCGGGTCGCGGCCAGCGCGACGACCGCGCAGGCGGCAAGCGTCAGGAGACGCACACGAAGATGGGACATGCGACCGGTTTGTACCCCATCGCCGGTCCCGTGTCCAACGACTGGGGGAACCGCGGGTCCGGCTGAAGCCGGACACTACGCGACGCGACGGTGTGACCCGCGTGCAGCTGTAGTGTCCGGCTTCAGCCGGACCTGGTACTAATAGCGGAACAGGATCTGCAGCTTGGCGAACAGCGCGCGGCTCGTGCGGGTGTAGTCCTCGTCGCCCGGGTAGAGCGCCGAGTTGAACTTGAACGCCGATCGGTAGCGGTCGTCGTAGCCGACGTAGAGCGCCGTGCCCGAGTTGACCCGATACGTGAGCAGCAGGTTGCCGCCGAGCGACCGGTCGTAGTTGTTGTAGTCGACGATGTTGCGGAGCAGCAGGCGTTCGGTGAACTGGTAGGTCGTCAGCAGGCGATAGATCTTGATCGCGAACTCCTGCCTGTCGGTCCGCACATCCTTGAAGCTGCTGGTGGTGAGGTTCACCTCCGACTGCAGCCGCGAGTACGGCCGGACGGTGAGCGTGACGTTCCCGTTGCGCCCCGTGCCCAGGTACGGATTCGTGACGTAGCGGATCTGGTCGCCCCAGTTGGTGAACCCGCCGATCGACACCTTGCGGCTGGTGTTGATCCCGACGCCCATGCTGTAACGGATCTTGTGGAAGTCGACGGCGTTGTACCGCTCCATGTCGCGGTCGGTGTTCACGTTGACGTTGATGTTCTTGTCGAGCTGGGCGTTCCAGCCGAGACCGACGCCAGTGTCCTGCACGTTGCCCGCGAACTCGTAGTTGCGGTTGTAGTTCAGGCGTGGACCCCAGTTCACAATCCAGTTCTGCGGCCACCAGCGGTACGAGCCGTTGGCGCTGACCTGGCGCTCGTCGGTGCGGCGCACGAAGCCTGAGTCGGTCTTGAACTCGGGGCTGATCTCGTAATAGGTCGTCGAGTAGGCGAGACCGCGCCCTTCCTTGCGGAAGTTCGCATCGATCATGTGGCCGGAGGTGTCGGTTCCCGTCTCGTCGCGATCGGCGCTGCCGAAGGCGCGGAACTGGAGGCGCTGGTTCCGGCCGATCTTGAACACGCTGTCGAGGCCGCCGACCCGGCTGTGCTCGTCCATGAACTCGCGGTCGGTCATGACCAGGCCGATGCTCGACTCCGAGTAGAGGTCGTAGCGCACACGCCCGAACACGTTGGTCGCCGACTTGCCGAACGCCGGGTCGGTGGTCGTGTCGGTCTTGCCCGGCGCCTCATCGTCGGCGACGAGGAAGCCGACGGTGGTCTTGCCGACCTTGCCGGTGATCTTCGCGCCGTAGCGTGGGTCGACGATCGTGCGGGTGTGCACGAGCGTGATCGGGCCGGGGATGTTGAAGATTTCCTGTCCCTCGAGGAAGAACGGACGCAGTTCGGGAAAGAACAGCGGGAAGCGCTGGTTCACGTCGACCTGGGCACGGTCCGATTCAATCTGCGAGAAGTCGGGGTTGAAGGTGACGTCGAGCGTCAGGTTCGAGGTGAGCCCGTACTTCACGCTGAGCCCGCCTTCCTCGACGTCGGCGTTGCCGAGTGCCCCGGTCGTGGCGTTGCGCAGTTGGCTGCCGACCGCCGTGACGGTGGGCAGGATCTCGAGGTTGCGGCTCATCGAGAGCTGACGCATGCCGTCGAGCGAGCCCATCTGCGTGAGGAAGCCGAGCACGTCGCGCGAGATGGGGGCCCAGACGACGCTCTCGTTCTTGCTCTGGATCTCGCGCTGGACCTGGAAGCCCCAGTGGTGCGGCGCATCGCCGCGCGCGGGGTAGCGCAGGCTCTTGAACGGAATCGCCAACTCCGCGGTCCAGCCGTCCTCGACGAGGACGCCGGCTGAAAAGAAGAGCGCGTCCCACGACGGGTCGCCGCCGCCCGGCCCGCGGTTGCGGTTGCCGCCACCGCTGTTGCTGTTGCTGTTGCTGTTGCCCGCCAACAGTGAGTCGCCCTGCACACCGTAGCCGTTCACGGTGAAGGCGTAGCCACGCTGCTGGTCGTCGAACGGGTCGAAGAACACGGTGACGGTGTCGTCGCGTCCGGTCTGATCGCGATCGGCCCGATTCGCCCGAATGATCGACGGGTCGGCGTAGTGGGCGTGGATGCCGAAGTAGATCTGCTGGCTGTCGTAGGCGACGTAGACGTCGGTCGACTCGGTGGCGGGCGCCGCCTCGATCGGCCGCTCCTGCGTGAAGTCGGAGATCTTCGCGGCGTTCGTCCAGATCGCGTCATCGAGGCGGCCATCCACCTTGGGCGGCGTGTCGATGCGGGGCGGCGCGACTGACGGATGGATGCGTGCCGCGGCGCCGGTCGCGGCGGACGTGGGTGCGGTGCCCTGGGCACCGAGCGGGTTGACGCACAGAAACGACAGGGCCGCCGTCAGCAGGGCAGTCGGACGAATAAAGGGTGTGTAACGCAAGCAAACAATGATACCCGCTGCGGCCAGCCGGGACTAGAGCAGGCCGATGAGAGGCCAGTACAGCGGCACCAGCAGGAACAGGATGGCCGATTCGAGCAGGGCGAGCAGGAAGCCGACCTTCAAGAGGTCGCGGCCGTCGAAGTAGCCGTACGAGTAGCCGACCATCAGCACGCCGCTCTGGTACGGGAAGATCTTGCCGGCCGTGCCGAAGATCCAGATCATGCCGACGACCACCGGGCTGTAGCCGAGCGACTGCCCGAGCGTGATGACCGGCGGCAGTGTGGCGGTCACCATCAGGTTCTGCGCCCCGAGCAGCAGGTGATAGCCGAACGCCGCCCAGTACACGTGGAGCAGGAGGCCATGGTGAGCCTCGACTCGAAAGGCGCCGTGCAGACGGCCAGCACCTCGCGTGTGCAGGGGCTGTTCACACTGCGCCGTCTGCTTGCCCGCGGCGGCTTCGTGTTCCTCACGGCGGATGGTCCGTTCGGCGGCGAACTCTTTCGCCTCGATCTGCCAGGCCTCGCGCCGGTCGTCCGCACCGGGTGGTTCACCCTACGGCGCCAACTCGGGCTGCGCATCTTGCCCCTGTTCGCCCACGAAGAAGGCGCCCAGCGCATTGTCACCATCCATCCGCCGCTGCCGGCACCGACCGGCGACGAGGCGGCGGACAAGGCCGCGTGCCGCGCGGTGCTGACGGCCATGCTGGGTGACTACGTCCGGCGCTATCCGTCGCAGTGCCGATACCTCGCCTTTCCCCCCTGGCCCTCGTAGGCCAGCATCACCCACACAGCGGAGTCTGCTCGCGCTGCGCGTTGGTCTGGTGTTCAAGCGCTGACCGGCCTATCATGCAGCGCGCAGCAGGCCGTCCGGGTGCGCCGGCTGTGTGCCTCACGTCTGGAGTCCTGAATATGACAGCCATTATCCGTGCCGCCCTCGCGTCGGCTCTTGCGGCCAGCGCGGCCATTGCGGTCAGCGGTGGTGCGGTCACGCTGGCGCAGGCGCCCGCGGCCGAACAGATCAAGTTCCATCACGTCCACCTGAACTCGACCGACCCAGCCGCGGCTGCGGCCTACTATCCGAAGCCGTTCGCGAAGACGGCAACGACGACCACGTTCAACGGGCAGCCGGCGGTGAAGACCGGCAATATCTACATCCTGTTCAATAGGGTGGCGACGACGCCGACCAACGAACTCACCGGACCGCAGACCTCGGTGTGGCACTTTGGCTGGAACACGCCGAACTCGCGCGAATACACCGCCAACTTCCGCAAGCTGGGATTGACCATCGCGCAGATGTGGGACGGCTCGGACACGGATGCGCACCTGGTCGACCTGTCCGGCGACGTGCCGACGGTGCCTGGGAGCGGCTTCCCCACGCAAGAGCAGGTGCTCGCGCTTCGCGCACAGGGCGTGAGAGCCGACCCGAACGCGAATGGCGGCTTTGGCTATCTGCGTGGTCCTGACGGCGTGATGATCGAGAACGCGCAGTCGGGCCAGGCGGAGCGCTTCAACCACGTGCACATGTATCACGAGCATCCGGCGTGCGCGATGCAGTGGTATGTTACGCACCTCGGTGCGCAGATGCCGGGACGCGGCGGGGCGGGTCGTGGTGGTGCGCCGGCAGGCCCGGTGCCTGCGACCAGCGAGGACTGCACCAACCCGAAGACGGTCTACTCGCCGCCGACCTTCCCGTCGTTTGCCAAGGGCGGCTTCGTGCGCGAGCCGTCGGGCGGCGTGAATTTCGACGACATCTCCATCCTCGTCCGCCCGTGGCCAGGTGGCGGCCTGGCGCCGACGCGCGGCCGGCTCTACGACCACTGGGCGGTCAGTAGCAATAATCTCGATGTGACGATGACGCGCCTGAAGAGCGAAGGGGTGAAGGTGCTCGAGGAGATCCATCCGTGGGGCAGCCTTCGCGCCGCGATGATCGAAGGCCCCGATCGCATTGCGATCGAAGTCGTCGAAGTGAAGTAACCCGAGTTGATCAGGGAGTGTCAGTGATGAAGCGAATGTTGCGGGCCGCGAGTGCGTCGGCCCTGGTGGCGGGTGTCGGGCTCATGTTCTCGGGCGGCGCGCCGATCTCGGCCCAGGCGCCGGCAGACGTCGAGCAGTTGCACTTTCACCACGTGCACGTGAATTCAACCGACCCGGTAGCGGCCGCCGCGTACTACCCGAAGCCGTTTGCGAAGTCGGCGACGACGACCACGTTCAACGGTGGCCCTGCGGTGAAGACCGGCAGTATCTATATCCTCTTCAACAAAGTGGCGACGCCGCCGACGAACGAACTCACCGGGCCGCAGACCTCGGTGTGGCACTTCGGCTGGAACACGCCGAACTCGCGTGAATACAACGCGACCTTCCGCACGATGGGGCTCACCATCGCCCAGATGTGGAACGGCAACGACGATGAGTCGAAGCTGGTCGACCTGTCTGGCGACGTGCCGTCGCCGCCCGGTGGCGGCTTCCCGACGATGGAGCAGGTGCTCGAACTGCGCGCGAAGGGGGCGAAGGTCGACCCGGCAGTCACCGCTGGTGGCTTCGGTTACCTGCGCGGACCGGACGGCGTGATGATCGAGAACGCGCAGTCAGGCACCGTCGAGCGCTTCAATCACGTGCACATGTATCACGAGCACCCGAACTGCGCGGCCGACTGGTACGTGGAGCACCTTGGCGCGAAGCGTCCGCAGCGCGGTGGTGCCGTGGCCGCAGCACCGGTTGCTGGCGGTGACTGCCACACGAAGCTGTACCCGCCGCCGACGTTCCCCTCGTTTGCCAAGCGCGGCTTCGTCCGCATGCCAGGTGGTGTCACCATCGACGACGTCTCCATCTCGATGCAGCCATGGCCGGGCGGTGGCCTCGCGTCGACCCGCGGCCGGCTCTACGACCACTGGGCGGTGAGCACCGCGAACCTCGACGTGACGGTCGCGCGGCTCAAGCGTGAAGGCGTGAAGTTCCTCGAGGAGATCCACCCCTGGGGCAGCCTGCGCGCCGCGATGGTCGAAGGGCCCGACCGCATCGCCATCGAACTGGTGGAAGTGAAGTAAGAACTGGAGCGTCTCTAGAGTGCCGGGCCCGCTGGGCTCGGCACCCGCTCGACTGCCAGGAAGAGCGGCGCCACGCCGATGATCAGCACGAAGTGCAGGAAGCCCTTCCCCGCATAGTTCACCGTGTTGAAGTGCACGGTCTCGCCAGGCGCCGCCTCGAGGTCAAACGTCTTCCAGAACAGCGTGTTGTGCACCCGTACGCGGTGCCAGCCCGGCGTCATCGGCTTGTCGAGCGTCTCCCCGAACAGGATGTCGCCGATGCTGGTACCGTCGAGCGACACGAAGACCTGACGGTTCTTCACGTCGCGCTCGCTGTTGCGGGTGACGAGCAGGCGCGCCGGCGCCGTTGGAGTGGAGTCGAGCTGATCGGTCACGGCTTCAGTGTACCAGTCGCACCCGTCGCCGCGCAGTCCGCTAGCGGATGGCGGCTCCGAGCATGCCGAGCCCGGCGACGAGCGTCATGATGAAGCCGATGGTGAGCCCGAGCACGATCGAGCAGATGACGACCACGATGGTGTAGGCCGGCGCCTTGTCCGGAGCCGACTTCATCATCGGTGTCAGTCCGAGGTAGGTCAGGTAGAGCGAGTAGACCCAGCCGACGAAGCCGAAGAGCGCGCCCACGACCGGAATGATCGCCAGGACGCCGGCCACGAGCACCGGGGTATAGGCGTAGACCGACAGCTTGAACGCCTGCGCACTGTCCTGCCTGCCGCCGAAGGTGGGCGCCAGCGCGTTGATGATCAGCCCGACCACGTAGCAACCGGCAATGGTGAGCACGAACGACAGGGCCGCCGTGACCAGCGCAATCGGAAGGGCGGCGCCGACGGAGCGCGAGAATGGCAGCACCGACACGAGAAGTGCCGAGCCGATGAAGCCCGCGGCGGCACCGGCCGCGGCGAGCGGGGCGAGATAGGAGACGACGAGTTCGGAGGGGGACGTGTGCTCCTGCTCGATGACCAGCCATTCGGTAGCCGGGGTGACGCAGATATTGCGGACGCGATCGACGAACGCCATGGCGGCTCCCTCAGGCTGACGGTGCGCGGCGGGGCATCCGTCGCGCTATGGGTGGGTGCGGAGGGATGATAGCAGAGGCGTGTGAACCGACTGTCCCGCGTCGGCCGCACGCTACCAGCTGCGGCCGATGCCGGCGCCAACGCTCAAGCCACTCCGGTTCGCCGTCTGCACGCGACCGTAGTTGACGGTCCGTATTCCGCCCAGACTGAGCGTGAGCGGCCAGCGGCCGTGGCCACGCACCAGTTCCACTCGGCCGCTCGCTGCGAGGTTCGTGGTGCGGTAGACGAGCGTGCGCCCAGGGTATTTGTCCGGTAGCTGAATGGCGAGACGGTGCACGGCCGCCGGCGACGCCTGTCCGCTCAGACGCAGCAGCCAGTTCGGCGACAGGTCGCTGGTGTGCGTCCAGGCGATGAACACCTCGTGCGTCTGTCCACTCGTGTACTCGCGCGTCGTGACGACGCGCCGCGTCACCACGACGCCGTTGCGTGCATCGGTGCGGTCGCCTTCGAGGAAGTCGGCCAGATCGACGCGCAGCCGATAGCCGCCGGTCAGCCGAATGCCCCCGATGCGCCCCAGGTCCACCGCCTGCGATAAGCGGAAGCTGTGCACCTTCGCCTGGCCGGTGGTGCCTGACACCCAGACCACATCGTCGGGATTGAAGAAGGTGTCGTAGTCGGTGGCCGTCGCGCGTCGCACTGGAGTGGCGCCAATCGAACTGTGCCAGTCGACCCCCGCGCGATACGACGCCTCGGCGGTGAGCCAGAGGTTGTCGAGTGTGTAGTGCTGCGCGAAGAAGTGCGGCACCAGCACAGTCGTGTCGTACGACGAGGGGCTGTCGAAGTGCCAGTGCGACCGGTCGGAGGTCTGCTCGACCCCGACCCGCACCTGCGCGTGCGCGGAGAGCGCCGCGCCACACAGGCCATACGCCAGCAGGGCGGCGGTGCGCCAGATGTTGCGCCTCACGCGAGACCGGGCGTGGCCCCAGGCGCGACAGCGTCGATGTCCGGGTACAAAGGACTGATGCGGATGCACCTGGCGAAGTGGCCCGGTTCGATCTCGAGCAGCGCCGGCGCATGATGCCGGCAGGCATCGACGACGGAGGGGCAGCGCGTGTTGAAGCGGCAACCGGACGGCGGGTCGATCGGCGAGGGCACATCGCCCTGGAGGACGATCCGCTGTCGTTTCGCTTCCACCACCGGGTCGGGCACGGGAACGGCCGAGATCAGCGCCTTGGTGTACGGCATCAGCGGCCGCCGATACAACTGCTTCGCGTCCGCCAGTTCCACCACCTGCCCGAGATACATCACGGCGACGCGGTCCGACGTGTGACGGATGGCGCGGAGGTCGTGCGAGATGAACAGGTAGGTGAGGTGGCGCTCACGCTGCAGCCGCTCGATCAGGTTGATGATCTGCGCCTGAATGGAGACGTCGAGCGCCGAAATCGGCTCGTCCGCCACGATGAAATCGGGCTGTGAGGCAAGCGCGCGCGCAATGCCGATGCGCTGCTGCTGGCCGCCCGAGAACTCGTGCGGGTAGCGGTTGATGAAGCGTTCGCTGAGGCCGACCGTCGCCATCAGGTCGCGCACCATCTCGCGCGCGCTGTCGCCGGTGCCAAGGCCGTGCGTGTGGATCGGTTCCGCGATGATCTGCCCAACGGTCATGCGCGGGTCGAGCGATGCGTACGGGTCCTGGAAGATCATCTGCATGTGCCGGCGCTGGCGGCGCAGTTCGGCGTGCGGCAGCGCGGCGATGTCGACACCGCGAATGACCACGCGCCCGCCCGTCGGCTCGACGAGCCGCAGGATGGCGCGTCCCAGCGTCGTCTTGCCGCAGCCAGACTCGCCGACCAGACCGAGTGTCTCGCCGGCGTTGATCGACAGCGACACGCCGTCCACAGCCTGTACCACGCGATGACGCCCCGTGCCGCGAAGCCGGTCGAGCAGCGACGGTGCCGACAGGGGAAAGTGCACGGTCAGGTTCTCGACCTCGACGAGCGGCGCGCCTCCTGTGCTCATCGCACACCGTGGTCGCCGGTGGCCGCGGTGGGCGTGCCTGCGGCGTCGTAGAGCTCCTGCGCGAAGTGGCAGAGCGACTGGTGCTGCGGTGTCAGCTGGATACGCGGCGGAGATTGCTCGCGGCAGATACGTTCAGCCCGAGCGCACCGTGGGGCGAACGGACAGCCGGGCGGCAGCCGCGCCACGTCTGGCGGCAGACCTGGAATCTGATACAGCTCGGCATGCGAGTCGTCGGTCGGGTCGGGCACCGACGCCAGGAGCCCCACTGTGTAGGGGTTCGACGGCCGCGCAAACAGTTCGGTGGTCGGGGCGGTTTCGAACACGCGTCCGGCGTACATCACCATGATGCGATCGGTCATGCCGGCGACGACACCGAGGTCGTGCGTGATCAGGATGACGCTCGTGCCGGTGTCGCGCTTCAGGTTCTTGATCAGCTCGAGGATCTGCGCCTGAATCGTCACGTCGAGTGCGGTGGTCGGCTCGTCGGCAATCAGCAGTTCGGGCTTGCACGACAGCGCCATCGCGATCATCACGCGCTGGCGCATCCCGCCGGAGAACTCGTGCGGGTAGCCGTCGACGCGGTTGCGCGCGTCCGGGATGCCCACGGTCTCGAGCATCTGCACCGCGTGTTCGTATGCCTCGGCTTTCGACAGTCCGAGGTGCAGCCGCGTCACCTCCATCAACTGCTGTGAGACGCGCATGAACGGGTTCAGCGACGTCATCGGATCCTGGAAGATCATCGCAATCCGCTTGCCGCGGATGCGCCGCATCGCCTCGGCCGGCAGCGCCAGCAGGTCCTGTCCGTCGAACACGATCTCGCCCGAGACGATGCGTCCCGGCGGCTGCGGAATGAGTCGCATGATCGACAGGTTGGTGACCGACTTGCCCGAGCCGGACTCGCCGACGATGCCGAGCGTCTCGCCACGTGCGAGGTCGAAGCTGACGCCGTCGACGGCCTTTGCAGTGAGTGCGTCTTCGGCAAACCAGGTGCGCAGTTCGCGCACGGACAGCAGCGGCGCCACTAGCCCTTCCTCATCTGTGGGTCGAGCGCGTCGCGCAGGCCATCGCCCAGGAAGTTCAATGAGAACAGCGTGACCGCCATCGTCAGGCCCGGGCAGATCAGCTGCCACGGGAAGACAGCGATGTTCTGGATGCCGTCGGCCGCCAGGCTGCCCCACGACGCCAGCGGCGCCTGCACCCCAAGGCCGAGGAACGAGAGGAACGATTCGAGCAGCATCACCGACGGGATGGTGAGCGTGGCGTAGACGATGACCGGACCGAGCGTGTTGGGCACGAGGTGGCGCAGGATGATGCGCGAGGCCGGCACGCCGGTCGCCCGGGCCGCCAGGATGAATTCCTGCGACTTCAGCGACATCACCTGTCCGCGGACGATGCGCGCCATCGTCAGCCACGACACGGCGCCGAGCGCGATGAACAGCAGCACGAGCTGACCGATGGCCGAGCGGCCGCCGAAGAACGCCAGCAGCACGATGACCACCATCATGTAGGGAATGGAGTAGAGCACGTCGACGCCGCGCATGATCGCTTCGTCCACCTTCCCGCCAACGTAGCCGGCGGTGGCGCCGACGGTGATGCCGATGATGAGCGAGACGAACGTCGAGATGACGCCGACCATGAGCGAGATGCGGCCGCCGAGCAGCACGCGCGCCAGGATGTCGCGTCCGGCGTCGTCCGTGCCCATCGGGTGCAGCCAGGAGAACGAGCCATCTGGTGCCGTGAACGGTGGCTGCGCGTTCACCAGCGCCGGATCGGTCGGAATGTAGTCGTAGGTGTAGCCGGTCGCGCGCTCGATGATCCACGGACCGACGAGCGACGCGGTCACCACGAGGCAGACGACGACGAAGCCGAACACCGCCAGACGGTTCTTCCGGAGGCGCTTGACGGCGTCCTTCCAGAGGGAGGTGCCGGCGACGGGCGCGTCGGCGCCAGGGGCACCAGCCTGCGGGACCGCGGGCGACGAGGAGGGCGTGGCCATGGTCAGTAACGGATGCGCGGATCGAAGAAGGCGTACGCCACATCGACCAGCAGGTTGAAGAGCAGCACCGCGATCGACATGAACGCGACGATGCCGATGATGAGCGGCTCGTCGCGATTCAGGTTCGCGTTGATGAAGTAGTTGCCCAGTCCGGGCAGCGCGAAGATCCGTTCGACGACCACCGTGCCGCTGATGAGGAAGGCGAGCGCCGGGCCGGAGAACGAGACGACGGGCAGCAACCCGCCGCGCACGGCGTGCCTGACAACGACGTCGCGTTCGGTGAGCCCCTTGGCGCGTGCCGTGCGGATGTAGTTCGAGCGCAGCACTTCGAGCATGCCCGACCGCGTCAGGCGGGCGATGTAGGCCATGTAGACAGCCGACAGCGTCAGCACCGGCAGGATGAGGTGCAGGCTGAAGCCGTCCCAGCGTGCCGGCGGCAGCCAGTACCAGCGCAGCGCGAAGAGCAGCACCAGCGTCGGGCCGAGGACAAAGTTCGGCATCGAGATGCCGAGCATCGCGGCCGCCATCGAGGCGTAGTCGACACGCGAGTTCTGCTTCAGCGCCGCGATCGTGCCGGCGGTGATGCCGACGACGAGCGCCAGCAGGTAGGCGAGGATGCCGAGCGTGGCCGACACCGGCAGCGTCGTGGCGAGGATGGAATTGACCGTGGTGCCCGGATACTTCAGTGACTCGCCGAAATCGCCGCGTGCGGTGTTCGCCAGCATGCGGCCGTACTGCACGTACCACGGCTTGTCGAGGCCGTACTTCTCGCGGATGTTCTTCTCGATGGCAGCCGGCAGCTTCTTCTCGCCGGAGTAGAAGTTGCCGGGCGCGACGCGGATGAGGCCCCAGGTGAGCGACACCACGACGAGCAGCATCGGGACGATGACGAGCAGACGCCTGAGGATGAAGCGCGCCACGTCAGTTCGCGTCGTCCCACTTCGACGGGTCGTGCTCGATGTAGACGAACTTCCACGCGTGCATCGTGACCGGGTTCGCCCACATGCCCTTCACGAACGGCTTCTTCAGGTAGTTCGTCGCGTTGTTGTAGAGCGGCAGGGTAGGCTGCGCGTCGAGCAACCGCTGTTCGGCCAGGGCAAGCAACCGGTAGCGCTCGGCGGGGTCCTGCGCCCGGTTGCCGTCGTTGAGCAACCGCTGGAACTCGCTGTCGACCCAGCCCGAGCCGTTCTCGCCTCCCTCGAACATGTACATGCTGAGGAAGGTGAACGGGTCCATGTAGTCGCCGATCCAGCCGCTGCGGGCGATGCCGCGATACTCGAGGCGGCTGCGCGTCTGGAGGAAGGTGCGGAACTCCATGTTGCGCAGCGGAACGGTCACCCCGAGGTTCTGTTTCCACTGCGCCTGGATGAACTCGGCGGTGGAGCGGTTGGATTCCGAGGTGTTGTAGGTGATCTCCATCTCGGAGACCGGGAAGGTGGCGGGGTCGTACTCGCCGGCGGCGTTCGTGTAGCCGGCCGCGGCCAGCAGCGCTTTGGCCTTGACGGGGTCGAACGGATCGCCCATTGGCGACGGATAGCCAGGGAACATGTTCAGCGGCACCGTGGAAGTCGTCGGCTTCACCGTGCGGCGGAAGCGCGCGAGCGACACCTTGTCGATGCTCATGTTCATGGCGTGGCGCACGCGGACGTCGGTGGTCGGCCCCTTCGTCGTGTTGAAGACGAACGATTCGGTCGCCAGTTCTGGGGCGTCCATGTAGTCCTTGTAGTTCTTCACCAGCGCGGTCCACGACGAGGGGACGGTGTGGTTGAAGGTGGCGTACACCTCGCCAGACTTATACAGGTTCATCATCGTCGTCAGGTCTTCGATCGGGTAGAAGACCAGCCGATCGAGTCTGACGACCGCCGCGTCGTAGTACAGCGGGTTGCGCGTCAGGGCGATGACGTCATACGGCCGCCACGTGTCGATGATGAAGGCACCGCTGACGACGATCTTCCCCGGACGTGTCCACTGGTCGCCGTGGCGTTCAATCGCCTGCTGTGGGACCGGGCGGAAGAACTGGTGGCTGACCATCTTGGGGAGGAACGGGACGGGCTGGCGCAGGCGGTAGCGCAGCGTGTGGGCGTCGACGGCGTCGATGCCGACATCCTCCGCGCGCACCGCGACGTAGCGCTTGTTCCGGGCGATCGCCATGGCAGGCGTGGCCAGCAGTGTGGCGCGGGCCGCCTCGTCGCCGGGCAGCGCCAGGCGCTCGGTCGGGTTGGCCGGGTCCATGACGAACCTGCCGGTGGCGTCGTCGCGGGCGAAGACCGCACCCTCGTTGTAGGCCTGGGCGTTCGAGATGTCGTAGGCCATGTAGGCCGTGCGCGCCGCGAGCGCCGGCGTGAGACCGCGGCGAAGCGAGTAGACAAAGTCCTCGGCGGTCAGTGCCGCGCCGTCCGACCACGTCGCCGCCCGGAGGTGGAAGGTGAAGCCCGAGTTGTCCTCGTTCGGCTCCCAGGCGGTGGCGAGCGCCGGGACCGATTGGCCGGTCTTCGGGTCGTATTCGGTCAGCCCGTCGAAGAGCGCCATGATGATGCGGGCATCCGGCTGGCTGCTCGACATCGACGGGTCGAGCGACTCGGGTTCAGACCCGGAGATGTAGCGCATCTCCTGCCCGGTCGGCGGGGTCACCTTGCCGAAATAGGCCGAGTCGGCCGAGCCCGCCGTGCAGGCCGCCGAGGCTGTCGCCAGCGCCAGCGCGAGCACGCCCATTCGAACGGTCCGGCTGAAGCCGGACCCTACATCAAACACGACGAGTTCCGCATGCCAACCCACAACCCCAGAACTGCCCTATCCCTGATAGCCGTGCGGGCCGACCTGAAAGCGATGGTTGTCGAAGGCCTGAATGTAGAGCTGATCGCCGCCGCTGGTGCGGTTCGCGGGGTTCCGATCGACCGTGGCGGTGATCCCCATCTCCTTGCACTTCGCCGCCAGGCGGTCGGCATCGAAGTTGTCGACGCCGACGCAGATGTGGTTGATGGTGCCGGGGTTGGCCAGCTTGTAGAGACCGAGGAAGCCGTCACCAAGTCCGAGGTTGATGCCGCCGTTGCCGGGCCGGCTCACGACCTTCGCGCCGAGGATTGTGCCGTAGAATTCGGCCGCCTTCTCGACGTCGGTCACCGCCAGCGACGCGTGGTTCAGGGAGCGTCCCTGCGCCAGCAGGCCAACCGTGGGTGGCGGCGTCTGCGCCGAGGCGGCGGAGGCGGCGCCGGTGACCAGCGCCGTCAGCGAGGCCACGAGCTGGCGACGCGACATCTTGCGCGACTCGAACTGTTCAACGAGACTCTCGATTGCGACACTCATCGTTTGCTACTCCCTCTGTTCAGCGGAACAGGAGCCCGGTTCATGGTCCACGACCACATCAAGTACGCGTCAGAATACTTCAACCTGAGTGGTGGCATCCGTGCCGCCCTCGAATTCCTCGCGACCTCCGACCTTGCTGCACTCGCGCCTGGACGGCACGACGTGCGGGGCAACGAGGTCTTCGCCCTGGTGTCCGACTACCGCACCCGGACGCCAGCGGAGGCGTTCTGGGAAGCGCATCGCCGCCACGTCGACGTGCAGTTCGTTCACCGCGGTCTGGAGCGTATTGCCTACGGGGATCTGGCGCTGTTCGACGCTGCTCCGTATGACGCGGAGCGCGACCTGATCGTCGCGACGGGGGAGAGCGGGCGCTACGTGGAGGTGGGGCCGGGTGGGTTCGTGATTCTCTTTCCGCACGACGTGCACATGCCAGGGCTGACGGGCCACCGGCAGGAAGCCGTGCGGAAAGTGGTGATGAAGGTGCGGCTGCCCTAGGCTCGCGCCTTCATCTTCGTCAGGATGTCGTTCCAGCGCAGCACCGGGACGTCGAGGATCTGCGCGGCGATGTCGGCCATGCCGTGCGAGTAGTAGGCGCGGTAGTCGCGTTCGCCGGTCGTGTCGTTCACCAGCACCGGCACGAAGAAGGCATGCTCGGCTTCGATGAGACCGCCGGAGCCGAAGTCTGTGACGTAGTAGCGCGAGTCGTCGCTCGGATGGTTCGCCACGTAGGCGGCCATGCAACCGGTGGTCTTGTACTTCGTCGGCAGGTTGCGGTCCATGATTTCGGCCGCAAGCTTGTGATTGGTAATGACCGTCCGGCACTTGTAGCAGACCTCGCCCTCGGCAATGGTCTGTGGGGGCGCCGGGCGGAAGCCAAGGAAGACGTAGACCGCGAAGATGAAGGCAGTCCAGATGGTGGCGGTAATAAGGGTGCGCCGCATGATGACTCTCTCCCTGCCGGTCAGACCCGGCATCCGAGACGTCAACCTGAAGAGCAAGCGAGATGCCACGCGCCAGGCGGCGCGGAATCGGCGGATATCGCGTGTTTCAGGGGGAAGGCAGCGGCAGCGGCCGACCGGCCGGCGCCTGGAGGTCGGGAAATCAGCCGCCGTGGCGAAAAAACCCGCAGCCGGCGGAGGGCAACCCCGAAGGGCCGCCTCCGCTGGCCAGCGGCCTACTTCTGTGTGAGCAGTTCCTTGATGCCGCCGAGTGCCGCCAGGGCGCCACTCGCCTCGTACGGCATGAACACCAGCTTGTCCGCCCCGGTGGCGATGGCGCTGAGCGACTCGAGATAGCGCTGCGCGATGAGGTACTGCGCCGGGTTGCCGGCGCCGCCGATGGCCTGGGCCACCACCTGAATCGCCTGCGCCTCGGCCTGCGCCACGCGTAGCCGCGCTTCGGCCTGACCTTCGGCTGCGAGGATGGCGGCCTGCTTCGCGCCCTCGGCGTTGACGATGGCCGACTGCTTCCCGCCTTCGGCCCGCAGAATGGCCGACGACTTCTCGCCCTCGGCGGTGGTGACGACGGCGCGGCGCGTCCGCTCCGCGGTCATCTGCTTCTCCATCGTCAGGCGAATCTCTTCGGGCGGCGTGATGTTCTTCAGCTCGATGCGCATCACCTTCACGCCCCACTGCTGCGTGGCGGTGTCGAGGGCGGCGCGCAGTTGCGCGTTGGTGGTGTCGCGCGAGGCGAGCGTGTGATCGAGGTCGAGTTGGCCGATGACGTTGCGCAAGGCCGACAGCGTCAACTGCTCGAGACCCCACCGGAGGTTCTGCACCTCGTAGGTGGCGCGGACCGGATCGACGATGACGAAGTAGATGACCGCATCCACCTCCATCGTCACGTTGTCGCGCGTGATGACCGGCTGCGGCTCGATCTTCGTGATCTGCTCGCGCAGGTCGATAGTGTCGCGCACCGCGTCGAAGAACGGCACGATGGTGTTGAGGCCGGCCTCGGCGGTGCGGTGGTACTTGCCCAGGCGCTCGATGATCTTCACCTGCTTCTGGGGAACGATTTTGATCGACCGCAGGAGCACGAAGAGGACGAACAGGATGACGACAATCAGCACGACGCTCATGCGGGTACTACCTCCAGAACGATGCCGTCGGCAGCCACGACGCGGATGCGCGTGCCGGCCGGAATCGGCGTGGGCGAGCGAGCGGCCCAGTCTTCGCCGCCGACGTTGACGCGTCCGGCGCCGACGGAGGCTTCGATGTCGAAGGTGACGATGCCGTCGCGCCCGAGCAGCGTGTCCGTCCGCGACGGTACACCCTTGCTGCCGAGGTTCGACATCATGCGGGGACGAAGCCCGAAGAAGGTGACGCCCAGCGCCACGATGAAGATCGCGGACTGGAGGATGGCGCCGAAGCCGGCGTAGGCCACGCCTGCGGCAGCGAGCGCAGCCGCGGTGACGAAGATGAGGCCGAAGTGCGGGATCGAGATCTCGATGACCGCTGCGACAACCGCGACCACGATCCAGGCGACGACGACGCTGTCCAGGGTGGGCACGCGGCGATTATACGCGCGCCGCGAGCGACGCGCGGCGGCGTTCACACCGCTTCGCCGCGCCGGCGCACGCGTAATCGCTATACTTCCGGGCTCTGGCGGTAACCCATTCACGGTCGGAACACAGTTCTGTCTGCACTCTGCCGTGTCGACGTGGCACTCCGTCGCCGAAGGTCAGGGCAGCCTGGCGCCACCCGGCCGTGGTTGTGAGACGCACCTTCAGGGGCAATCTATGACGCTGAGCAAGACCATTCTTGTTGCGAGCCTGTGGTTTGGATTGTCGGCCTCGACGGCGATCGCGCAGACCACGACGCTGTCCGCTGACGTGGCGAAGGACTGGAAGGCTCAGCGAGAAGTGATGATGCGCATTGCGGACGCCATGCCCGAGGACAAGTTTGGGTTCAAGGCCACGCCGCCGCAGCGTTCGTGGGGTGAACAGGTGCTGCACGTCGCTGGCGGCAATCTGTTCCTCATGCGCTATCTGAACGGCAGGACGCCCGCGCCGCCGGTGAAGACCACTGACATGAACACGTTCGGCCTGAAGGCATCGACGAAGGCGGAATATTTGAAAGTCCTCGCCGACTCCTTCGACTACGGCGATGCACTACTGAACGAGTTTTCTGACGCGGCGCTCGCAGAAACCGTGAAGGGACCACCCTGGATGGGCCCGAGCACGCGCGCTCGCATGGTCTACGACGCCATCTCGCACTGTCAGGACATCTATGGACAGATGGCCGTGTATCTCAGGCTGAACGGCATCGTCCCGCCGGCAAGTCTCCGCGGCGGTGTGTAGGGGGCTGGCGCTTGCAGCAAGGGCGGGTTCTCGAGCAGCTTGACTTGGGAGTGGGCGCTCTAGGACTCGAACTGTGGCACACGCGCCGGACAATGGGGTCGCGCGGTCTCGAGGCGCTCCTGTTCGACGCTGGTCAATCGCGTGCCGAACGAGGACGATGAGCTACTGTGACGCGACTCGTTGGCGGACGGCCCCGCGTCGCTTCTGCTCGCAAGCCAGGTAGCGTTCCGTGGGAGCGAAGACACGACGAGGATGGCGATCGATAAGAGTCGGTCGCCACTTGCCCGTCAGTCAGGATTCATCACGTTGGCGCTGCCGCTTGGCCGGCACCTCCCGCGTTGTGGCTGCGGCTACCGGATACCCCGCAGAGCGCGCACCTTTGCGACCATTCGGCAGGATTTGGCGCGATATTTAGGCGGCGTGGGCCTTGCTTCAGACCCGTGCAATAGCATCGGCGCGCTCATCTTGTCCGCTGCTGGCTGCGTGGCCTTCGGGATCGTGTTTCCGAGCTTCTTCACGACTTCACGAAGGCCGGGTCAGCGACGGGCGTCGAGCGGCAGCCCGTGCTGATCTGGGCCGCTGCTCTGGGGATTCGGTCGCATAGTCTGCTCCTTACCCTGGCGCTTGCGAGCAGGACTGGGGCCGTGAGCATGCGTGCGGGTATGACTATTGGCGCTGGTGTCACCTTCTTGTCGGGCACTCTCATCGAACCACTGCTCGAGAGCGTGGCCGGTGCAATTGCGGGCGGCGCCCTCGCCGTGGTGCTCGGCAAGATCCAACAGCCTCCCTTAGACCAGAGTCACGCGAGGTGAACACGTGCGCGTCCTGATCCGGAACCGTCGTTGGCCACGCTCCCGCCTGTGCCGAACGGGTGTCGCCTTGTTCATTGCCCTCATGCTGCTGGCACCGTCCCAAGGCTCGGCTCAGGCAATCCAATCGTTCGACGACCTCGCGCTGCGGGTCAACCTCGACGATCAGGTTCGTGTTGAGGATCAGTCGGGAGGCACGGCCACCGGGCACCTCACGCACCTCACGGCCGATGCGATCGCGATCCAGACCGAGGCCGGCGAGAAGCGCTTCACGAACGACAACGTGCGCGCGGTCGCTGTGCGCGGCCACGCGCTCCGCAAGGGCGCACTCATTGGGGCCGGGGTGTTCGCTGTTCTCGGCGTGGTGGCAATGTGCTCGCGCGAAGAAGCGGGTGCAAACTGCGCCTTCGGGTCGCTCGGCTTCGGCGCGGCTGGCGCGGGCATTGGACTGGCGATGGGGGCACTCATCCCTCAGATGAGGACCGTCTATCGTGCCCCGGTCAGTCGCGCTTCCGTTTCGCCCTCGGGGAGTGCGATCGGCGTTCAGGCCAGCCTGCTCGAGGACCTGGCGCTGCGGGTCAACATCGATGACCAACTCCGGGTCGAGGACCGGTCGGGGGTGGGGACCATCGGTCGCTTGACGCGCCTCACGGCCGAGAAGCTCACGCTCCAAACCGCTGCCGGCGAGAAGCATTTCACGCGGGTCACGGTTCGCCAGGTCGCCGTGCGTCACCAACCACTCCGCATGGCCGTGCTCATCGGGGCCGGCGTGGGCGCAGCCGCCGGCGCCGTGGCTGGTTGCGCGGGCCCGGACCGCGAAGAATGCGCAGACGCCCCGATTCTTGTCGGTGCCATCGGCGCGGGTCTCGGACTTGCCGTGGGGGCGCTCATCCACAAGACGACGATCGTCTACCCCGAGCCGGAGCAGCGGACATTCATCGTCGTGCCGGCAATCTCACGCGGCGCCGCGGGCGTTCAGGTCAGTCTGCGCTGGTAGTGGCAGCATCCAGGCACTGGCTCGGCCGGTGCTCGTGGCA
>CALQBJ020000015.1 GCA_943328785.2 Bifidobacterium breve
GGAGCCGGGCTCGAGGCTGGGTGCCACCTTCAGGGCGCGGGCGCGTTCCGCCAGCGCCGCCACCAGTCGGTCGCCGGCATCGCCGACGGCCACGACTGCCGAGATCGCCATGCATCGCTCGCCAGCCGATCCGTAGGCCGCGCCCATGATGGCGTCGGCGGTGAAGGTCATGTCGGCGTCGGGCATGACCACCGCGTGGTTCTTCGCGCCGCCGAGCGCCTGCACGCGCTTGCCGGCCGCGGCGGCCGTCGTGTAGATGTGTTTCGCGATCGGGGTGGAGCCGACGAACGAGATGGCGTCGACACCGGGGTGGGCGAGCAGCGCCTCCACCGCCTCCTTGTCGCCATGCACGACGTTGAAGACACCTGGCGGCAGCCCGGCCTGCGTCAGCAACTCCGCCATCAGGATGGACGGCGACGGATCCTTCTCGGACGGCTTCAGGATGAAGGTGTTGCCACAGGCGAGCGCCATCGGCAGCATCCAGAGCGGCACCATGGCGGGGAAGTTGAACGGCGTGATGCCGGCGCACACACCCACCGGTTGCAGGATGGAATAGGCGTCGACGTCGCGCCCCACCTCCTCGGAGAATGCGCCCTTCAGCAGGTGCGGTGCGCCGGTGGCGAATTCCACGACCTCGATGCCGCGCTGCACCGACCCCATCGCGTCGAGGAACACCTTGCCGTGTTCTTCGCTGATCAGCGTGGCGATGGCCGCCTGGTTGACCTCGAGCAGTTCGCGAAAGCGGGCGAGGATGCGCGAGCGCCGCAGCGGCGTGGTCGCGCGCCATCCCGGGAACGCGCGCCTGGCGCTCTGTACCGCCGTGTCCACGTCAACCGCGCCGGCCAGCGGCACCTGACGGAGCGGGGCACCGGTGGACGGGTTGGTAATGATGCCGAGACGCGTACTGTGGGCCGCGGCGGGCTGTCCATCGATCCAGAAGGGAACCAGGGGCAAGGTGGCGAGCATGCGGCGAACTTAGCACGGCCTGACGCCGTCATCGACCTCCCGCTTTCCGGTGGCGGGGTGTGCGGGTAAAGTACCCGGCTATGCATCACCTTCTCTCGCGCCGCCGGTGGCCGTTGTTCACGTCTGTCGTCGTCCTGCTCGCCCTCGGCGTCGCCGAGCGGCGCATGTCGCACGTGGCCGCGCAGCAACCGCCGGTCGCGCCGCGCTATCAGGTCGATCCGTTCTGGCCGAAGATGCCGAAGGGGCTCATCCTCGGGCAGGTGTCCGGCCTCACCGTCGACTCGCACGATCACATCTGGCTGATTCAGCGGCCGTGGTCGCTGCAGAGTGATGAAGTCGCGAAGAACCCGGAGGCCGAGTGCTGCCGCGAGGCGCCGCCGGTGATGGAGTTTGATGCCGACGGCAACTACATGCAGGGGTGGGGCGGTGAAGGCGCCGGCTACGAGTGGCCGAAGGACGAGCACGGCATCTTCGTCGATGCGAAGGACAACGTCTGGTTGTCGTCCGCCGGCGGTCCGCGCCTGCGTGAGCGCACCGAGAACATGATCCTGAAGTTCACGCGCGACGGGAAGTTCCTCTTCCAGGTCGGCAAGCGCGGCCAGAGCAAGGGGAGCCTCGACACCGAGAACTTCAACAACGCCGCCGACATCTACGTCTACCCGAAGACCAACGAGGCGTTCATCGCCGACGGCTACGTGAACCGCCGCGTGGTGGTGCTCGACGCGGATACCGGGAAGTTCAAGCGCATGTGGGGCGCCTACGGCAACGTGCCGGACGACAAGGCGCCGAACGGTCCGCTCTACGACGGCCCAGGCGCGCAGCAGTTCAACCTGGTGCACGGTGTGCGCGTCTCGAACGACGGCCTGGTCTACGTGGCCGAGCGCACCAACAACCGCGTGCAGGTGTTCACCCTCGACGGCAAGTTCCAGCGCGAGATCTTCATCGAGCGGAAGACGAAGCTGCTCGGTACCGCCTTCTCGATCGCCTTCTCGCCCGATCCGCAGCAGCAGTTCATGTACGTGGCCGATGCCGGCAACGGCAAGATCCACATCTTCGACCGCAAGGGGCTGCAGGAAGTCGGCGCCTTCGGCCGCATCGGTCACTACGCGGGCGAGTTCGTCTTCCTGCACAACGTCGCGACCGACTCGAAGGGCAACGTCTACACGGCGGAAGTCGGCACCGGCCGCCGCGCGCAGAAGTTCGTACGCCTCGCCGCCGCCGGCCGCTGACGTAGCCGTCTGCGTTCTGCGTTCACTCTTCAAAGTTCGGAATGCGCCTGCCGGAATCCCGGCAGGCGTACTGTCCGCATGTGACGTTGACGTACAAGCGTCGTCAATTCCCCAGCATTCACCCCCGATTCGGCCGTCCTTCGCTGTGGCGTCCCCCGTGCACCGCTGTAGCCAGCAGGCGGAGGGGCGTACATGGGCAGCCGGTGGCACAACTATTCGCATTTGATCAGGATGGCGGCGCTGTTCGTCGCCGGCATCCTCATCTTTCTGGTCGGACGCTCGTTCTTCGTCCCGGCTGACTTCGGCGTCTACTGGCACTACCGCGCCGGCGCGCTGGACGACGCGAGGGCCAGGCCGATCCGGTTTGCCGGGCAGGCCGCGTGCGTCGAGTGCCATAGCGACATCAGCGACCTCCGCAAGACCGCTCGGCACGCGAAGGTGTCGTGCGAGTCGTGCCACGGCGCGCTCGCCACGCATGCCGCCGGTGACGAACCGCTGAAGCCCACCCGTCCCAACGGCAAGGCGCTGTGCGTCGGTTGCCACACGAAGAGCCCATCGAAGCCGGTGGCGTTCCCGCAGATTGACGTGGCCGACCATGCGGGCGACAACGCCTGCATCGAGTGCCACAACCCGCACGCCCCGAAGATTTCCTAGGAGACCGCCGTGGACGAATCCAGACGAAAATTTCTGATGGGCGCGGGCCGCCTCCTGGTGCTGACCGGTGCAGCCTCGGTCGCCTGGGACGCCATCGTCGAAGGGCAGCCGGAGCAGGCGCCGAACTACAACACCATTGACCACTGGTGGGGGATGGTGATCGACATCGAGAAGTGCATCGGCTGTGGCCAGTGCGTGCGCGCCTGCAAGGAAGAGAACGGCGTGCTGCTGGACGACGAGCACTTCCGCACCTGGGTCGAGCGCTACGTTGTCGACATGGACGACCCGGATCACCCGCTGGTGGACGCGCCGAACGGCGGCTACGACGGCTTCCCCGACCTCCCCGGGATGCCCGAGAACATCAAGACCTTCTTCGTGCCGAAGCTATGCAACCACTGTGTCGACTCGCCGTGCGTGCAGGTCTGCCCGGTGGGCGCCACCTTCGACAGCCCGGACGGCGTGGTGCTGGTCGACAAGGACCGCTGCCTCGGCTGCCGCTACTGCGTGCAGGCCTGCCCCTACGGCTGCCGCTACATCGACCCGCGCACCAACACCGTCGACAAGTGCACGCTCTGCTATCACCGCATCACGAAGGGGCTGACCACGGCCTGCTGCGAGGTCTGCCCGACCGGCGCGCGCATGCTGGGCGATTTGAAGAACCCGAAAGACCCGATTCACGAGTTCCTCCGCACGCACAAGGTGCAGGTGCTCAAGCCGCAGATGGCCACGGGGTCGAAGACCTACTACAACGGTCTCGACGGCTCGGTGCGATAGGAGGGGCTCGTGGACGCTGTGCAAGGCTACATGTATCCGAACGAGGTCGAGCTCCAGTGGAGCATCCTCATCGTGCTCTATCCGTTCATCACCGGGCTCGTGGCGGGCGCGTTCATCCTCGCGTCGCTCGAACGGGTCTTCAACGTGCACGTGGTGAAGCCGACCTACCGCCTGGCACTGCTGACCGCGCTGGCGTTCCTCATCGTCGCGCCGCTGCCGCTGCAGCTGCACCTCGGCCATCCCGAGCGGTCGCTCGAGATGTACTTCACGCCGCACACGACGTCGGCGATGGCGATGTTCGGCTTCGTCTACCTCTGGTACCTGATGGTGGTGCTGGTGCTGGAGATCTGGCTCGACTACCGGAAGGACCTGGTGCTGGCGTGGCGCGCCAGTCGCGGCGTGGCGCGGTGGTTCTACGCGGTGCTGTGCCTCGGGGTGGACAATATCAGCGACGAGGCGCTGCGCATCGACGACAAGGTGGGACACACCCTCACCATCATCGGCATCCCGTCAGCGTTCCTGCTGCACGGCTACGTCGGCTTCATCTTCGGGTCGATCAAGGCGAACCCGTGGTGGTCGACGCCACTGATGCCGATCGTATTCCTCTTCTCGGCCATGGTGTCGGGGATCGCGCTGGTGATGCTGATGTACATGGCGATGTCGAAGCTGTACAGGCGGGAGATTGACGTGGCCTGCGTCGACAAGATCGCGCAGTACCTGTTCTACGCGTTCATCATCGACTTCACGCTCGAGATGATCGATCTCATTCACCGCGTCTACGAGTCGGACGAGTCGTTCCGTGCGCTCGACTTCATGGTGCACACGCGACTGTTCACCTCGCAGATCGTGCTGCAGATCATGGTCGGCACCGTGGTGCCGCTGGCGCTGCTGGCGGTGACGCAACTGTTCACCATCCCGTCGGCCACGCGGCTGCGCATCTACACCGTGGCCGGCGTGCTGACGCTGGTCGGCATCTTCGCGATGCGGTGGAACGTGGTGATTGGCGGGCAGCTGTTCTCGAAGAGCTTCCTCGGCTACACCACCTACAAGATGCAGTACGTCACCAGGGAAGGACTGCTGCCGGCCATTGCACTGCTCATCGCGCCGTTCGGTATCCTGTGGCTGCTGGTGCGCCTGTTGCCGCCGTGGGCGCCCGAGCCGGCGGCGGAGAGCGGCGTGGTCGGGAAGGCGACGGTGTGAGTCCCTTGCTCGGCGCGTCGCCGAACAAATAAGGAAACCGTGGCGCCTGCGCGCCAGCTTCAGTAGACTGCGCGCTGCGAAGGGGAGGCACCATGGACCGCAAGAAGGCATCTGATTTTCCGCAGGAACTGCTCGACCTGTTCCACGAATACCAGCACGGCGAGATCACCCGCCGCGCGTTCTTCGATCGCGCCGCAAAGTTCGCCGTCGGTGGTGTCACCGCCGCCGCGCTCTTCGAGAGCCTCAAGCCCAACTACGCGTGGGCGCAGCAGGTGCCGAAGGACGATGCGCGCATCAAGACCGAGTACGCGACGGTGCCGGCGCCGCAGGGCAACGGCAGCATCAAGGGCTACTACGCGCGCCCGGCCGCGGCGGGGAAGTATCCGGCGGTGCTGGTCATCCACGAGAACCGAGGCCTCAACCCGTACGTCGAAGACGTGGCGCGTCGCTTCGCGACCAATAACTTCATCGCCTACGCGCCGGACGGCCTGACGTCGGTCGGCGGCTACCCTGGCGACGACGAGCAGGGGGCAGCGAAGTTCCGTTCGGTGAACGGACCGAAGATGTTCGAGGACTTCGTCGCGTCGGCCGAATGGCTGAAGGCGCGCCAGGAGTCGACCGGGAAGCTCGGGGCGATCGGCTTCTGCTTCGGCGGCGGCATCGTGAACCAGTTGGCGGTGCGGCTGGGCGCCGGGCTGAACGCCGGCGCGCCGTTCTACGGGGCACCTGCGGGCGACGCGGATGTGCCGAAGATCGCCGCCCCGCTGATGCTGCACTACGCCGACCCGACGAAGGACACCGGCATCGGCGGGCGCTTCCCAGCCTATGAGGCGGCCCTGAAGGCGAACGGCAAGAAGTACCAGCTGTTCGTCTACGACGGCGCCAACCACGGCTTCCACAACGACACGACGCCGCGCTACGATGAAGCCGCCGCCACGCTCGCCTGGCAGCGCACGCTCGAGTTCTTCAACCAGAACCTGCGCGGCTAGGCCAGCGGGCCGGCTTCCGGTCCCTGCACGGAATGGCCACGCATCGTGGGTTGTCGAGTGCAGCCGCGGAATCGGCGTGCCGATAACCGCGACGTGCACCAGAGGAACATGCTGCAACCCGACGGCCCGGACTACTACGAACTGCTGCAAATCAGCCCCAACGCGGAGCCGGAGACGATTCATCGTGTCTACCGACTGCTGGCGCAGCGCTACCATCCCGACAACCTGCACACTGGGGATGAAGGGCGGTTCCGCGAGCTGGTCCATGCGTACGAAGTGCTGACCGACCCCGAACGGCGGGCGCAGTACGACATCGCGTACAACGAAGCGAAGAAGACCCGCTGGCAGCCGGTGGCCACGCCGGAACATGCGTCCGACCCGATCGAAGTGGAGCAGATGGTGCGCCTCACCCTGCTCGAAGTGCTCTACGAGCGTCGCCGTGCCGAACCGAGCCGGGCGGGTGTGTTCGTCCTCGACCTCGAGCAGCTCACCGGGCATGCGCGCGAGCATCTCGAGTTCACGGTCTGGTACCTCACCAAGAAGAACTTCGTGATGCGCGAGGACAACTCGAAGCTGTCGATCACCGCCGACGGTGTCGACTACCTCGAAACGCACTATGCCACCAACGGTGCGCGCCGGCGCCTCGACGCACACACGGATCAGGTCGCGGTCTGAGCCGGTTCTCGGTCGACGAGCGCGAGCAGCGCCGCCATGGTCGTGGCACGGTCGGGTGCCGCCGCGAGCCGCTCCAGTTCGGTGAGCTCGTGGTCGAACCGGTCCCAGTCGGTCCGCGGCGGCGCTTCCACCCAACCCACCCCCTCGACGTGCGACGCCTGCAGTACTTCGCCTTCCCCCAGCAGTTCTTCGCTCAGCTTGTCGCCACGGCGCAAGCCAGTAAAGACGATCGGGATGTCGACCTCGGGCTCGTGGCCCGCGGCGCGAATGACATGCCGCGCCAGGTCGACAATCGGCAGCTGATCCCCAAGGTTGAGCACCGCAATCGAGCCTGATGGTGCACCCGATGCCGCGTGCAGCACGAGTTGCGCCGCCTCCGGAATGCGCATGAAGTAGCGGCGCACCTCCGGGTCGGTGACGGTGACCGGGCCACCGGCTCGCACCTGTCCGAGGAAGGTGTGGAACACGCTGCCGTTGCTGCCGATCACGTTGCCGAAGCGCACGCTCACGCAGCGCGTCGCGGTCCGCGCCGCCATCCGCTGCACGATGAGTTCAGCCAGCCGCTTGGTGGCGCCCATGACACTGCTCGGTCGCACGGCCTTGTCGGTGGAGATCAGCACGACGTGCAGCGCCCCGGCGCGCACGGCGGCCTCCACGACGAGCCGCGTGCCGGTGACGTTGTTCTTCACCGCTTCGCCGGGGTTCTGTTCCATCAGCGGCACATGCTTGTGCGCGGCGGCGTGCAGCACAATCTCTGGCTGTGCCTCGGCCATGACCATCTCGAGGCGGGTCCGGTCGGTGATGTCGGCAATCACCGGCTGCGCACACGCCAGCCACGACAACTCTGCGGCCACCGCGTGCAGGCCGTTCTCGTAGCGGTCGAGCATCACGAGCGACGCCGGGCCGCACGCGGCGATCTGCCGGCACAATTCAGAACCGATCGAGCCGCCGGCGCCAGTGACCAGCACGCGGCGTCCACCCACCAGACCACGCACGTCGTCCATCGGCAGGTGGAGCGCCTGACGCGGTAGGAACCCGTCGATCATCGCCTCGGCACTCGCGTCGGCGCTCTGTGCCGGCCGGACGAACACCGTCGCACTCGCCGCAGGCGCAGCCACGGCCACAGTGGCGCTCGAGACCGCGGAGCCGCGCAGCCGCCGGACGACCTCGCGCACGGCGTCGGCGACGAACTCCACCTGCGACAGCGGCATGTTCGCGTGGAAGGGGAGGGCAAGCGTCGACCGGCTTGCCGCTTCGGCGTGCGGGAAATCGCCTGCGCTGAAGCCGAACCGCTCGCGGTAGAACGGCTGCAGATGGATGCACGGGAAGTAGGGGCGCGACGGGATGCCGCGCTCGTGCAGTTCCCGCATCACCGCATCGCGATCGATGTCGGCGTCGAACCGCACGACGTAGACGAACCAGCTCATACGGGTGGTGCCAGGCGTCGGCGCGATCGGGGTGATGCCCGGCTCGGCCAGCCGCTGCGAATAGGCGTCGGCAACGGCGGCGCGCCGTGCAAGCAGGTCGTCCACGCGTCGCAACTGCGCCAGGCCGAGCGCTGCGCTCATGTCGTTCAGCCGGTAGTTGTAGCCGAGCCGTCCGTACTCCAGCCACGCACCGCCCGCGTTCCGGCCCTGGTTGCGGAGGCTGTGGAAGAGCGCCGCCCACTCATCGGAGTCGGTGGTGATAACGCCGCCTTCGCCCATCGCAATCTGCTTGTTGGGGAAGAAGCCGAACACCGCCGCATCGCCGAAGGTGCCGGCACGCCGACCCAGGTGCTCGGCACCGATCGCTTCGCAGGCGTCCTCCACCACCGACGCGCCGTGCCGGCGAGCCGACTCCAGCAGTGGCCCCATGGTGGCCGGCCGTCCGAACACGTGCACCGGCAGCAACGCCTTGACGCGGCGCACACCGGCGGCTCCCGACCTGGGCAGCCAGCGGCGGGCCGCAGCGCGTCCAGAGGCAAGTTGCTCGACCGCCTCTGCGGCGCGCACGGCGTCGATGTTCAGCGACACCGGATCGATGTCGACAAAGACCGGCACGGCCCGCTGATACAGGATGACGTTCGCCGACGCGACGAACGAGTACGGCGTCGTCACCACCAGATCGTACGCGGTGACACCGGCGGCAATCATCGCCAGGTGGAGCCCGGCCGTGCCGCTCGACACGGCGACGGCGTGCCGCGCACCCAACTGCGCGGCCCACTCCCGCTCGAACAGGTCGATCATCGGCCCGCAACTGAGGGCCCGCGAGCGGAGGACCTCGTTGACCAGCGCCACCTCGGACGGCCCGATGTCGGAATCGGCCATGCTGATCGGCTCGATGGTGCTGGGATACCGCGTGCTCATGCGAGTGAAGCCGAAGGTCGCGGCTGCGCGTGTGGTGATAGTGGCGTCGGCGGTCAGGGGCGATGGCGCCTAGCCTGCAGGCGTTCAGTCTACCGCAATCATCACGCGTCGCTGCCTGCTACAATCGACCCACCCGACTTCGTCCACACGGACGCATTGCCAACGCAGAAGCCCACCCCCTCGACAGGAACGCCTTCCCGCATGACATCGATCGAAGCCCGCATCGCCGAGGAACTCAACGTACGTGTGCCGCAGGTCACCGCCGCGGTCGCGCTGCTCGACGAGAAGTCGACCGTCCCCTTCATCGCGCGCTATCGCAAGGAGGCCACCGGCGGCCTCGACGATATCCAGTTACGTGCGCTCGAAGAGCGGCTGAACTACCTGCGGGAACTGGAAGAGCGCCGGGCCTCCATCCTGAAGAGCATCGAGGAGCAGGGCAAGCTGACGCCGCAACTAGCGGCGCAGATTGGCGACGCCGACACCAAGGCGCGCCTCGAAGACCTGTATCTCCCCTACAAGCAGAAGCGCCGCACGAAGGCGCAGATCGCGCGTGAAGCCGGGCTCGAGCCACTGGCGCTCGCGCTGCACGGCGACCCGACGAAGGTGCCGGAGACGGAAGCGGCGGCGTTCGTCGATGCCGAGAAGGGGGTTGCCGACGTGGCCGCGGCACTCGAAGGCGCGCGCTGGATCCTGGTGGAGAGCTTCTCGGAAGACGCCGAACTGCTCGGCGGGCTGCGTACGCTGCTGTGGGAACGCGGCGAGTGGGTGTCGAAGGTGATCGACGGCAAGGAAGAGGCCGGCAGCAAGTTCTCCGATTACTTCGGTGCCAGCGAACTGCTGAAGAACGTCCCGTCGCACCGTGCGCTTGCCCTGTTCCGCGGTCGCAAGGAAGAGTTCCTGCGCCTGTCGGTGGTGCTGCCTGAATCCGTAGGGGCGACCGGGCCGACCGAACCCGAGCGTCGCATTGCCGGGAAGTTCGGCATCGAGTCGAAGGGGCGTCCCGCCGATGCCTGGCTGCAGGAAACAGTGCGCTGGACCTGGAAGTTCAAACTGGCGGTGCACCTCGAAGTGGAGATCGAGCAGCGGCTGCGCGAGCAGGCCGAGGCTGAGGCCATTCGCGTGTTCGGCATCAACCTGCACGACCTGCTGCTGGCGGCTCCCGCCGGACAGCGCGTCACGATGGGGCTCGACCCAGGCATTCGCACCGGCGTCAAGGTGGCGGTGGTGGACGGTACCGGGCGCCTGCTCGAGGCCGCGACGATCTATCCGCACGAGCCGCGCAAGGACTGGGAAGGCTCGCTGCGCACGCTCGGCGCCCTCTGCGTGAAGCACCAGGTGCAGCTCATCTCCATCGGCAACGGCACGGCGTCGCGCGAGACCGACAAGCTCGCCGCCGACCTCATCGGGCGTCACCCCGATCTGCCGCTCACCAAGATTGTGGTCTCCGAAGCTGGCGCGTCGGTCTACTCGGCGTCAGAGCTGGCGTCGAAGGAATTCCCCGACCTCGATGTGTCGCTGCGCGGCGCGGTGTCGATCGCGCGCCGCCTCCAGGATCCGCTGGCGGAACTGGTGCGCATCGATCCGAAGGCGATCGGTGTGGGGCAGTATCAGCACGACGTCAGCCAGTTGCAGCTCGCGCGCAAGCTCGACGCCGTTGTGGAAGATTGTGTCAACGCGGTCGGCGCCGACGTCAACACGGCGTCGGTACCGTTGCTGTCGCGCATCTCCGGCCTCACCGACTCCATCGCGAAGAACATCGTCGCCTTCCGCGACGAGAACGGTCCGTTCCGCGATCGGCGCGACATCCTGAAGGTGCCGCGTGTCGGCGACCGCACGTTCCAGCAGGCGGCCGGCTTCCTCCGCATCATGGACGGCACCAACCCGCTCGACTCGTCGGCCGTGCACCCCGAAGCCTACCCGGTCGTGGAGCGCATCGTGGCGAAGACCGGCGTCGGCGTGCACGAGCTCATCGGCAAGAGCCCCGTGCTGCGCACGCTGCGCCCCGAGGAATTCGCCGACGAGCAGTTCGGCGTGCCGACGGTGAAGGACATCCTCGCCGAGCTCGAGAAGCCGGGGCGCGACCCGCGCCCGGAGTTCAAGACGGCATCGTTCAAGGACGGCGTCGAAAAGCTGAGCGACCTGCAGCCGGGCATGCTGCTCGAAGGCGTGGTGACGAACGTCGCCAACTTCGGCGCGTTCGTCGACATCGGCGTGCACCAGGACGGCCTCGTGCACGTCTCGCAGCTGGCCGACCGTTTCGT
Source organism: Bifidobacterium breve (assembly GCA_943328785.2). Lineage (GTDB taxonomy): Bacteria > Acidobacteriota > Vicinamibacteria > Vicinamibacterales > CAVVIG01 > CAVVIG01. The sequence continues at coordinate 11,097 of CALQBJ020000015.1, forward strand.
GAAGGACCCGCGCGAGGTGGTGAAGGCCGGCGATATCGTGAAGGTGAAGGTGGTGGAGATCGACTTGAAGCGCAAGCGCGTCGGTCTGACCATGAAGCTGCAGGAGCCGCTCCCGGTCGGGCAGAAGCCGGCCGCCGGTGAATCGCGCGACCGGGGTCCACGCGGGCAGCAGCCGGGCCGTCCGCCGCAGGGCCGACCCGCTCCGCAGCCGCAGCCGCAGTCGGCGTCGGCGTCGACTGCGACCGCCATGGCGGCGGCCTTCGCCAAGCTCGGCGGCTCGCGGGACTAGCGCGAACCCTGGGATGTGTCGCTGCCGACCTTCAGGTCAGCAGCGACACACGCACCCTTATTCGAAGCGTTCGCGGCGGAACTGGACCTTCTTGCCGCGGATGTTCGCCGACTTCATGGCCGTGATGATCTGATCGGCCATTGCTTCCGGCACCTCGACGAGCGAGAACCGGTCGCCGATTTCAATCGAGCCGAGCGAGCGCGAGTCGATCCCCGCCTCGCCGGTAATCGCCCCCACCAGATCGCCAGGGCGCACACCCGCGATGCGGCCGGCCCCCACGAACAGTCGCACCACACGGCCATCCGCCGTGTCGGACTGGCGCTGCGGCGGCCTGTCGACGAGGCGGCCAGCGCCACCTTCACGCGGTGCTGCCGGGAACTCGCGGCGTGCGGCAGGGCGCCGTTCGAATCCGCGTTCCGGGCGGCCGCGATCGGCCGACGGCTTCGAGACGTCGATGACCGGAATCTCGCGGTCGTCGCCGTTGCCCGCCGACGCCGCATGTGCCATGTGCACGGCGGCGCTGGCGATGTCGACGATGTCGAACTCGACGGCGAGCGATTCGATGATCACGCGGACGTGGTCGAAGGTGCCGGCCAGCAGGGTCTCACGCAGCGCCGCACGGGTGACGTCGAGCTGACGCGAACGCAGGTCGGCCACCGTCGGCACCGTCGCGACGTCGATCTTCGACTTCGTGAACTGCTCGATGACGCGCAGCAGGCGATGCTCGCGCGGTTCCGCCAGGGTGATGGCGACGCCGCCGCGACCGGCGCGGCCGGTGCGGCCGATGCGGTGCAGGTAGACCTCGGCTGAGGCCGGGACGTCGTAGTTCACCACGTGCGACAGGTGTTCGATGTCGAGGCCGCGTGCCGCGACGTCGGTGGCGATCAGCAGGTCGGCCTTCTGCGCGCGGAAGAGCCCCATCACCCGGTCGCGCTGCTTCTGCAGCATGCCGCCGTGCAGCGCCTCGGCCCGCTGGCCGTGCGCGGTCATCGTCTCGACAAGCTGCTCCACCTCGAGCCGCGTGCGGCAGAAGACGAGGGTGGCCACCGGATCTTCCATGTCGAGGATGCGCGCGAGCGCCGCCGACTTGTGCGCACGGCTCACGACGTAGGCGATCTGCTTCACGCGCGGCACAGCGCCGGCCACGGGCTTCTCGCGGGCAATGGTGATGCGCGCGGCGTTCTTCAGGTGGCGGTCGGCGATGGCCATGATGCGCGACGGCATCGTGGCGGAGAACAGCGCCGTCTGACGGGTGGGCGGCGTCACCTTGAGGATCTCATCGAGGTCCTCGGCGAAGCCCATGTCGAGCATCTCGTCCGCTTCGTCGAGCACGAGCATCCGGATGCCGTCGAGCTTCAGGGTGCCGCGGCGGATATGGTCAAGTGCGCGGCCGGGGGTGGCGACGACGATATGCGCGCCACGCTCGAGTCCGCGGATCTGGGTGTGCATCGGCGCGCCGCCGTAGAGCGGCAGCACGGTCACGCCGCTGCCCTTGGCATACTTGTGCAGCGCCTCGGCCACCTGCATGGCCAGTTCGCGGGTCGGGACGAGCACCAGGCCGCAGGTCTTGCGCGCAGCCGGCTTCTCCTCCCCAATCAGGTGCAGCATCGGCAGGGCGAATGCTGCCGTCTTGCCCGTGCCCGTGGCGGCCTGCCCCAGCAGGTCCCGCCCCTCGAGCAGCAGCGGAATGGTCTCGCGCTGGACAGGGGTGGGTTCCTCGTAGCCGAGGGCGGCTACAGCATCAGCGAGTTCCTGGCGGAGGCCGATGCTGGCAAACGTAATGGGGGCTTGTTCCACGGGCGGTTGTTCAGAAGACATCGCTTGATCATGACACGCCGGAGGGGGTCGGCGATAGTGAACGGTTCCGGGGGGATGGCCACGGAGGCCGTGAGACCGCTAGAATCGGGGTTTCGAAAGGTGACCTGTATGCGACTGATGGTGGCCGTGTTGGCGGTGGTGGGCGGTGTCCTGACGGGCGGTTCGAGCCTGTCGGCGCAGGGAAGCTCAGCCGTACCGAAGCTGTTCGCGTCGGCGGGCGACGTGAAAGCGCTGATTGCCATGGCGAAGTCCGAGCGAAAGCCGGACCAGCCGAATTTCGTGCAGCCGATCGTCTCGCTCGCCCCGTACAACGCCAATCTCGAGTACCGCGTCGGCGGTCTCAACGCGCCGGCGTCCACGCACAACAAGGATGCCGAACTCTTCTACGTCGTCGAAGGCCGCGGCACCGTCGTCACGGGCGGCACGCTGCAGAACGAACGGCGCACCAACCCGGACAATGCCACCGGCACCGGCATCGACGGCGGCGCGTCGCGCACGATTGCGGCGGGCGACTGGGTGCTTGTGCCCGAGAAGACGCCGCACTGGTTTACCCAGATCGACGGCACCCTGGTGATGATGTCGGTGCACCTGCCGAAGTGACCCGCACGAGGGGGTGTTCGTGATGCCCACCGGTCCGGAGGCGGCGCGCGCAGGGCTGTGCGCGCGGTGCGTGTGGCTGCGCCGCGTCCCCTCGTCGCGCGACCAGATCTACTACCTCTGCGAGCGGTCCGCTTCGGACCCTCGCTTCCGGCGGTATCCGATTCTGCCCGTGGCGCGCTGTTCCGGATTCGAAGCGGTCGATCCCGGCGCTGGTACACTTGGCGGATGACCGCCGACTGGACCCAGGGCGCGACCAGCGCAGATGACGCGGTGGCGTGTGTGCGCAGCGGCATGCGTGTCTTCATTCACGGTGCGGCGGCGACGCCGACACCGCTCATCGAGGCGCTCGCGCGCCGCACCGATCTCGACAACATCACTCTCTATCACCTGCACACCTCCGGACCGGCGCCGTTCGCGACGCCCGAGCAGCAGGGGCGCTTCTTCTCGGTGTCGCTCTTCACCGGACCACCGCTTCGCGCGGCGATCGACGACGGCCGGGCCGACTTCATGCCGGTGTTCCTGTCGGACATTCCGTCGCTGTTCGACTCCGGACTGATTCCGATCGACGTGGCGCTGCTGCAGCTCTCGCCGCCCGACCGTCACGGCTACTGCACGCTCGGCACCTCCGTCGACGCGGCCCTCGCCGTCGCGCGCAATGCGCGGATCATCGTCGCCGAGATCAACCAGCAGATGCCGCGCACGCACGGCAACACGCTCGTGCCGTTCGCCACGGTGTCGCACTTCATCGCGACCAACCGGCCGCTGCTCGCGCACGACCCGCCCGAACCGAGCGCCGTCGAGGCGCAGATTGGCGGGCACGTCGCGGCGCTGGTGCAGAACGGCGCGACACTGCAGATGGGGATTGGCGCGATTCCCGACGCGGTGCTGCGCCGGCTCGGTGACAAGGAGGACCTCGGTATCCACACCGAGATGTTCTCCGACGGTGTCATGGCGCTCATCAAGAGCGGCGTGGTGACCAACCGCCTGAAGCACGTGCACCGCGGCCGGACGGTCACCAGCTTCGTCAACGGCTCACAGCAGCTGTTCGACTTCGTGAACGACAACCCGTTCGTCGAGTTCCATCCGTGCGACCGCACGAACGACACCGCGATCATTCGCCGCAACGACCGCGTCGTGGCGATCAACTCGGCGCTCGAAGTGGATCTGTCCGGACAGGTCTGCGCTGACTCGATCGGCTACCGCATCTACTCGGGCATCGGTGGCCAGATGGACTTCATCCGCGGCGCCGCGCTGTCGAAGGAGGGTGTGCCGGTCATCGCCCTGCCGTCGACGGCGGCCGGCGGCACGCTGTCGCGCCTCGTGCCGGCGTTGAAGCCTGGCGCGGGTGTGGTGACGACCCGCGGTCATGTGCACTGGGTGGTGACCGAGTACGGCGCCGTCAATCTCTTCGGCCGCAGCCTGCGTCAGCGCGCGGAGTTGCTCATCTCCATCGCGCACCCTGACATGCGAGGCGAGCTCTCGCGCGCCTACCTGGCCGTGCGGCACGTCGACCTCGGAGCGTCGCAACCGTGAGCGGCCGCGACAACGCGCGCCTCGTCTACTCGACCGGCGGCGGCGAGGCGTGCCAGGTGTGCGGCTGGCCGAAGAGCAACTGCCAGTGCAGCAAGAAGTCGGCGCCGCAGGACGCCGTGCCGAACCGGCCGGTCGCGAAGCTGCGGGTGGAGAAGGCCGGCCGCGGCGGCAAGACCGTCACGGTGGTCTACGACCTGCCGCGCAACGACCTGTTCGTGAAGGAACTCTGCCTCGACCTGAAGAAGTCGTGCGGCACGGGCGGCGCCGTGAAGGACGGCACCATCGAACTGCAGGGCGACCACCGCGAGCGGCTGCGCGAGTGCCTCACGAAGAAGTTCTTCCTCGTGAAGGGCTGAGGTCCTCCGGGCATACGGGCTGCGACAGCAGGGCGAGTCGCCAGGTGGACAGGACGTAGCTGCCGACCTTCAGGTTGGCCGGGGCCTGGAGAGCTGCGGGATCAGCGTGCGCACCAGTTCGGCAGCGCGCGGGACGGCGCTCGCCACGCGTGGCGTGAGCGCGTGCCCGAGCTCGAACGACTCGGCACCGATCTCTACCAGCCATGCCTGCGGCGCGCGGTCGAAGGCGGCGAGGCCGAGGCCAACGAGTGCGGCAGGCGAGAGCATGTGGTCGAGACGTGGCGAGGACGAAGGAGCGACCATCTGGCAGCGCACGGCACCGGCGGGCAGGTCGGTTGCCGCGTCGATGAAGACCACGACGTCGGCGGCGGCGATGTCGGGCGCCAGCTCCGGCAGCAGTTGATGCGGGGTGAGGACCGAGACATCGGACCGTTCGATCTCGGCGGCGCGAGCCACCGACGGCCCGACCGCATCGTCGCCCCGCAGCGGGTTGCCGAAGCCGATCACGAGCGTCATGACGGCCGGCTCAGGGTCTGCAGCACGGAGCCGTCGGCCGCCACCAGGTCGACGACGAGCGGCATCGTGCCGGCGGCGTGCGTGGAGCAACTGAGGCACGGGTCGAAGGCGCGAATGCCGGCCTCGACGCGGTTCAGCATGCCTTCGGTGAGATGGGCGTCATCGACGAACGCCTTGGCGATCTGCGTCACCGTGCGGTTCATCGCGAGGTTGTTCTGGCCTGTCGCAATCAGCAGGTCGAGCCTGGTGATCAGCCCGTTCTCGTCCACGGTGTAGTCGTGGAACAGCGTGCCGCGCGGCGCCTCGGACATGCCGATGCCGTGGGTGCGGTTGCGGCTGGCGCGCGCGAGGATGTCGGTGCCGAGTGCGTCGGCGTTGTCGAGCAGTTGACCGATCCGTTCGAGCCCATACAGGATCTCGATGAGGCGCGCGTAGTGATAGTGGAACGAGGCGAGCACCGGACCGCTGGCACGCGCGCGGAAGCGGTGCAGTTCCTCGTCGGCGAGCGGCGTGCCGCAGCGGTCGGCGACGTTCAGCCGGGCCAGCGGGCCGACACGGTAGGCGCCGTCCACCGGGCCGAGCGGTGCGTAGTAGGGCGACTTGAGGTAGCTCCACGGCTCGACCTGTTCGGCGAGCAGCGCCTTGGCGGCCTTCGCATCGAGCTGGTCGGCGATGATGGTGCCGGTGGCGTCCATCAGGCGCAGGCGGCCGCCATAGGTCTCGAGCGTGCCGTCCGGCGACACCATCCCGAGAAACAGCGTCGGGAAGTGACCGAAGGTGTCGACCTCCATCGTGTGGTTGTCGAGCGCGCCGCGGAACCACTCGAGCGTCGACGTTGCCGTGGCGAGCGCCTCGGGTAGCCCCGCGAGGATGAGGTCGCGTCCTTCGGGCGACAGTGCGGCGATGACGCCGCCGGCCACCGCCCACGAGGGGTGAATGCGCTTGCCCGCGATGATGTCGATCACCGACTGGCCGAACTGGCGCAGACGGATGCCGCGCCGCGCGAGTTCAGGGTTCAGCCGCGCGACCCCGAGGACGTTGCGCGTCGCCGGGTCGGCGTCGTACCCGAGGAGCATGTCGGGCGACGACAGGTAGAAGAAGCTCAGCGCGTGCGATTGCACGATCTGCGCGAGGTTGACGACGCGGCGCAGCAGCAGCGCGGTGTCGGGGATCTCCACCGCCAGCAGGCGATCGCCGGCGTCTGCCGATGCCAGCATGTGGCTGACCGGGCAGATGCCGCAGATGCGCGACGTAATCGCCGGCATCTCCTGAAAGTGCCGCCCTTCGCAGAACGCTTCGAAGCCGCGGAATTCCAGCACGTGGAAGCGCGTGTCCAGCACGTGGCCCTGGTCGTCCAGTTGGATGGTGATCTTGGCGTGCCCTTCGACGCGGGAGACCGGCTCGATGGTGATGGTCTTCGACATGACGTGTGCCTATCCGAGCGTCGCGCGGCTCTGCAGATTGAGGGTCCTGCCTGCGACCAGTTCGCTCAGCACGAAGAAAATCAGGTCTGCCGGCGGCGGGCAGCCCGGGAGGTAGTAGTCGACCGCGACGAGGCTGCGCAGCATGTGCACCTTCGGCACCAGCGGCGGCACGGAACCGGCGTTCGCGCCGACGCCAGGGATGCGCGATGTGTCGGTGCCGTAGGAGCGGGCCAGCACCGGCATCGGGTCGCCGAGCGGATTGCGCAGTGCCGTGACGTTGCCGGCGACGGCGCAGTCGCCGAAGGCCACGAGCACCGCAGTGCGTGACCGCACCAGCCGTAGCAGGCGCGCGTTGTCCTCGTTGGCCACCGCGCCCTCGACGAGCGCGATGTCGACGTGCTCGGGGAACTGCTTGATGTCCATGAACGGCGAGTAGACGAGGTGCATGCGCTCGGCGAGATCGAGCAGGCGTTCGTCCAGGTCGAGTAGCGACATGTGGCAGCCGGAGCAGCCTCCCAGCCACACCGTGGCGACGCGCGGTCGGGTCAGCGATTCCACAGCTTCTGCTCCCTGGCCATCTTGAGGTAGGTGACGAAATGCGGGTCCTTGTTGGTGGCGCTCGTGCCCTTCTCGAAGAGGGCCCCGGTGGGGCATACCCGCACGCACTTGCCACAACTGGTGCACGATTCGGACTGCCCCCACGGCTCGTGCAGGTCGCTGATGACCAGCGTGTGCCGGCCGCGACCCATCAGGTCCCAGGTGTGTGCGCCTTCGATCTCGTCGCAGACGCGGACGCAGCGGGTGCAGAGGACGCAGCGGTTGTGGTCGAGGATCCACCGCGGGTGCGAGGCGTCCATCGACAACTGCGGCGCTTGCGGTTCGTAGCGGACGTGGTGCACGCCCATCGACACCGCCAGGTTCTGCAGTTCGCACGTGTGGTTCGCGACACAGACTGCGCAGACATGGTTGCGCTCGGCGAGCAGCAGTTCGACGATCTGGCGACGGTAGCTACGCAACGTCTCGGAGTTGGTGGTGACCGTCATCCCCTCGACCGCCTTCGTCATGCAGGCGGCCTGCAGGCGGTTCGACCCCTCGACCTCCACCAGACACAGTCGGCAGGCGCCGACTTCCGACAGCCCCTCGAAGTGACACAGCGTCGGGATGGGAATGTGGTGTTCGCGCGCGACAGCGAGCAGTGTCGCCCCTTCGGCTGCCGAGACCAGCGTGCCGTTCATCGTGAGGGTGGTGACGCTCATCGCGGATCCTCGCCGTTCATCGCGCAGACGCCGGCCGGGCAGACGTGGTCGTGGATGTGCGCAAGGTACTCGTCGTGGAAGTGACGCAGCGTGCTCCGCACCGGGTTGGCGGCGGTCTGTCCAAGGCCGCACAGGCTGGTGCGCGTGGTCAACTCCGCCAGTTGTTCGAGCAGCGCCAGATCGCGGTCGGTCGCGGTGCCGTGGGTCATCTTGGTGAGCAGCCCGTGCATCTGCACCGTGCCGGCGCGGCACGGCACGCACTTGCCGCACGACTCGTCGCGGCAGAACTCCATGAAGTAGCGCGCGACGTCGACCATGCACGACGTCTCATCCATCACGATGAGGCCGCCCGAGCCCATGATCGAGCCGATGCCGGCCAGCGCTTCGTAGTCGACCGGCAGGTCGAGGTGCGCTGCCGGGATGCAGCCGCCAGACGGGCCGCCTGTCTGCGCGGCCTTGAACTGCCGCTCGTCAGGAATGCCGCCGCCGATGTCGAAGATGATCTCGCCGAGCGGCATGCCCATAGGCACTTCCACCAGGCCGGTATTCACGATACGTCCGGCCAGCGCGAACACCTTCGTCCCCTTGCTGCGTTCGGTGCCGAGCGTCGCGTAGTGCGCACCGCCGTGCAGGATGATTGGCGCGATGTTGGCGTACGTCTCGACATTGTTGATGAGGGTGGGGCGCCCCCACAGCCCCGCCTCGGCCGGGAACGGCGGCCGCGGCCGCGGCATGCCACGCTTACCTTCGATGGAGGCGATGAGCGCGGTCTCCTCGCCGCAGACGAACGCGCCGGCGCCGATGCGCAGGTCGATGCGGAAGTTGAACTGCGAGTCGAGGATTCGGTGCCCGAGCAACTGCATGCGCTCGGCCTGCCGGATGGCCGTCTTGAGACGCGTGATGGCCAGCGGATACTCGCCGCGCACGTAGATGTAGCCCTGCTCGGCCCCCACCGCATACGCCGCGATGGCCATGCCTTCGAGGACCCGGTGCGGGTCGCCCTCGAGGACGCTGCGGTCCATGAAGGCGCCAGGGTCGCCCTCGTCGGCGTTACAGACGATGAACGTGCCGTGGCCCGCCGCCTTCGCCACGGTGCTCCACTTGAGTCCGGTGGGGTAGCCGGCACCGCCGCGTCCGCGCAGGCCGCTCAGACTCACTTCGCGCACGACATCCTCGGGATGCAGTTCGGCGAGCGTGCGTTCGAGTGCGGTGTAGCCGCCGGCGGCCAGGTAGTCCTCGATCCGTTCCGAGTCCACGATCCCGGCATCGGAGGTGACGATGCGGTGTTGGCGTGTGAAGAAGGGCTGCTGCAGATCGCAGCGCTGTTCGAGCGGCAGCACGCCGGACGGCAGCCCGGCGATGACCCGTTCGGCAAACGCCGGCGTGGTCTTCGTGAAGAGCACCGGTTCGGCATCACCACGCGTCACCCGCATCAGCGGTCCAGCGTGGCACAGCCCGAGGCAGCCGGTGCCGAGCACACGCACGGAGCCGGACAGGTTGTGCGCGATCACGGCCGCGCCGAGCGCGTCCTTGACCGCGGCGCCACCGGTCGAGATGCAGCCGGCCGCCGAGCAGACGGCGATGCGCGCCGTCGAAAGGGAAATGGCGGTGCGTTCGCGTTCGCGCACGGCCGCGAGATCGTCGGCAATCATGGCTGTTCCATCCAGTTGCGCGTGCGGGCCAGTGCCGTCTCGGCGGTCACGCGGCCCGCGATCTCCTGGTCGAAGACCAGCACCGGTGCCAGCCCGCAGGCGCCGAGGCAGCGCGCGCTCACGAGCGACAGCGTGCCGTCGGGCGTGGTGCCGCCAACCTCGAGGTGATGTTCACGTTCGAGTGCGGACAGGATCGTCGCCGTCCCCTTCACGTAGCAGGCGGTGCCGAGGCAGACGACGCAGGTGTGTTCACCGCGCGGCTTCAGCGTGAAGACGTTGTAGAAGGTCGCCACGCCGTAGACGCGGCTGGGCGGCACCTTCAGGCAGCGGCCGACATACTTCAGGCAGTCGAGGTCGAGGTAGCCGTACAGCTCCTGGGCGGTGTGGAGGATCTCGATGAGCGCGTCAGGTTGATGCCGGTGACGCGTCATCGCGGCGTCCAGCATCTTGAGACGATTGTCGGCTGGCGCCTTCGTGGGGAGTGCCGCTGCGGTAGCCATCTGCCGTGCGTGCGTTGCGACAGTCATGCCTACCGGAATTGCTGGTGTTTTTGCGTGCGTGATCTCGTCGCTGCCGGATTGGCGTCATTGACGCTGACGGCTCTGCCTGCCTTCTGCAGGCCGGGCGGGTCTGGCGGGTCTGGCGGGTGGTCCGGCTGAAGCCGGACCACTATGTACTGTCCGCGTGCAGGTGTCGTGTCCGACTTCAGCCGGACCTTTGGCTCGGGGCCTGAAGCCCAGAGCCCGAAGCCTGAAGCCTGCCCGCTTTCAGCGGGCGGCGAATGCCCGCCGCGTCACGTCGTGGCGGAACTCGAACAGGCGGCGGAGTTTCGGCTCGACGATGAGCCTGGCGGCGAGGTCGCCGAGCAGGCCAAAGGGGAGCGCGTATTCGATGCGGTCTTCCAGGATGCAGCTGTCGGGACCCGTGGCCACCATGCGGTGCACGTGGCGCCACGACCGGAAGGGGCCGCGCACCTGCTGGTCGGTGAACGACTCGCCGTAGTGATAGTCGCGATGTTCGAGATCCCACCGAAGCGACAACGGCCAGGGGCCGACCCGCACCGACACCTGGGCACCGTCCTTGATGCCGCCCACCTGTGTGAGCACGCGCACCGGCTCGCCCGGGGGCGTCAGTTGCTGGAACGCGCCGGGCGCCTCGTGCCAGTCGAAGAGCGCCTGCGCCGAGGTGTGGATAGGCGTGGTGCGAAGAAAGACGTGGAGGCTCATGGGTGGTCTCAGCCGCGGAGCAGGACGTAGACCGCGCCGGTCCCGCCGTCGTCGCGCGGCGCGTCGGTGAAGGCCAGCACGCTGTGCAGGGTGCGCAGCAGGGCCCGGACGGCGGTGCGGAGCACGGGAGCCCCGGTCGAATGCAGCCCGCGGCCGTGCACGATCGCCACGCAGCGATAGGCACCACGATGCAACTCGATGAAGGTGCGCACCTCGACTAGCGCCTCCTTGCTGGTCAGCCCGTGCAGGTCGAGGTGACGGGCGGCCACGTACTGGCCGCGCCGCAGTTTCCGCAACGCGCGCCGATCGACGCCGGGCGCCACATAGGCGGTATCGGTGTCGGTGTCCTCCGGTTCGTCGTCGCGCGAGCGCTCGGGCGGCGGCCGATACGGCTGACGCGGCGCCGGTGGCGGCGGCAGGAAGGTCCGCAGGCGGACGCGGTGGTCCTTCGGCAGTGGCGTGACGTCGGCCATCGCCGCGTCCAGTTGCCGCTGTTCCTCCTCGGGGTCGTGTTCGAGTTGCCGCCGTGCCACACCTGATTATGGCGGGGCGCGGCGGACTTGGCGAACCGAGGCGTCGGCTCAGGCCTCTGCCGCACTGAAGCGCGACGTCGGGCGGACGCCAGGAACCGGCGGCTCATCGCGCCGCGTGTAGGCCAGCACCATCTCGGCCTCGGCAATGTCCTCGAGGCTGACGAGGCCAATGAACAGCGTGCGGTCGAACACGGCGGCGACCGGTGCCCCCGATTCGGTCATCGCCTGCCGGACGTCGGCGAGCGAGTGCGGCGCCTCGACTCGCGGCACCGGCCTCATGATGCTGGAAACGACCGGGTCGCCCGACTGCAGCGCCAGCGACTGCACCACCTGCGCGCGCCGCACCACCCCGAGCAGGTCGGCGCCGCGCAGTACCGCGAAGTCGGGCTGGTAGCTGGTGAGGATGTAGCCGATCACCGTGCTTACACGCTCGTGTTCCGAGAGCACGAGCGCGTGCCGGTTGCACGCGTCACCCACGCGGTACGACGACAGCACGGTGTAGCCACGTTCCTCCGCGGCGGTCGACGACGCCGAGAAGAAGATCAGCGCCGAGAGCAGGACGAGCATCAACTGCCCCGAGAGCAGGCCCCAGCCGCCCATGCCCATGGCGAGCAACTGGCCCGTCGCTGTCGCCCAGCGCGTCGCGCGCGACCAGTCGGTCAGCAGGCCGAGCAGCCCGCGCAGGATGCGGCCGCCGTCGAGCGGGAAGGCCGGGATCATGTTGAACAGCACCAGGCCGATGTTGGCCCCGACCAGCCACTGCACCGCTTCGAGCAGCGACGGCGTCGCGCCGTCAGGCCGCAGCAATGCGGGCATCAGGTCGACGCGCCCGTCACCCGCCAGCCAGACGACCGGAGCCAGCAGTGCGACGATGACGACGTTCACCGCCGGTCCGGCCGCGGCAATCACCAGTTCCTCGAACGGACGACGGGTGGCGCGGCCGAGGAACGCGATGCCGCCGATCGGCAGCAGCACAATCTCCTTCACCGGGATGCCGAAGTACTGTGCCGCCAGCGCGTGCCCGAACTCGTGCAGTGTGACGCAGGCGAAGAGCAGCAGGACCAGGCCGACGCCGAACGCCATGCCAGCCGGGCCGAGTGCGGCCCAGTTCGCAGCGGCGAGGAACACGATGAATGCGAACGTGATGTGCACCTTCAGGGTGATCCCCCGGACGGTGGCCAGACGCAACGACCAGTTCATGACCAAATCCTCTCTGTGTGAAGCGGGCGCGGCCGGCGACACACGTTGACGATAGAGGCCGGCGCGAGCGCGAACAAGTAGGTAGTTCGAGCCTCGCCCATCGTGAAAGCCAATGAAGCAGGGTCGCGCCGCGTCGCGCGAGCAGGGCAGACTCCACAGGGACACGGCCCAGATGGCCTTTCCGCAGTAGCGCCGGGACTCCCTTGGAAGGTAACCTTCTGGGGGAGTCATTCGGACCGCATGCGCTTCACGTTCAACACGATGGTGCTGCTGCCGCTGCTGCGCTCGCTGCCGGCATCTTTCGGTGGGTCGCTGGTCGCCACTATCGTGGCGATGCTGGGGCTCGACGTCGGCCTGCTCGGCCTCGGGCACCCCGAGACCGCCGCCGACGACATCGTCGCGTGGCTCATGGCGTTCAGCGCCGCGGTGCCCGTGCTGTGGGTGGTCTACATGGCCACGAACTTCTACACCTGGGTCATCGGTGCGCTGGCGCGCCGCGCCGCGCCTCGGCTCGACGGCGACTGACACACCACCCAAGGCGGCCCGGCCTTCGGGTAGGATTGCAGGCGTGACTCGACGCGCCCTCGCATCAGCTTCCTATCTGCTTCTTGGCCTCTCGATGCTCGTCATCGTAGGCTGTTCGTCGCAGCCGGCCCCGGACAGCAAGCCGGCCGAGAAACCGGCCGCGGCGCCTGCGCCCGCGCCCCGTCGGGCGCCGGCCACCGAAGCCAAGGTGGCGCCGGTCGCCCCGAAACCGGGCGACTCCCGTCCCAGATCGGCAGCACCCGCTCCGGCCCCGACGCCCGAACCGGCCGCGCCGGCAGTACCCGCCGCCGACGCCGCGATGATCGAGTTCAGCGCCGACGTGCCAGACGCGCAGGTCTTCGTCGACCGCGTGTTCATCGGCAAGGCGCCTATCACCACCACCGACGTCAAGCCGGGCGCGCATCGCCTGAACGTGTCGGCGACCGGCTTCGAGGGACTGGCCCAGACGATCGACGTGAAGCCGGGGATGCAGCAGATTGCGGTGAAGCTCCGCGAAGTGCGGCTCGAGGCCAGCATCGAGGTCATCCACAAGCACCGCATGGGCAACTGCAAGGGGCGGCTCATCGCCACGGCGCGCGGCCTGCGCTACGACACCATCGACAAGGACGATGCGTTCTCGACGCCGCTGCTCGACCTGGGCACGTTCGAGGTCGGCTATCTCGAGAAGAACCTGCGCATCAAGTTGAAGAACGGCAAGCAGCTCAACTTCACCGACCCCGAGGGGAACGCCGACCGCCTATTCGTCTTCCATCGCGACGTGGACAAGGCGCGCGAACGGTTGAAGAAGGGCGATACGCCGGCCGAGTAGTCCGTCAGGCCGCTGGGGTGCTGCTGCCTACCGCTGGCCGATCACCCTGCGTTGATCGGCTTCGCCGCGTCGATGACGCCGGCGCGCCATCGTGCCGTGACTGCCGCGGAATTCTGGTAGGCTAACCCTTCGACATCACGCCTAAGGCGCTCGACGAGCGCCGCGGGGGACCCAGGTTCAGGGGCGCAGCCGGTTCACTCCGGCAGGGGACTTCCAACCTCCAGCCCGTCAGCTAACCCCGTCGGCTCATTGGAGGAGTGTTCGTGTCCACAGGGTCGTCGCACCAGCGACTGCTTCCGCTTACCATCGGCGCTGTCGGCGTCGTCTATGGCGACATCGGCACCAGCCCGCTCTACGCCCTGCGCGAGTGCTTCTACGGGCCGCACGGGGTCGCCCCCACGCCCGAGAACGTCCTTGGCGTCCTCTCGCTCATCATCTACTCACTGGTCCTCGTGATCTCGGTGAAGTACATCGCCATCGTGATGCGCGCCGATAACCATGGTGAAGGCGGCATCCTGGCGCTCACCGCGCTGTTGCCGGCCGGTGCCCGCAACGTGCCGAAGTGGCCGGTACTGGTGCTGATGGGGCTCTTCGGCGCCGCGCTCCTCTACGGCGACGGCATGATCACGCCGGCCATCACGGTGCTCGGCGCCATCGAAGGGCTGAAGGTCGCCACGCCGATGATCGAACCGTACGTGGTGCCGATCACGGTGGTCATCCTGATTGGCGTGTTTGCCATCCAGAAGCAGGGGACGCACCGCGTGGGGCGTCTGTTCGGCCCGGTGATGGTGCTGTGGTTCCTCGTGCTCGCCGTGCTCGGCGTGTATTGGCTCCGCTTGCAACCGGACGTGCTGACGGCCGTCGACCCGCCCCACGCGGTCTCCTTCTTCGTGAACCATCACCTGCATGGCTTCACGGTGCTCGGCGCGGTCTTTCTCGTGGTGACCGGCGGCGAGGCGCTCTACGCAGACATGGGGCACTTCGGGCCGCGGCCGATTCGCATCGCCTGGTTCGCGCTCGTCCTTCCCGCGCTGCTCCTGAACTACTTCGGCCAGGGCGCCCTGCTGATGATGGACCCGAGCGCCGCCGAGCAGCCATTCTTCCGGATGGCGCCCACCTGGGCGCTGCTGCCGATGGTGGTGCTGGCGACGGCTGCGGCCATCATCGCGTCGCAGGCGCTCATCTCCGGCGCCTTCTCGCTGACGCGCCAGGCGATCGCGCTCGGCTACGCTCCGCGTCTCGACATCGAGCACACCTCGTCTGCCGAAGTCGGCCAGGTCTACGTCCCGCAGGTGAACTGGGCGCTCATGGTCTGCACCATCGCCATCGTCATCGGCTTCCAGACGTCGACAGCGTTGGCTGCGGCCTACGGCATTGCCGTGACGATGACCATGGTCATCACGGCGCTGCTGCTGCACGTCGTGGCGACCGAGCGATGGGGCTGGCCGCCGGCGCTGGCCTACGTCGTGACTGGTACCTTCCTGACGGTTGACCTCGCCTTCTTCGGCGCCAACGCGCTGAAGATTGCGCACGGCGGATGGTTGCCGCTGGTGATTGGCGGCGTGCTCTTCACGCTGATGACCACCTGGAAGAAGGGGCGCCAGATCGTGTCGCAGCGGCTGATGTCGCGCGCGATGCCGCTCGAGGAGTTCGTGTCAGGCGTGCGTGAGCAGCCGCCGGCCCGTGTCCCTGGCACCGCAGTCTTCATGACCGCGCAGCCGAACGCCACACCGGCCGCTCTGATGCACAACGTGCGGTTCAACAAGGTGCTGCACGAGCACGTCATTACGCTGATGGTGGTGACCGAACTGGTGCCGTACGTATCAGAGGATCAGCGCGCCAGCATCCGCTCGCTCGGGCAGGGGCTGTCCGAGGTGGTGCTGCGCTACGGCTTCATGGAGAACCCCGACGTGCCGCGGGCGCTGCTGGAAGCACGCGAGCACGGGCTGGCCATCGACAGCGACGACATCACCTACTTCCTCGGCCGCGAGACGCTGGTGGTGACGTCGGCCCCGGGGATGGCCATCTGGCGCGAACGCATCTTCGTGTTCATGGCGCGCAACGCCGTGCGTGCGGCCGGCTTCTTCAAGCTGCCGACCGAGCGTGTGGCCGAACTCGGCGTTCAGGTCGAAATCTAGCGGGTCACTGGTGTCAGGTGCGCGGCGACGTTCTGAGGGCGATTCGTCGCAGCCTCAGAAGCAGTCGCTGCGCCAGTAGAGTGCGTCGGCGGCGGTCAACGGCGCGCTGTCGCGGGCCGGCGCGAGGACACGGGCCAGCACGCAGCCGAGCGACGCCTCGCTCGGTGTGGTCCGCACCTGCGGCGGCACGACACCGGGCGGTAGCCAGGCGCGGATGCGCGGGGCGGTGGCGGTCGGGTCGCGGGCGACGAGCGCCTGGATGATGGCGCCAACGCGCGCGCCGGTCGAATCGCGGTCGCCGCACTGCTGCAGCACCCAGCCGTCCTCGGTCACGCGCATGACGACGTAGGCCGCGGCGTTCGTTCCTTCCTCAGTCGCGAAGAACTCCAGACGCTGCGTGCCGAGCGGCGACAACCCCGCCAGCAGGCGATCGACGACGATGCCGTGCTTGATGAAGTCGGCGTCGCGCACCAGGTGGAAGCGTCGCGACGGGGCCCAGGCCGTGTTGCCCATGCCGACGATGTGGGTGAGGTCGGTGTCTTCCCCGGCGCGGATCGACAGCATCGGCGCACCCGGCCGCGGTGTCGGCGGACAGGTCAGCTCCACTGTGGGCGGCGTGATGTCGTGAAAGCCGAGTCGCTGGCTCCACGATGGGGACTGCCGCGCGAGGAGCAGCACGACGTCCACGCCGGCGGTGGCGGCTCCGGCGACGACCTGTTCCGCGAGCACCCGCACATCGTCGGGGTTGGCACTGTGGTGAAGGAGATCGCCGACTGCCTGCACACGTACGCTGCGGCCGTCGAGCACGGCGGACAGTGCATAGCACGCGGCGCTGGCCTGCAACCCGTCCTCGCCAAGCAGCGCCACCTGCGTGATGTGGGTGCGGCCCCACGCGGTTCGGCTCTGCGCCTGTTGCCAGCGGTCGAAGGCAGCCGGGCTCAGCGGGACCGCTGCATGACGCTGACGTTCGGCGATGATGCGGGTGAGGAGGTCGGCGTCGGTGGGCGACGTGGAGAGGATGTGGAGGTTCATGCTCGGCGCCCAGCGCCGCGCGGAAGCGCTACGACCAGAATCGTGCCGTCGACCGGCTTGGCGATGGCCGGCTGTTCGCGGTCCGGCGCGAATCGTTCCACACTTCGCCGCAACTGTCGCAGCGCCAGTAGCTCTCGGCTGACGGCACCTTCGCGGTGGTGACCAGCGAGTGCCCGCCACACGATGGGCACTGTGTTGGCGCGGCGAACCCGGTTGGCGACGTCGGGCCGGTTGGCGGGCTGCTCCATCTGGACAAGTCGGGCTCCTTCTCTCGTGAACCGCTGTGGCGTGACGCGGCTGCGACGACGCTCGAGGCTTTGATGAGAAGGCCCGCGGAGAGGGCGTGTGCGGAACTCAGGAAAGCGGACAACTCAAGCCTACTGGTGTGCCTGTGCCACAGCAAGGACAAACGCGCACGACCCGGCCGTCTGGTTCGCAGGCGCGTGGTACGATCTGCCGCGAACATGCACACTTGGAATCCCGGCGATCGCGTCGCGCACGCCACCTTCGGCACTGGTGCTGTCATCGAACAGAGCCACGACTACGTCATCGTCCACTTCGATTCGTACGGGCGGAAGAAGATGGCGCTCCGCTATGCCGTGCTCACCGCCAGCGACGGCGCGGCGCGCGCGCCGGAGCAACGGCGGGCCGGGTCGAGTTCCGAGCGTCCGACCGATGTTGGCTACGAGAACCTGAACGAGCAGGTGATGCAGCGGCGGATTGGCGCCGCGTGGACGAGTGCCGCAGACGCCGTCTACGTGCTGAAGTGCAAGCGCTGTGACGCGGAATACGGCGTGCGCGCCGCCGATATCCTGTTGCGCCGGTGCCCCGGCTGCATGGACGCGTCTGCCGGTCTGCCGATTGAACCGTAGCGCGCCACCAGGGAGAACGTAGCCGCGCGTCTTCAGGTGCGCTGATCGCTCAGGCGCTCAGTGCCTCGGGCAGCGTTGTCATGTAGTCGTGAATGGCCGCAATCTGGCTGTTCTCCGAGATGAACTCGAAGGCCGTGGCGCTCACCGTCAACGCATGGCTGTGGCGCGAGGCGAGCGCCGCATGCATCACCGGGCACTCGTCGAGCACGCCCACCAGCGCCGCCCACGCCAGCGAGTCCAGGGTGGTCAGGACGTCGAGCGCGGTGCGCACACGCCAGGGCGCGCCAGCCTTCGACGCCGTTCGCAGCGCACTGCGCAGCGCC